>JAZRZO010000044.1:0-1715 GCA_045601405.1 Lachnospiraceae bacterium | reverse complement strand
TATCTGATTGGATGAATGAGATATTTACTGTTTTGACGGAGATATCTGAACACAGCAATACATTAAAGATAATATGCTCCACAACACAGAGAGAATCTGAAAACGATATGCAGCCATGCCGCGACTGATATAAAAAGAAGGTTCCAAAGACCACAGAACCGAATCTGTAAGCTTCTTATGGAACCTCATGGTGGTAATATTCATGAACCAGAGAGCGGTATCCGGCCTTCGTAAGATCTTCATAGGTGATACGGTATCTTGCATCTCCAAGTTTTCCACTGCCAATGCTCCGTAAAACATCCTGTGCCGTGGAATCGATAAAATGAAGGGTCTTAACAGTATTAATGATGCCATAGACCCATACGGCCCAGTTAAGATCAGAATTATCATCCTGTCTGCCGAAAAAATACCCATTTACATAATTAATGCCGCGAGCGAGAGACTCCTCGTCCGTCATTTTATATTTACGCTTATATTTAAGGAGCTTGTTCCGCTTGTGCTTCAGCTTGAAAACGATTTTTCGCACGGATTCCGGCGCAATATCAAATTCCCCCGGAGAAAGCCGGATGCCAAGAAGGCTTACGCTTTCTCCCGGTTCATAGATTTTTGTTTTTTCTTCATTGATTTCAAGCTTCTGCTTTCTGGCTATATCCCGGATATATGCGGAAAGCTCCTCGGCTTCTTCCCTCGTTTCGGTAAATACGGCGATATCATCGGCATAACGCATATACAGGCGGGAATGCGCTTCCAGGTATCTGTCCATCTCCGTGAGATAAATATTGTTGAAAAAAGCGCCGATGGGTGTGCCCGGAATAATAGATACTCTTTCGTGACACAGCTTCCCCTTCTCATAAAACTGATTTCGTTTCAGAAGCCAGTTTAGAAAACGGTAAAAATCCGGGTCGTGTTTAAAAACCGGACGCAGGATATCCAGAAGAATATCCTGATCGACAGACTCTGCATAGGAATGAATGTCTGTCTTCAGCACATAGTATTTGCGAAAAAAATCCACCCTGCGAAGCTTTTTGAAGAAATGACGATGATCCTTCGATTTACGGAATGAATAGAGAGAATCGGAAAAAATATCGTCATAATCCATAAGAACAAATGCCATAAGTTTCAGAAGGCTTTTGTCCCGAAGCGGAAAACTGAAGCAGATTCTGCGCCTTGTAGAAGCAATTTTTTTAATGCGAAAGCGACGGGGAATCGCCAGAAAATAATCACCGCTTTGGAGGCGCTTAATATCTTCTGTGCATTCGTCGCTCAGAATATAAGACTTAAGAAAATCAAACTCCTCGTCAGTCGGCGCGGCATGCAGTTCCTTTTTTTCCAGGAAGGCTTTTCTTACTTCAGAATCAGCCATCCGTTCAAACACGTACATAGAATCCCCCAAAACATACAGAAATAAAAGAAAGGGGAGGAATCCTTGACGGACGATGTCCTTCTAAGCAGCACATTGCCGGCAGCCGATTGCAAAGCCTTTTTGAAGCCGGTACACACTGCTTCTGCAATCGCATCCGCATACGCGGATACACCTCCCCCTATTTATGAGTATATCATTTTTTTATTTTGCCTGCAAGGCTTGTCTTGGAAGTTTATTTTTGATATAATAAAAATGTTACATTCATCTGATTGGAGACTGGCGAAAATATGAGAATTCCTGTGATCATACAAATGCAGACGAGTGAAAATGGCGTAGCGGCACTTGCTATGAT
>JAZRZO010000043.1:0-2550 GCA_045601405.1 Lachnospiraceae bacterium | reverse complement strand
ACTGTTCGGATATGTATCCGCCATTCTCTCCAGAGCGGCAGCCGCCGACTTCCAGAACTCTCCCTTCGGACACCGTCCGTGGCTTGTCTTTTTCCTTTCGCTGTTGGATCCCTCCAGCCAAGACCGGAACCCGTTGAGGATAGCGGCGTTGTTGGCATACTCCTCCACCTTTTCCGGTGTCAGGTGCGTCCCGTCCTCAAAGGTGAAGTCATCATAAAAATTGATGGCGTTTCCGTCAGGCTCGAGAGCCTCGATGAACGGCTTGGCGGCAGCCTGTGCGTTCAGATCCGGATAACGCTTATAGACTTCACAGCGGTACTTGTATGGGAGAGAATCAGCATAGTACAGGGCCGAGGTGTTGCGGCAACCGCGCTGGGCGCAATCTACCTGACCTCTATGTGCAAGTTGCTTCAGTGTCTCATACGACAATATGCCGTCAAGCTCCTGAACCGTCACGCAGACCCTGTTGTTTATTATCTCTGCCATTTCGTTGTATCTTTGCTCCCGGAGAGGATTCGAACCTCTACCTTCCTCCTGGTGCGGACGGAGTAACCTTTTTCCTACCGGGATAATCGCTACCTTTATGCTTTAGGCCCTATCTTCATCATCATCGAAAAACACCCAGCCCTTCTTCTCGGAGAGGTTGGCCAAGTAAGCCGCGCCTCCGAATATGGCCAGACCGACAAAGTTTACCCACGTGATCTCACCGTTGGGACCTTCGCATACACAGGCCAGAAACCCGATCATAATGCCGAAGCCGATAACATTCTTGATGAGCGTGTCCCGCGCTTTCTCCCGCTTGGAGAGAGTCTTCTTTTGAGCTGCTTGATTTGACTCCATAACTATTTGATTTAACTGTTGTATTCGGCCTCCTTGCCCCCGCGCTCTATGGCAGCTTTGCGGATCCGCTCACAGAGCTCGGAGTTGTATCGAAAATGCAGGGCGTTATGAACGGCAATCCTTGAAACTCCGAACATCTTCGCCAAAGCGTTCATTTCCCCTTTTTTCGTCAAAATCAGTTTCATATTCCTAAAAATGTCTACCTTTGTCTTTGTCGTTACTTATGTAATGGTGCTGCAAATATAAAGCATTGCTTTGAAATATCCAAAGCATCGCTTAATTTTTATTTTATTATGGACTCTCCTGTAAAAGAAAGGCTGGAAGAATATTTAAAGTCTCAAGGGATATCAAAGACGGAATTTGGCCGTCAAGTAGGCGTTTCCAGCGCTTACGTCTCAGCTATTCGCCAGTCCATCAGCCCGACGGTAATCAAAAGCATTGCTTTGAAATATCCAAATTTAAATATTGACTGGTTACTAACCGGAGACGGTATAATGCTGCGCTCCACCATATACGATCGGATCAATTTTGTCTTAAATAAGGAGGGACTGTCAAAAAGAGAATTCGAGAAGGGCACAAACACTGGGAACTTTCTAATTCCCGGCGCATACTCTCGGGCTGAAAAGAACCCGGGGGACATTGAGGTTGCAGAGCCGTGGGTTGATTCCCTTTTGAAATTATATCCTTCCTATTCAAAAGAGTGGATTCTTTATGGGAAGGAACCCATGGAGCGCGAAGAGCGGGGAAGTGGGGTTGTATCCTCAGAAACGCCTACCGTGGGTTGTATTCCTCTTATTCCGATAGAGGCCTTTGCCGGTTATGGCTCCCCGGCGTTCGATGATATGAGGGTGGAGGATTACTATCAGGTTGCGGAGTTCAAACAAGCCGACTTCCTGATCCGGGTAAAGGGAAATTCTATGTATCCGAAATATAGTTCAGGAGACATCATCGCCTGCAAGGTCGTAAAGGAAACACTATTCTTCCAGTGGAATAAGATATATGCCATCTATACCCGGAGTCAGGGAGTGATGGTGAAGCGGGTCAAGAAGTCAACTATGGAGGGATATATTCTTCTGGTTTCGGATAATGAGAAATATGAGCCCTTCGATGTGCCCCTCTCTGACATAGAGGCTATCGCTCTTGTTATAGGTGTGATCCGCGTAGAATAGTGCATTTTCTTTTTTTGCGACGTCCTTCAGTCCGCTTTTACTTATAAAACATTGATATAAACACCTTTAATCGGCCTTTAAGCCCTGCTTAAACGGCCTTTTTTATTGGATTATGTGGGTGTCTATCTGTTAAAAAAGCCGTTATGACGGTTATTATAAAGCATTATCCCACGTTTGAAAGGCTTAAAAATGGTATCGGGTTGTCACCCCATTGTCACCCCATTTGTAACTCCAATATGAAATTTACCTGATTCGGACCCACCTTTGGAAGACCGGTTAAACAGGCTTCAAAAGGGCATAAAAATAGGGGCATTTCAGCCCCTTCAAACAGCCAACCGGCAACTACACCGGCAAGGCCCAAATATGCCCTGTAACGCCCTAAAACGGGGTAAATCGGCTGCTATATTATGCAATGTGCGCCCAATATAAAATCAATGTAAAGCGGCGGACAAAAATAAAGCCCTTTTCAGGGCCTCCGTGTAAATCTGATGTAAAGCAATGTAAAGCAAATTGCACAACTCGTTTTTATCGCGGTCGAACC
>JAZRZO010000042.1:0-1011 GCA_045601405.1 Lachnospiraceae bacterium | reverse complement strand
AACCGGCGCTGCCTGTAATGCCGTTTCAATATGCGTAAGTCCGAACAACTGAGCCGCAAACGAATCAACATACACAGCAGCAAAACTGGCGACCATCCCCGCAATAAAAAACAGCAGAACTCTTCTCACACTTTTCTCAGCAACAATAAAAAACATCACAAGAAGCGGCGCTGCAACGCAGAGAAGCACGTTTACCTGCAAATCCATTTACGCTGCCTCCTGATTTTTCCGGACTGACTCTTCTCTCATTCGTTTTTCTCTCTGCTCTTCTGCGTAGAGGAGAGACGGAATGATAAGCATCTGTAAAAGTGCTGCCGGATCTGATACCAGATGACGGACAATACCTGATGATGATTCGAGTATCAGCGGAAAAATACATGCCCAAAGCATTACATAGGTAATAAACAGAGTAAGTACAGTCATCAGAGGAAGAAACGATTTTGCTGCAGCAGGAACGGTGAAAAATCTGACCGCATACCAGACGGCAGTGACAGCAGATAAGATATAGAATACGCCTGATATAATCGGAAATCCCTGCCGGATGCTGATACTTCCAATGATGCTGAATATCAGCACGACAAGTACAGAAACTATGAGAAGTTTTCCTCCGCTTTTGGTGTGCTTTGGTATCTCCTCATACCAGATACGGGCACAAAAAGCGGCTATGAAGGCACTTGCACCGAGATTGGCGATTACTGAGACTGGATACGTTATGATTACGGATGGAGCTGTATCAGAAAGCAGGCTGTACAGTCCTAAGTAGAGGTCTGCAAAGAAGCAGCAGAACATGTACATGGATAAAGAGAGGAAATATCTGCGGGTTTTCTTCTCTCTTACGGCTATTATGATACAGACTGCAGTAAGGACAGCGGAAAGTCCTAAGGTGTAGGCTGATAAGAGAACAGATGCGGCCTCTTCGCTGAATATCAGGGTGATATGAGTACATGCGATTATGGCGATGAATCCAATCAGGGCTGCTGTCAGGTGTTTTGCGGAGTTCAAGTCGGAGGC
>JAZRZO010000041.1:0-1235 GCA_045601405.1 Lachnospiraceae bacterium | reverse complement strand
ATGGAAAGCAGAATGAGGGCTTTTGCATCGGCTTTTCCAAAGAGGCCGAAAAATGCGAAGAGGGCCATGAGTGCCGCAAAGACCAGGGAGATGTTAAGAACCGGGAGGTTTTCAGGAAGTGTATCCGCCCAGTAGATGACTACACAGACTAACCCTGTAACTGCCGCAGGGTACCATATCACCCTGTACACGCTGCGGTCCTTTATGTCCTGAACGGAGGCTATAATAAACGTTATCAGGACCGCAGCTGCAGATATGGCCAGAGGGAGCATCATTTTCTGATATGTGTTTTACTTTGAGATATTTATTATTTCGTGTTGTATTTTCTGATGTGCTGTGTTCGGAGGCAAAACGGACAGATATGATAAGATAAGGGAAACTATCATAACTGAGGAAAACAAATAAATAATTATCAATGGACAGGTATGCCAGTATTAAGGAAACTGTCGTTCGGACTTTATGCGAAAAACTCCCTGAGATACGTGAGCGTTTTGGAGTGGAGACAATAGGCGTTTTCGGCTCGGTTTCCCGCGGGGAGGATACCGAGGAAAGTGATGTTGACATCCTCTTCTCATTCCGTGAGGGTGCAGTGTCGCTGGACAGATTTTTAGACCTTGCCGAGTATCTGGAATCCATTCTCCTCAAAAAAGTAGATCTCATCCCGGAGGATGGGATACACCCGCGTATTATGCAGATGATACAAAATGAGGTGATCTGGGCACATGCCTGAGACAGGGTTGTACGATAATGATTATCTGCACCATATTGCCGATGAGCTTGAGTTTCTTCTGCGGATGCACCGTGGACTTCAGTCTCTTGAGGACCTCCGTGAAGATGAAATAAAACAGCGGGCGATTGTTCGCAGTCTGGAAATAATCGGGGAGGCAGCAAATAAGTTATCTGCTGAATTTAAAGAAACATACCCGGAGATTCCCTGGAGAAAACTGACAGATACCAGAAATCGTCTTATCCACGGGTATTTCACTGTTAGTTTATCTATCGTCTGGTTTATCCTTGAAAACGAGGCAGAACCGCTCTATCGGAGTATCCTCCCTCTCATAAAATAATCCGGGTGGTCTTTATCATCTCCCGCACCAAATACATATGTATGCGTAAATTTTCCCTTCCTCTTGTATCTCTCGGCTCTGATGCAGAACTCCTGCCGGACACGGCAGATGTCGCAGAGTGGATAGCAAAGATAAAAGGAAATGAAGCAGATTTTATCAGCTATGAAA
>JAZRZO010000040.1:0-2389 GCA_045601405.1 Lachnospiraceae bacterium | reverse complement strand
CTCTTGTTTCGTTCAGGGAATGGGTTGAAAGTTTGAAGGCTTGGTTTTGAGAAATACTGATTTTGAGGAGATAAACATTGACCGGAAAAGAATTTTTGACAGAATATGCAGAATGGTTTCCTGAAAAACAAAATCTGAGCGAGGAGCATATTTCTGAGTTTCCGCATATATTCGCAATGCAGACTGTTAACATTGAAATAAATAAAGCCTTTCAGAACGGTGACACAAAGTACTTTGGAAGGCTCTGCCGATTTGTTGATCATCTGTGGCATCTTGTCTGTCATGACGACAATGATGAGATTCTGAATGTCATTGATGTAACTATCCTTGAGAGCATCAGCGATGACAAGACTATGTGGCAGAGGTTCGGGAGTCTTATAAGTGGTGAGTTCAGGGAGTACATCAATAAAGTTGTTTTGACAGGCAACGTGCTAATGGCACATGTTGAAAATCTGCAGCAGCGCTAAAAGAGTATCTTGTATACGAAAAAACCATTCGGTAAAAATACAGTATGGCACGTGGATGATGGGGGGGGATTGATGCCATGACCAGTCAGAAAATAAAAGAATATATCGCTGCGCATTCCTTTTGCTCTGAGTATCTTTTTAAGGACTGGCAAACTTTTTTGAACCTCGTTTATGCCGAAGGCGGACGAGTCCAGTCTATCCTTTGGTGGGATCACTGAAAAAAAGAGGAACAGCGTTTATCTGTGGGAAGCGGCGGATACACTGATCCGGATCATCCGGCATATATGTATGCTGAAACGCAGCTTTTTGAGGACGGTCTGGAAACAAAAACGCTTCAGGAAATCATTGAATATATCAGGGACGTGAAAGCTTTCGGTCTGCGATACGGCGATAAATATGTCAGTCATGAACTTGTCCCTTCCTTTTTCCTGGATGAATGACAAATTCTAATTGAACTAAATCGCTGCGCGATGGCCTGCCTAGGCTGTGGCGCAGCTTTTCTTTCGCTAAAAAGGCAGTAGATAGAGGGTCCTAAAAGTAGTATTGTTAAATCACCACAATCAAACAATCAAACAGGATCACCGCTAACACTGCCATGAATAGAATAACACCAGAATACTCTTATAACAAGAGGTTTCCTTTGTTTCGCGGACCTCCATGACGGCAGTGACTCATCAATGTTGCTATTATCATGGAGGTTATTTATGTACGAAGAATATTTTGAAAGAATCAGAGAGGAATGCCTGATCCGTAACAGATCCTCTCGAACTGCGGACACCTATGTCCGCAACATCAGTCACTTTATGAAGTGGACTGGGAATAAACCAATGGAAGAGCTGACGCTTCAGGATGCCAGATGTTTTATCCTGGAAAAGCGATGCTCCGGAGCTAAAGCATCAACCTGTAACTTTTATAATTCATCCATCTGTTTTTTATATAAACACGTTCTGCATATCCCCTGGGACCAAGACACCGTTCCGAGGATGAAGCTTGATAAAAAGCTTCCGGAGGTTCTCACCTTAGAGGAAATCGAAAAGCTGATTGACACAGCGACAGATATCCGAAACAAAGCAATCATCGCGCTGCTTTATTCATCAGGCCTTCGGGTTGGAGAACTGGTGCGTTTGAGGCCGGAAGATATCTATAAAAGTACCATGCAGGTGTACATCCCGGAAAGCAAGAATCATTCAGATCATTGGACGATCCTTTCACACCGGGCACTGGAACTTCTGACTGAATACTGGCGTTCCTATCCGGTCAAAAGGGAAACTCTCTTTATCGCTAAACGAGGAGCTCGTACGCCGCTTACGGTCAGTGGCGTTGAAACTATGCTTCGGGTTATCGGCAATGCGGCAGGGATCGAGGTTCATGCTCATATGCTCCGCCATTCCTTTGCTACACACATGATTGAGAACAGCGTGGAGATGCCTTTTGTTCAGGCTATGCTCGGACATAAATGCTATTCGTCTACTGAAGTTTACATTCATGTATCTAATAAAGCAGTCATGGGTGTCAAGAGCCCTCTCGATCATCCTGAGAAGGCAAAGGATGGTGATCAGTATGAGCAGTGATATCACCATTCAGGATGTCTTTCGCCAGTTTCTTCCGGAATACAGTGAAACAAAGAACTTTTCGCCGCAACAGTTGTTGGTTTCTCAGTGCATTATGAAATGCAGGACTCTTGAAATGGGAGCCAACTTAAGTGAATGCGAAAGCTGTCATAAGAAATATATCCATTATAATTCCTGCAAGAACCGTCATTGTCCCATGTGCCAGGGCATGGAGGTCGATGAGTGGATCGACAAACAGCAGGAAAACGTATTGGATGTCCCCTACTTTCATACTGTCTTTACAGTACCGGAAGAACTCTATCCGTTGATCTACTCTAATCAGCGGTTTCTTTATGATACATTGTATCACGC
>JAZRZO010000039.1:0-1000 GCA_045601405.1 Lachnospiraceae bacterium | reverse complement strand
CCTTCAGGAATTCTGACATTGTTTTTCAGCATCTTATAGACACCGTCCTTATCTAATGCGAAAATTGAAACGCCGCATCCGACAGAAACAGTGACTGTCGTCATAGGTCCGTAGAGCATATAAAATGCTGCCTTCAGATTTTTCCCTGCCTGAAGAGAACTGCCCTCATAGATTCCTACGATAGTTCCCACACAGAGGTTGACCTTAATTAAGGAAGAGCCGTCAAGCGGGTCCATTACTACAGAGTATGGTGCTGATTCAACAAGATGAACGATATCATCACGCTCTTCGGATGCGACTTCACGGACAAGACCGCTTGCAGCAAGGGTATTGGTGATATGGGTATCCGACCAGGTATCCATCTCAGCCTGAGTTTCTCCGGAAGAGTTTTTGGAGTCCGCATAATTCTGATTACTGATAAACGCATCACGAATGGGCATAGCCTGCTCTGCGATAAGGAGAATCAGGGCTGAAAGAGTATCTGCAGTCCCGCATTCTTTAAGATATTCCTGAAGGGTAGTCATATAGATATTATGTATGTGCTTTTTTGATTATAAGTAATTGGATGAAGACGATATAAGACTCACGGACATATACAAAAGAGTATTTAGACATCACACATAATAGTATAATAAGAAAATTTTCTGTAATGAGCGAGGGTTGCCAAGTCGGCCAACGGCGCTGCGTTTAGGGCGCAGTCTCTAGGAGTTCATGGGTTCGAATCCCATCCCTCGCATGAGTGTTTCTTTTCGATACAAAAGACTATTATTCAGCAGGATAATAATACTATTATGCCTGTCCGACACAACTGTGGATATACCAAGGAAATATACTGCCGCGAATGCGGCGCTGAATTAACACAGAACTCCCGCGGACAGTTGATATGCCCGAAATGCGGAAGAAGACCGGCGATTCTCTGCCCGAACTGCGGTAAACTCTGGTAAATAAAAAGAGAGATTATTTCCTCCTGTCTTCGTCCACACAGGATTTCCCTTCCGGA
>JAZRZO010000038.1:0-1387 GCA_045601405.1 Lachnospiraceae bacterium | reverse complement strand
CGGGAGGGGCTGAAAGGCGGCGAGGACGAGAAGCGGGAGGGCAGACTGGATCTTCGCGCCCTGCTGATGCAGGGGGTCGCCACCTCCATCGACGCGCTGAGCGTGGGCTTTACAATCGCGGAATACAGCTTCCCCGAGGCGCTCATCGAGGCACTGATCATCGGCGTTGTGACCTTTGTTATCTGCATGGCGGGACTCTATATCGGACGGAAATTCGGTACGAAGCTGGCGGGGAAGGCATCCATTCTCGGCGGCTGCATCCTGATCGCCATCGGCATTGAAATTTTCCTCACGGGCATTTTATAAATAGGATATTAAGCGGGCGGTGAAAAACGTCCGTTTCAGACTGTAGACAAAGTACCTCTCATAGAGCGAAAAAGCTTTATGAGGGGTATTTTTTATGGTATAATTAGGAGCAGATGGGGAGGCGATAAGGATGATGACGAAGATAGGAGAGAGAGGACGGGAGCAAGTAGAGATCATAAGCTTGGACGAGCTTGTACCGGCAGAGCATATAGTGAGAAAAATAGAGGCGGCGATCGACTGGAGCTTCATATATGGGTTGGTGGAGGAAAGCTATTGTGAAGATAACGGAAGGCCGAGCCTCGACCCCGTCATTCTCATCAAGCTGCCCGTTTTACAGTATATGTTTGGCATCAGGAGCATGAGGCAGACGATACGTGAGATAGAGGTAAACAATGCATACCGATGGTTTTTGGGATTAGGTTTGCACGACAAGGTACCGCATTTCAGCACGTTTGGGAAGAACTATGTCAGACGGTTTGAGGGAACCGATCTGTTTGAGAAGATATTTCAACAGGTATTGAGCGAATGTGCAAAGGCAGGACTTGTAGATGAAAGCGTAGTGTTCGTGGATTCCACTCATGTGAAGGCAAGAGCCAACAGCAAGAAATATGTAGATGAGATAGCAAAAGAGCAGACACTGTGGTATGAGCAGCAGTTGATGGAAGAAATACAGAAGGACAGAGAGGCACACGGGAAGAAACCTCTGAAAGAAGAGGCATTGGAGGACGAAACGGATGACAAGGATGACGAAGCGCCAAAAGGCGGTGCGGGAAAACCGAATCCGAATACGTCAAAGAAGAAGCAGAAGCGTCGTAAGAACGAAAAGCATATAAAGAAAAGTACCAGTGATCCGGAAAGCGGTTGGTTCAGGAAAGGCGAACATAAGAACGTATTTGCATACTCGGTGCAGACAGCCTGCGACAGACATGGAGTAGTTCTCGGCTACAGCGTAAATCCAGGCAACGAAAATGATGGCAAAACCTTTGAAGGTTTATATGAGAAGATCAAGGATTTAGATACGGAAATAGTCGTAGGAGACTCAGCATATAAGACTCCGGCCATAGCAAAGCTTCTTCACGAT
>JAZRZO010000037.1:0-1349 GCA_045601405.1 Lachnospiraceae bacterium | reverse complement strand
CAAAAACAGGTCAAAGGAGTTAACCGGCAGGTCGAGGGCGGCAAGGATGTCTTTCTGAGTTTTTGTAGGAGGGTTGAGAAGCCTTGCACCGGAGACAGTATCAGCGGAAACGATCAGCTTCACTTTGTCAAGCTCCGTCAGCACTTTACGCAGGGTCATCTGTTCTGCCGCCATAAGTCCGCCAAGGTTCTTCAGCAGCTGAGAACGGATAATCAGAGCAATAAATGCTACAAAAGTCTTTCCCTCTGCCGCTTCCTCGCTGTGAATATGCAGCCGCTTCATGTCCAGCTCGTTTTTCAGATTGTCAAAGCTTTTTTCAATAACATCTCTCCGACGGTAGAGCTCTAAGATCTCTGCCGCCGTTTTTTTGAAATCCGTTTCCGCGATCAAAAAATAACCGCACTGCCGCAGAGCCCTGTCTATCGCTTCGTTGTTGCGCCTGAAGGACAGAGTTCCGTCTTTAGACGAAACATTTATAAAGAAATACCTGTCATAACGGAGTTTCCTGTCCGGTGCTTCTGTCATATCCCGTAGCTCATTCTCCTGCTTTTCGATCTCTTTGAATAATGCCGATGAATCGTTCGCCGCTTTCAGAGGATCGTAGTATAAATGTACCATCATACGGAAGCCTAACTCCGTCACTTCAAACGCTTTACCGTATGGCATATCCGTCCCGAGCTTGCATTCAGAGCGGTTTACTATCTCTGCCCCATGCTTTTCGATCAGTTCTTTTACATATTTCAGACTTCCCGGCAGGGCGATCACAAACCGGCAGCCCTTGTCCGTCAGATAATTCAGGTTCTCCGACGAATAAAAGCCCCTGTCCATTACAAACTTCGTCTTTTTACAGGATATGATCCCCGTATCCTCTGCCATATACCGCAAATGAGCCTTGTCCGGTATGCTGCCGGGATACAGACGGTAGTATAAAGGCAACCCGCTGCTCTCTCCGTAGTACATTCCCATATTCAGCTGCGGCAGCTTCTCCTTATCCCGGTTATATCCCCATTCCAATGACTCTATCCCTTTGCTGTATGACGATATGGATGTTACGTCATAGGCAAGAAATTCTCCTGTTAATTTTTTCTTTGACCAGTCGTTGAAAAACTCTATCCTCCGCTGACTGTCGATCCCCGTAAACAGACGGCTCAAAGCTGTTCCGTTCATAGCTTCCTTGCTGAAGCTCACCGTTTCCTCCTGCCAGTCCGGGAGATAATACATGACGTTCCCTTCGCACAGCATGAAATGTGCTGCTGTCATTATCTCGTCATAGCAGTCCGGAAAATGCTTTTTTACCAGCGCATATAACCCCAGCTGCTTTGCAATCCCCTTAAACACTGCATAGCTCC
>JAZRZO010000036.1:0-51965 GCA_045601405.1 Lachnospiraceae bacterium | reverse complement strand
AGTATTTAAATTCTGTTACATCTGTCAGCCATTTCTGATTCGGCGCATCTGCATGGAAGTCCCGGTTTAGATAATCATTTACTGCAGCAAGCATAAGCTCTTTCGTATAATGACGATTCTTAGTTTGATTCAATAATCCTTGGGGACAAAGTCTTCTTGTTCACCTCCCGCCTTGATGCATATATATCTCCGTGTGACGATTGCCGGTTTAGTCGTCCGTCGATATATATGCATCATCGGCGGGATCAACGCCTTTCCCTCAATATACACTTGCGCTGAAATGTATACGTCTTATAATGGATAGCGAGGCTATGGAAAGTTTTAAGGCTTATGTAGACAGGATCATATACAGGAACGCGGACAATGGGTACACGGTGCTCAGCGCGGAGGAAGACGGATGTGAGACCGTATGTGTCGGAACATTCAGATTCGTAGAACCCGGAGAGTATCTTGAACTTTCCGGTGAATTTGTTTTTCATCCCACTTACGGAGAGCAATTTAAGGTTGAAAGCTACTCCAGGATAGTGCCGGATGATATTTTCTCTATTGAGCGGTATCTGAGCAGCGGCGCGATCAAAGGGATAGGCAAGGTGACCGCAAAGCGCATAATAGAAAAGTTCGGAGAAGACGCGCTGCGGATAATTGACGAGGAGCCTGAACGACTGGCAGAGATAAAAGGGGTCTCTCTTGCAAAGGCTCATGAGATAGCTGCGCAGCAGGAGGAGAAAAAAGACCTCAGAAAAGCACTGATGTTTCTGGGCAGTTACGGTATTTCAAATGTAATGGCTGTTAGGATATATGAGCAGTACAGGGAAGCAGTCTACGACATCATCAGGGAAAACCCGTATCAGCTTGCTGATGACATACTTGGAATAGGCTTTGTAAAAGCTGATGAGATTGCGCATATGGCAGGCATTGCGCCCGATTCGGATTTTCGCATTAAAAGCTGCACACTGTATGAGCTGATGCAGGCTTCAACCGAGGGGCACGTATATCTTCCTGAGGAGATCCTGATAAACAGAGTGCTGAAAACACTTAAGCCTCTGTCTGTAGATGATATCCCGGAAATATCTGAAGGGGATATACAAAGATGCATCATGGATCTTGCTGTAGACTGCAGGCTGATAATAAAAAGATCAGAGGATAAGCGGGTTTATCACTCTCTTTACTATTATACGGAGGCAGGAATAGCAAGAATGCTGCTGGATATAGATCTGAGGGGTGATATTCCGGAGGAAAAGCTGCTCGCGCGGATAAGCGAGATAGAAAAAGAAAGCGGCATTAAACTGGATGAAAAACAGAAGGAAGCGGTAAGAGAGGCCGCCAACTCAGGCATACTTGTGATAACAGGAGGTCCCGGAACAGGAAAGACAACTACTATCAACGCGCTTATAAAATTCTTTGAAAAGGACTGCAAGGAGATAATGCTTGCCGCGCCGACAGGGCGGGCAGCGAAGAGGATGACGGAAGCGACCGGATATGAGGCAAAGACTATCCACCGAATGCTGGACCTTTCCGGAGAGCTTGAGGACACATCAGCGGGAGCAAGGTTCGACAGAAATGAGGATAATCCTCTGGAGGCTGATGTTGTGATCATAGATGAAGTGAGCATGGTTGATATTTTTCTGATGAGCGCGCTCCTTCGGGCGATAGTACCGGGAACCAGACTGGTACTGGTAGGGGATGTAGATCAGCTTCCCAGTGTTGGACCGGGAAATGTGCTCAAAGATGTGATAGGCAGCGGAAAGTTCAATACAGTCAAGCTTACCAGGATATTCCGCCAGGCTGAGGAAAGCGACATAGTGGTGAACGCGCACAGGATAAATCGTGGCGAGGATATAAGACTTACAACAAAAAGCAGGGATTTCATATTTATCAGAAGGGATAATGCGCAGGCAGTGCTTATGGCTACGCTTGCTCTGCTCAGGGATAAGCTGCCCGATTATGTCAATGCTGACATAGGGGAGATACAGGTGCTGGTACCGGGAAAAAAGGGGAAACTTGGAGTGGAAAGCCTTAACCGAATTCTTCAGGAGAGTATAAATCCGGCAGGAAAGGGAAGATCTGAATTGCCTGTTGGAAACGCGGTGTTCCGGGAAGGCGATAAGGTGATGCATATAAAAAATAACTATGAACTGCGCTGGGAGATGCGAACGGGCTCAGGTATTGTATATGAAGAGGGGAAAGGCGTCTTCAATGGAGATATTGGTGTGATCCAAAAGATCAATGAATATACCCGGATGATGGAAGTGCGCTTTGATGACGGCAAATACGTGGTCTACGATACGGACAGGCTGGAGGAGCTTACGCTCTCATACGCCACCACCATACACAAGGCGCAGGGCAGTGAGTATCCCGCCATTATACTCCCGATACTGTCAGGACCGCCCCTGCTCATGAACAGAAATATCCTTTATACTGCCGTTACCCGGGCTAAGCAATGCGTATGTATTGTAGGCGTGGAGGATGCAATCAGGCGGATGATAAAGAACGTCAGAGAGCAAAAAAGATATTCGGGTCTAATGGATCAGATAACTGAATCCGCTTTTAACATGCACGTCTGAAAACATGATATTGAAAATGATCACAGAGGTAATCTTACAGGTTCTTTTTCCGAGAGCCTGTGTGGTGTGCGGAAAGCTCCTGACATTGCCGCGCAGGTGGTACAGGATGCTTTATGGTGAGGGTGGAGTGGAGATGGAAAAGATAAGACAGGCCTATGTTTGCGGAAGTTGCCGGGATATCCCGGGCATCTGCACGGGGAGCTTTAGTATAAAGGCGTGGACAGGCTCCGGAGTAAAGCGGTGCATACAGGGATCTGCACTGATGCCGCACAATGACAGCGCAAAAAAGATACTGTATGACCTGAAATTTCATGACAGAAGGATAAATGCGGAGTTTGCCGGTTTCGAGATAGCTGCGCGCCTCGGGGAGCATATAAAAGAAGGAGTTATTGTTCCGGTTCCGCTGCATAAAAGCAGGCTGCGTCAAAGAGGCTTCAATCAGTCTGAACTGATAGCGGAAAGCTTTGCGTATTGGAGCAGAAGGCTTTTCGGGAAGCAGTTTAATGTTGAGAACGGATATCTGCACAGGAAAAAGCAGACGGAGCCGCAAAAAGACCTGAGGGCTAAGGAGAGAAAAACGAACGTAAAAGGGGCGTTCGAGCTTGATAGATCGGCGGATGCACATGAAAGTATCATACTTATAGATGATATCTATACCAGCGGAGCAACTATTTGTGAATGCGCGCAGACCTTATCTGGCGCGGCAGGAACAAGGATAAGTTTTATCTGCGTTTCAGCTGTTCAGAAATGATAAAGCCTAAATATCATCGTAAATTCCCAAAGTAAATCCAACTTTAATTCCTACTGTGGGATTTACTTTGGGAATTTACTGCCTAAATATCATAAATTGTATCCCTGCGTTTTGACACAAAATGAACACGATGTTATGATATTGTGGTTGCGAAAAATCAAAGAAACAGATTTGATATGAATAAGAAAAAACCACTATTTGCATTAATATATACTATTGTCGGGATATTGCTGTTTGTTGTCAGCGCTCTCGGCTTTTTGGGAATATGGGGGTTGCGTACATGGGGCGAGCTTGATATGAACGAGATCTTGTTCCAACTGTCATCGCCTCTTGGGGGAACCGGCGGTGGAATGGTCAGGTCAGTGATATTGAACATCGCTCTTCCCGTGATCATCATAATAGCGGCCTATATTGTCATCCTGGTCCTTCTTAAAAAAAGAAAGAGGCGTGTGATCGCTGTGATCATAACCTTATTGATAACTATCGCGGGTGGTGTATGCGTTCAGCAGATGGCATGGAAGCACTTTAAGCTCGGAGAATGGATAGAGGATCAGCGCAGTGATTCAAAATTCATAGAAGAAAACTATGTTGATCCTATGGATGTTGAACTGAAATTCCCGGAAAATAAAAGAAATCTCATATATATCTACCTTGAGTCGATGGAGACAACATACGCGGATACTGCCTCCGGAGGAGGATTCCAAAAGAGCCGAATACCGAATCTCACAAGACTTTCAGAAAGCGGTGAGGACTTTTCGGGTAAGGACAGCGCTCTTAACGGAGGTCTGGTAATGGCCGGTACAAACTTTACCACCGGCGCTATGTTTGCCCATACCACAGGTCTTCCTCTTAAAGTCAGCATCGGCGGAAACAATATGGATACGCAGGACACATTCTTCCCTCATGTGACAGCGCTTGGGGATATACTTGAGGAGGAAGGCTACAGAGAGCTGTTCCTTCTTGGATCGGACGCAACCTTCGGAGGACGCAGGCTTTATTGCGCTGATCACGGAGATCCAGAAATAAGAGATTATCTGTATGCCAAGGAAGTCGGCTGGATAGATGAGGATTACTATGTCTGGTGGGGATACGAGGACCAGAAACTCTTCGACTTCGCTAAAGAAACACTTGAGCAGCTAAGTCAGGAAGGCGGTCCGTTCTACTTCTCGATGCTTACGGCGGATACACATTTTGAGGAAGGCTATGTCTGCCCTCTGTGCAAGAATGAGTTTCCGGGAGAACAGTACAGCAATGTAATAGCATGCTCGGACAGGCAGGTTGCGGAATTCATAAAGTGGATAGAGCAGCAGGATTTTTATGAAAATACTACAGTAGTTCTGGTGGGAGACCACACTACAATGGCTAAAGACTATTTCGCCGGCGTCAGCCCGGATTATGACAGGAGAGTATATACTCTGTACCTGAACGCGGATGCTGCGACAGCAGATCCGTCCAAAACCAGAAGCTACACTACCTTTGATCTTTTTCCGACAACCCTCGCTTCGATAGGCGTGGAGATAGAGGGGGACAGGCTTGGCCTCGGAACGAATCTGTTCTCCGCGGAGGAAACCTGTGTTGAGAAGTTCGGACAGGAAACAGTAAAAAAAGAGATATCGAGCAAGTCAGAATTCCTTGAAGAACTGGAAAAGGTGGATAATCAGACAGACGGGCTGATGGAAAAGTACAGCGATACCTTCGGAAATACACTGACTATCGATTCCTATGATCCCGCGACAAATACTCTTAATGTCAGGGTTACGGAGGACTACGGGCTTACGATATTCTTTGATAAGGACAGAGAAATAAAGGTAGATCATTTTGAGGTTGAATTCCAGGAGGAAGGAAAATACAGGGTCGATACCGTTGATCTTGTTGAAGACGAGGATTATGTAAGTGATAATGAAAATCTCAGAAGCTACATTGGAAAGATTGATATCTCAAAATGGAAAAATATGCGCGGAACTATCCTGCTCAACATATGTTTCCCGGACGGAAGCACAGCAAGAGATGTGTCCGGAATGGCATTTGAAATCACCGGAAAAGGACGTGTAAAAGAGACGCGCCTGCTTCCGTGGCGGTATGCGTATTCACTTTATCAGGGGATGTATCCGTGGCAGGAAAATGAGACGGATGCCTATGTTGAAGAGGATACTGTCGTTGAAGACGGTTACGATGAAGTCTATAACGATGATGACCTTCCTGAAAATGATGAGGGTACGCAGTTCGCCGGCTGGTAGCATACGGCCGCCTTGCATACGCCCTGATATAAGGGTCTGATAAAACATGTCAAACGCTCAAAACAGTGGAGTTTTGAGCGTTTTTATGTTATTCTGAATTCAAATGTGTAAACGTTTATGGTGAATGAAATGAAAGAACTGGAATATCCTTTTGATAATGACCTGATCATCAAAAAAAAGAAGTCTCTGAAACGCGCGCTGATGGAAAAAAACGGTGCGGAAATAAAGCTGAAAAAAAATATAGCGGTACTGGGCGGGTCTACTACGGCGAATATTGTTCAGGTTCTTGATCTGTTTTTGCTGAACTACGGCATCGAGGCTAAGTTCTATGAGAGCGAATACAATAAATATTATGAAGACGCTATGTTCGGGAACCCGGAATTAGACAGCTTTGACCCCGACGTGGTCTATATCCATACATCTATCCATAATATCATGACATTCCCCAAGCCTTCAGAAAGCAGAGAACAGATAAACTCCAAAATGAATGCGGAGTTCTGCAGGTTCAAGGCAATATGGGAAAAGCTCAGTGAGAAGTGGGATTGCGTTATCATACAAAACAATTTTGAACTTCCTGATCTCAGGCTTTACGGAAACGCTGACTCGACAGATATTCACGGCAAGGTCAACTTCATAAACGGTCTTAACAGTATGTTCGCGTCATATATCGCAGACCACAGCAACATCTTCCTGAATGATGTAAACTATCTTTCGGCTTATCTCGGTCTTGCAAAGTGGAGCGACCCGTTTTACTGGAACATGTACAAATATTGTCCCGCGGTTCCTCTGGTCCCGGAGCTTTCATTTTCGGTTGCGAACATAATAAAATCCATTTACGGAAAAAATAAAAAAGCTCTTGTGATGGACCTGGACAACACACTCTGGGGAGGTGTTGTCGGAGATGACGGTCCGGAAAACCTTAAGATAGGTCCCGAAAGCGCGGAGGCGGAAACATTCCTGGATTTTCAGACATATATAAAGTCGCAAAAGGATATAGGTGTCCTGCTCAATATCGTATCTAAAAATGAGCCTGAAAATGCCCTTAAAGGGCTGGATGAGACTGATGGGGTCCTAAAGAGCAGTGATTTTATAAATATCAAGGCAAATTGGCTCCCGAAAGATGTAAATATTAAAGAAATTGCTTCAGAAATCAACCTCGGGGCGGATTCCTTTGTGTTTGTAGACGATAATCCGGCGGAACGTCATATAGTATCATCACAGATCCCGGGCATAGCTGTTCCGGAGATTGAAGATCCGCTGATGTTCGCCAGGATACTTGACAGATCCGCGTTTTTTGAGGTGACGGATATATCGGAGGATGACAGAGCCAGAAACGAGATGTATAAAGCCAATGCGGAGCGCTCAAGGCTTCAGAGTGAATTTGCGGATTATGAGGACTATTTAAAAAGTCTTGAAATGAGGGCAGAGATAAAGCCCTTCAGCGTTGAGCACATCCCGCGGATAGCGCAGCTTACAAACAAAAGCAATCAATTCAACCTTACCACACTGAGGTGTTCTGTTGCGGACATCGAAGAAATGGCAGCCTCAGATGAATGGATAACCATTTACGGCAGGCTTGAGGACAGGTTTGGTGATAACGGTGTTGTAGCAGTAGAGGCGGCGCACATAAGTCCGCCCTCGGCAGATATGATGGGAAGGGAAGCACACATAAGACTAAATCTTATGAGCTGCAGAGTTTTAAAAAGAGATATGGAATTTGCCATGCTGGATGAGCTTGTAAAACAGGCTGCAGATAAACAGGTAACAACTATCATAGGGCATTATATCCCCACCGCTAAAAACGGAATGGTCAGTGATCTTTATACAGATCTCGGCTTCACTCCGGAAGGAGATATATGGAAGCTGGATGTGCCGGCGTACAAGCCGCAGTGCAGGGTTATAGAGGTAAACGGATAGATACGGAGGAGTTATGGAAGAAAAGATTTACGAAAGACTGAACGCCATATTCAGAGATGTTTTTGATGATGATGAAATAGAAGTGGTCGCTGAGACGAATTCGGAAACGATAGAGGATTGGGACAGCCTTGAACACATAAATCTGGTGGTTGCAATAGAGAAGGAATTTGGCCTTAAGTTCTCGATGGATGAGGTGACGGGAATGGCAAACGTCGGAGAGATGGTAGAGATAATAAAGACAAGAGGACAGGATCTGTAGGCTGCGTTGATCGGGAAGCTCTTTAATAATCATATCACGGAAGCAATAGCAGCGCTTATCCTTGGCATCCTGCAGACGATGGCACTTGTTCTTTTTTACAGAGACACTTTTTCCGGTGTCAAAGGGAGCGCGCTTAATATACTTATCCTTTTATGCCTCTGGATAGTCTGTTCATTGCTGATATTTCTTTTCTTTCGTTTTTTTGGGGCGCTTTTATCATCAGGGATGCTGATAAAAAAACAGGAGAGCTCACGGAAAGCGATCGACAGACATCCGTTCCTCATAAGCGCAGCAGTGCTTGCTGTGTTCTATCTGCCATGGATAACGGTTTTCTATCCCGGTTCAGCAATATATGACATGATGTACCAGACGGTACAGGCAGACGGATTTCAGGCAATAAACGCACATCACCCGATATTTTCCACACATATCATAGGGCTGTTTTCAAAGGCAGGGCTTATGCTTACAGGAAGGCTTGAGCCGGGGATATTTTTCTATATCATCTTTCAGACGGCGGTATGTATATTCGCGTTTGCCTATATGATAAGCTTTATGACCAAAAAAGGCATTTCCGCCGGATTCCGGATATTTACTCTCTGTGTCCTGGCGATAACACCTCTCTGGGGAGGGGCAATGCAGTGCGGCACAAAGGATATACTTTTTACAGGTATATTCGTTTATTTTATTGTCATGAGCGCTGAACTCTTTACTGAAGACACAAAACAGATAGGCGGAGGCTTCTATGTTCTTTACGGATCTGTGATACTGCTGCTCTGTCTTTTGAGAAACGGGATGATAGCGCTGGCACTACCAACGCTTGTGGTATTTATCATCTATCTTGCGAAAAAGAAAGGAGCGTGGGGCCGGGTTCTGGCAGGAGCTGCGGCAGCGATCATACTGTCAACGGCATTTACCCTGATAACCAACCGGATATACGATACAGGAACAGAGACATCAGAGATGCTCTCCATACCATTCCAGCAGACCGCAAGATATGTAAGGGATCACCCGGAAGAGGTGACCGCGGAAGAAGCAAAGACAATAGAAAAGGTATTTTCAACGGATGATCACAGGAAGCTGGGCAAACGCTATTACCCTATGTCATCTGATCCGGTCAAAGCATGGTATCACTGGTGGGCGGCAGATGATGAAAGGCCTGTGCTTAAGGAATATTTCCGGATATGGGCTTCAATGCTGAAAAAGCATCCGGTCACATATGCCGAGGCTTTTCTTCTCCAGACAGACGGTTATTATACTATCCTTCCGATGATAAAAAACCAGAAGGGCGGAGCGGGGACAACTGTGCAGTTTGGTCTGGACGAGTACGCAGTGGAGAATGTGAGGAAGGACCTTGTGCCAAAAAGTCCGGAGAAGCTTAGAGGCGCTCAGAATGTGATGGAAAAATGGTATCGGCTCTGGCAGAAGATCCCGGTGGTGAATCTTCTGTTTAAATGCGGGTCTTATTTTTTCCTGCTTCTCGGAACAGTGATATACTACGCGAAAAGAAAAAATGCCGCCGCTATGCTTACAATACCGGCGTTCATCATCATACTTATGGCAATAGCCTCGCCGGTAAATGAACATATAAGATATATAATGCCTGTATGTGCAGCAATGCCGCTGTTTATTGCGGTGCCTGCCATCAGAAAAGAGAAGATAGGAGGCTGATCATGAAAGAAAAGATAATGGAGATCCTGACAGACGTTAACGACGAGATCGAAAGCTATGACGGTGACAATATGCTCGAGGACGGGCAGATAACATCACTTGATATCATCGATATAGTTTCCGCTCTCGAGGAGGAGTTCGGGATAACGATATCGGCGAAGCACATCACAAAAGAAAATCTCGCGAATGTGGATTCGATCTGCGCGCTGGTGGAAAAGCTTAAGCAGGGATGACGCTGATATCACTATACTTTTTAATATTTCTGGTTGTAGTGGCAGCGCTGTATTATATCCTGCCGCGCAGCTGGCAGTGGATATTGCTTTTAACGGCAAGTCTGGTATTCTGCCTGCTCACATCCTACGCGATGATCATTGTATTGCTTGCGGAAGCGCTTGTGGTGTTTTTATCCGGCAGAGTATTTGAAGATAAAAAGAATAAGGCGATGATGTTGCTGGTCATCACGCTGATCATCGCGATGATATTCATCTTCAAATACGGAACGAGATATTTCCCCGGGCTGGCCGGGTCTATACTGTTTTCTGATCCTGTAAGAGCCGGGGAGATAGTTGTACCTCTCGGGATATCCTACTACTCCCTGATGGCGATAGGATATTGTGTGGATGTTTTCAGAGGGAAATATCCGGCGGAAAAAAACTATGCCAGACTTCTACTGTTCCTGGCGTTTTTTCCGGTGATGACGCAGGGCCCCATTTGCAGATATGAGGAGATGTCAGAGCAGCTGACAAAGGGACATAGCTTTTCTTATGAAAATCTGACCTTTGGCATACAGCGGATGGCATGGGGCTTTTTTAAAAAGCTTGTGATATCTGAACGGATGAGAGTGATGTCAGATCATCTGAGCGCCGGATGGGGCGACAGCGCGTATTCAGGCATATATGTTCCGGTGGCGCTGCTGTTCTTCTCGTTCAGGCTTTACACAGACTTTTCAGGCTGTATGGATATAGTTACAGGCGCGGCGCAGATATTCGGAATAACGCTTCCGGAAAACTTTGACCATCCGTACATCTCCAGGAGCGTTCCGGAATTCTGGCGCAGGTGGCATATTACTTTGGGAGCATGGCTTAAGGATTACGTTATGTTCAGTGTGACTATGTCCGGCCCGGCAAAAACATTTATAAGAAAGACAAAAGACACGATAGGAAGGAAGAATGCGGCTCTTATCGTTAACTGCACAGGACTGTTGTTCGTATGGTTTGTATTTGCGGTATGGCATGATATAAGCACGGTCTTTCTTGTCAGCGGAGCCTTTTACGCAGTCCTTGTGATACTTTCGACAGTCATCGAGCCGCTTGTAAAGAAATTCAGGAAAAGATTTCCTGTACTTACAGGATCGATGCCATATCAGCTTTTTATGATGATAAGGACCATATTCCTTGGCGCTGTGTCGGCGTATTTTGTATTTACGCCTACATTAAAGGACGCGTTGTCTTATCTGGGCAGTATTTTTACCAAGCCGGCTGCGGCGTTTATAATACCGGCCGGGAAGGCAGCAGATATGAGTATTGCAGGGCTGGACCTTTATGATGCCATAGTGCTGGCTGCAGCGTTTATTATATGGCTGATCGTATCCCGGGTTCATACACGGAAGGATCCGAGAGGGCAGCTTGCAAAGATGAACACGGCGCTGAGGTGGGTGATATTGCTGGCGCTGATAATGGCAATAGTCATATTCGGAAAATACGGAGGATATAATTCAAGCAGCTTTGTTTATCAGTCATATTAGAAGCTTGGGATCACAGATATGAAAAAAGTATTTAAAGCCGTTATATTCTGCCTGATACTGGCGTTTTTACTGGCTTTCGCAAACCGGATACTTATGCCTGACACGGATTTTTCAGCCGATACTGACGGTCTGGAGGACGTGGATTATATCATGCTGGGAACAAGTAATATTTTTTACGCGGTCAATCCGCTTGTGATATGGAATGAAACAGGGTATACAGGATACAATCTTTCCTCGGAGCAGGCGCCGCTGATAATATCATATTATCAGCTGAAAAATGAATTCAAGAAACATATCCCGAAGACAGTGTTCCTGGACTGCGCTGCGTTCCAGTATAATTACGGAACGCCGTCATTCAACCAGCTCTCTCTTGACAAGATGCCATTCAACCGCAATAAGATAGAACTTATTTCACGGCTGGGCGAAGATGATGAGAATAATCAGATAAAGGTAAACAGCACTTACAGCAAGATAAATTATTATATTCCGCTGTATAAATTTCACGAGAGGTGGAAGAACATCTTCGAGGGAAACCTGAGGAGTGAGTATCACTATAAATACGAGCATACGTTTCTGGGTTATGTGGCGACAAAAGATGTGTTTGTTTATGAAAGATACTACAAGTGGCTGCCTACGCTGAAAGAGCTTGGAGGAACATATCTGAAGGAGATATCAGAACTGAATCTGATGTATCTTGAGAAGATAAGGACATTGTGTACAGAAAACGATGTTGATCTCATACTTATGAAGACGCCCTCCAAGATGTGGACAAAAGAGATATGCGGGGATGCATCAAAATATGCGGCAGAATCGGGTCTGGAATATTTTGATATGAATGAGGAACAGATAATAGATGAGCTTGGAATAGACGAAAACAGGGATTTCGCGGATTCCTTTTCTCATTTTAATATATACGGAACGGAAAAAGTAAGCGTTTATCTGGGAGATTACATGAAGAAAAATTGCGGCTTTGACGACAAACGCGGAACGGGAGCAGACATGGAGCAGATATACAACGATCTGTATAAGGACTATACCGGATACAGAGACAGTAAATAAAAATGGTTTTTTCAAGCAATGTATTTTTATTCATATTTTTGCCTCTGGTGCTGATATTTTATTTCAACCCGTTTACCAAAAAGGCGAAGGATAAAGGCAGGACATTCAGGAACATAGTCCTTCTGGTGGCGAGCCTTGTTTTTTACGCATGGGGCGAGCCAAGGTTTATCTTTGTACTGATAGCCTCTGTCATCATAAACTGGCTGATAGGAATAGGACTTTCAAGATATGAAAAAACCGGTATAAGAAGGCTTCTTTTATCAGCGGCGCTTTTGTGTGATCTGGGTGTTTTGTTTGTTTTTAAATATCTCGGCTTTGCGGCGGGGATGTTTTCC
This sequence comes from Lachnospiraceae bacterium, assembly GCA_045601405.1. Classification (GTDB taxonomy): domain Bacteria; phylum Bacillota; class Clostridia; order Lachnospirales; family Lachnospiraceae; genus RGIG5612. The sequence goes on along the minus strand of JAZRZO010000036.1, from coordinate 39,431 downwards.
GTAAAGATAGATATAGCGCTTCCGCTGGGAATATCCTTCTATACCTTCCAGATACTTTCGTACATCCTTGACGTTTATTTTAACAAGGACAGGGTTCAGAAAAACCCGGCATGGCTGGGGCTTTATATCTCGATGTTCCCTCAGCTTGTTGCCGGACCGATAGTAAGATACGGAGATATCTCCAAAGAGCTTACAGACAGGCAGGAGACATTTGCTGATGTTGCGGAGGGAGTGAGGAGATTTGTATATGGTCTCGGCAAAAAAGTTCTTATCGCGAATTTTCTTGCGATCATAGTTGACTACGCTTATTTAGGCGCGGGCTCATTATCCGTGATGACCGCATGGCTTGGCACTGTATGCTATACGCTTCAGATATACTTTGATTTTTCCGGTTATTCGGATATGGCAATAGGCCTGGGAAGGATGTTCGGATTTCATTTCCCTGAAAACTTCGACTATCCGTATGTTTCACTATCCTTCACCGAGTACTGGAGAAGGTGGCACATGACCCTTGGAAGCTGGATGCGGGATTATCTTTTTTACCCTCTTCAGAAGAGCAGCGGATTTATTAAGCTTGGAGCATGGACAAAGAAAGTGTTCGGAAAGAAAAAAGGAAAATACATTCCATCGACGCTCGCGCTGTTCATACTCTGGCTCACGATGGGTCTGTGGCATGGCGCTAACTGGAATTTTGTTGTCTGGGGAATGCTGTTCTTTGTCTTAATGAGCTTTGAAAGCATCTCCGGCATGGGTAAGAGAGCGCTTAAGACGGCAGGAAAAAAAGGCTTTAAGCCGGTGAAGATACTTTATCATATTTATGTGATATTCTTTCTGCTTATCGCGTATGTGCTTTTCAGAGCGGAAAGCCTGCCTGCGGCCGGAACCTATATTGCGAATATGTTCGGTGCCGGGGGTGTGGTCTTTGCGGACAGTGCCTTCGTGGAATATATCTCAAACGGAAAGATACTCATACCCGCAGCGATCATTCTGGCCACGCCTCTTGCAAGATACGTCAGCATGCGGATGGAGGGGCGAACCGTTAAACATGTATTCAGGGCAGTGCTCACAGTTGCGATATTTATACTCTCAGTATTGTCCGTTGTAACTGAAACCTATAATCCGTTCATATATTTTAACTTTTAAGCTATGGAAAAGAAAAACAGTGTATTTGAAAAAATATCCGCAGGGATAGTCATAGGGATAATGATAGCGTTCCTCCTTTCCATAGCAGGCTGCGCAATAGCGATAAAGTGCGGTGCCGCAGACCTGTTTAAAATGGATCATGATATTGAAACAAAGATATATGAAGTAAGAAAGGACGATCCTTTTGTCACCAGGCTGCATAAAAATTACGAAAATTCAGCCTATGCGGCAAGGAATTATGTGGAAGCTTATTCAAATGACCTGCTGCCGGGAAGGCACAGGATAGTGGAGGCGGCTGTTACATGTAAAAAGCTGATCGGCTGGAAGCTGTACGCCCCCGGAGAATATAACAGCATTTTGTATCTGGATAACGGTTATCTTGCCAACGCGAACGAAAAGGAAAGCGCTGAAAGCATTCATAAGATAGCAACAAAGATCAAAGGCCTTAAGGACGCCGCAGAGATGGCCGGAGCAGAGTTTTTGTATATGCAGACGCCCGGAAACATAGATAAATACGGCGATGAAGGGATAAACAATGTAAAGGATCACGCGAATGGGAATGCGGACATGCTGCTTAGTGATCTTAAGGGCTACGGTATAGATTGCCTTGATCTGAGAGAGGATATACATGATACGTTTGAGGATTATCACAGCATCTTCTTTAAGACCGACCATCACTGGAGGCAGCCGGCAGCACTGTGGGCAACCTCCAGGCTTGCGGGATATCTGAATGAGAGTTACGGACTTGAGGCTGACCTGTCATTGTATGATATTGAAAAGTATGATACCGAGATAAGAGAGCGCTACTACCTCGGTTCTCTGGGAAGAAGGGCGAGCCTCGCCGCGGCTGAGCCTGATGACTTTGAACTTCTGTATCCGAAGTTTGAAACAGACATCAGGTTTATTATTGAGGACAAGGATATAGACCGCAGCGGCAGCTTCAGCATTACGTATGACTACGATAAAATGGCAGAGGAGGATATCTACTGGAGAGAATGCTACCTTGCGCTCCTTAGCTTTTACGGAACAGGAAGCGCAAAGGTGATAAATAACATTGCGCCAAATGATATCCGGATAATAGTAGTGGGAGACAGTCTGGCGATCCCTATGGTATCTCCGCTTGCGCTTAACTGCCGGGAAACGGAACTGATCGACCCCAGATATTTTAAGGACAGCATAAAAGACTATATTAAAGAAAACAGACCTGATATAGTTATTAATACATATTCAACAACTATAATACAGGATTATTATCCGATATTTGATTTTTAAAGGCCGGAGAGGACAGGCAGTAAGGGATGTACGATAAGATCATCATAGGTGCAGGTATATACGGGCTTTATGCCGCGGCATTCTGCGGAAAGAAGGGTGAAAGAGTTCTTGTACTGGAAAAAGAGGCTGAGAGCTTTAAAAGAGCTACCTATGTTAACCAGGCAAGAGTTCACCTGGGATATCATTATCCCAGGTCTCTTTCCACGGCGCTCTCCTGTGTTAAGTATTTCGACCGGTTCGTAAAAAATCATCCTGACTGCATAAAAAATGATTTCCGCCAGATATATGCGACAGGCAGCAGGTTTTCATGGACTGCGGGGAAGGAGTTTGAAAAGTTTTCCGCAGCCGCAGGAATAGAATGCAGGAAAATAGCTGTTGAGGAATATTTTAAAGACAAGATGTGTGACGGTGCCTACCTTACGGGAGAGGCAACCTTTGACGCTGTCATCTTGAGGGATCAGATGCTGGATGAGATATCCTCGATGCCGAATGTGGAGGTAAGATATTCATCTCCGGTGGAAGGCATTAAAAATACCGGAGACAGCTATTTGATCGAAGCAAATGGCAAAAGCTTTGAAACAGCATTTGTGCTGAACGCGACATATGCGTCTGTTAACGGAATATGCCAAATGGCGGGCTTTGAACCCTTTGAAATAAAATACGAGCTGTGCGAGGTCATCCTTGCAGACGCGGGAGAAAAGCTGAAAGATGTGGGGATAACAGTTATGGACGGGCCGTTTTTTTCGATTATGCCTTTTGGGAAAACAGGTCTCCATTCACTGACTTCTGTTACCTTCACACCTCACAGAACAAGCTTTGACAGGCTCCCTGATTTCGAATGTCAGAAAAGGAGCGGAGGGTACTGTTCCGGAAAAGATCTCGGAAACTGTAACGAATGTCCCGTAAGACCGGAAAGCGCGTGGCAGTATATGTCACATCTTGCAAAAAAATATCTGAGGGATGAATACAGCTTTGAATATAAAAGTTCGCTTTTCTCAATGAAGCCGATACTAAAGGTGTCAGATGTGGACGATTCAAGGCCTGCGTATATCAAGGTGCATACAGAAAACCCCACCTTTGTCAGTGTTCTGTCGGGAAAGATAACCACGGTCTATGACCTGGAGGAAGTGCTATGAATATAAAAAAAGAACAGAATTTCATATCTGCCGTCATCTATGTAAAAAACAGTGCCGCTACTATTGCGGGAACGCTCGACCATGTATATGAAAAGATGAACGCTCTTTTTGCGAACTTCGAGATCATATGTGTGAACGATGCCTCTGAGGATGAGTCCAGAGATATCATCAGGGAAAAGGCGGACGGCTTTGGATGCGCGGTAACCATAGTTGATATGGGCTATTCGCAGGGAATGGAGTTGTCTATGGCGGCAGGCGAGGATATGGCAATAGGAGATTTCGTATACGAATTCGAAAGGACATATGTTTCCTGGCCCGACGATATGATAGAGAGAGTATACAGAAAGATGCAGGAAGGATATGACATGGTCTCCGCGTGTCCGGAGAAAAGTACGCCCTTATCCTCGCGTATCTTCTATCACGTTTTTAATAAATATTCCAATGTTAAGGCTAAGATAGGAACCGAATCCTTCAGACTGATATCCAGGCGGGCGATAAACAGAGTGGCTTCAATGAATACAGCAAGGATGTACAGAAAGGCAGTAAATGCCAACACAGGCTTAAAGCAGACTACCCTACGCTTTGTGCCTTCAGGCAGCCGGACGGGAGCGGGAGTCTCGAAAAAAGAAAGAAGGGCTCTGGCTGTGGACTCTCTTATACTCTTTACTAACATAGGGTATAAGGTATCGCTGATAATGTCAGTGATAATGCTGATATTTGCCGCGGTAGTAGGTATATATACAGTGGTGATCTATATAACAGGGCATCCCGTTGCAGGCTGGACTCCTATCATGATCTTTCTGGCAATAGGTTTTTTCGTACTATTTGCCATATTGACCTTTGTCATAAAATATCTTTCTCTTATATTAAATCTGAACCTCAGAAGGGCGCGATATGTTGTGGAGGATGTTGAAAAGCTATGAATGAATACAGGATAGAGGATATAACAGTAGGCAAGGAGGAGTCATTCACTGTTTTGGTTACAGAGGCAATGATGGATTCATTCCGGGAAATGACAGGGGATGTAAATCCGCTTCACGCGGATAAAGGCTATGCCGCAGATAAGGGTTATGATGATAAGGTGTGCTTCGGTATGCTTACGGCCTCTTTTCTGTCCACGCTTGCAGGGGTTTACCTTCCGGGGAAATATTCGCTTATTCAGACAGTTGAGATAAAATTTAACAAACCTGTTTATCCGGGTGACGAACTTACTGTAACGGGCCGGGTGACAGAAAAAGATGAAAGATTCGGATTTATCAGAGTAAAGGCTGAAGTCACTTTAAGATCAGGAGAAAAGAAGCTGAAGGCAGTTATGCAGATAGGGGTGGGCTGAGAAGATGAGAAGGATCGTAATAGCCGCGGCAGCGTCAGACCTTGGTTCTTTGCTGCTTGAGAAGATATGTGAGTTTGGCACAGGGGATATTGAGTGGATATATGCCACATTCCACCACTCGGAAAGGGAGCTTGAGGATGTGAAAAAAGATCATCCGGAGCTTTCCGGAAAGCTCATATGCAGGAGAGTGGACATGAGCAGCATCGAAGAGGTGGAAAAGATGTGCGAAGAGATAATAAAAAAAGGAACACCGACGGATATCGTACATCTCCCTGCTCCAAAGGCAAAACCCATGCAGTTCAGAAAGCTCGGCTGGGACAGCTTTAAGGAACATATGGAAATATCCTTCCGCTCCGCTGTTCTGATCCTTCAGGGACTGCTTCCGGCTATGGCCGGGGCTAAGGAGGGCAGGGTGATCATAATGTCATCTTATTACGGAACAGAAGCATACACGCCTAATTTTCTTGCTCCTTATGTATGCGCGAAGGCCGCGCTGCTTGCTCTTGTGAGGTCTCTTTCGCGCGAGTATGAGGGGAAGAATATAATGATAAATGCGTTAGCTCCGGAGCTTACCGACACAAAATATCTGGATGAAATGCCGGATGTTATGAAGGAAAGCGCCGCTTCGCAGAACGAAAGGGGAAGGATGCTGAGGCCTGATGAGGTAGTGGACGTTATGCTGAGATATATGGATCCATCGCTTGAGGAAACAGGAAAGGCAGTTGTGATAAAATGATAGCTCTTGTAGGATATACAGGCTTTGTCGGCTCGAACATAGCGAAAAAAGCGGATCCGGATGGGCTCTACAACAGCAAAAATATCGGGGAGGCTTTCGGGACCCGGCCGGACATTCTGATATATGCGGGGCTTTCCGCTGAAAAGTTTATCGCCGCGAAATTTCCGGAGAAGGATCTGGAGGCGGTGAATGAAGCTTTTGATAATATCAGGAAGATAGAGGCAAAGAAAACAGTGCTCATATCCACGGTAGAGGTTTATCGTGACCCTTTTATGGTGACGGAGGATGACGGGGCAGAGGGCAAGGATGCATACGGCATCAACAGGGCTCTGCTGGAAGAAAAAGTCAGAACACAGATAAAGGATCATCTGATAATACGGCTGCCGGGGCTTTTCGGAAAGGGCATAAAAAAGAATTTTATATATGACTATATTAACTATATCCCATCTCTTTTAAGTGAATCAAAGTTTGAAGAGCTTTCAAAGCGGGAGCCCCTGCTAAAGGAAAACTACCGTTTAAATGAAAAAGGCTTTTACCGGTGCGAAGCCGTATCCTCCGGGGACAGGAAGGCGCTCAGGGAAGCGTTTGAAAAGCTCGGATTTTCAGCCATGAATTTTACTGACAACAGAGGAAAATTCCAGTATTATAATCTGGAACATTTATATGATGATATAATGAAAGCTGTCGGATCAAAGCTTGAGGTTTTGAATATAGCAGCAGAGCCGGTATTTGTATCCGAGATATACAGATACCTTACCGGGGATGATTTCAGGAATGAGCTTGATGCGGATGTGCCGTCGTACGACATGAGGACCAGGCATTACAAATGCTTCGGCGGGAAAGCCGCAGCCACCGGTCCGGGAGGATATATGTACAGCCGGGAACAGACGCTGGAAGAGATCAGGATATTCACAGATAAGGAGAAACAAGAATGAAGTTTGCCGTTTCAAATATAGCATGGAGTCCGGATGAGGATCTGTCGATGTACCAGATCCTCGGGGGGAAAAGGTTTGCGCTTGAGATCGCACCGACCAGGATAATACCATGGGAGGATTCAAATACTCTCGGAAGAATGGCGGGTCCGTATGACAGGATACGTGATGCGGCGACATGGGCAAAAAATCTCTACGCCAAGTATGGTCTTAATGTCGTATCGATGCAATCCATACTGAATGGAGTAAAGGCAAATATGTTCGGACAGTCCGGGGAAAAGAAATACCTTATGGAATATATGAAGGCCGCTGTTGATTTCGCGTCAGCCGTGCGCTGCCCCAATCTTGTTTTCGGCTGTCCGTTAAACAGGAGGATCCCCGATGGATATATCCTTTCCGAAGCGGGTAAGATAGCGATAGACTTTTTCAGTGAGGCGGCAATGTATGCAGCGCAGCAGGGGACATGTATATCCATAGAACCCAATCCGGCGATCTACAACACCAACTTCATCAATTACACGAGTCAGGCATTCGATCTGGTAAGGTGTATAGCCCGTGAGGTGGGAAGGAACGCATCAAGAGCGTTCAAGGTGAATCTGGATATGGGAACCATCTTTACAAACGGCGAAAATATCTATGAGATACTTACAGAGGATAATATCTCCCTTATAAATCATGTTCATTTTTCTGAACCGAATCTGAGAACGATCAGAAAGCGCAAGGAACATTTTGAGGTGATCAGGCTTTTAGAGGATGCGGGTTATAACCGGTACATTTCTTTGGAAATGCGAATGCCTGAGAATCCTGATGAGCTGATAGATGCAATAGAGTATTTAGATCTTCTGCAGTAAATGAAAGCCATCCGTATCATAGGCAAAGCAATACTGATATTTATCCCTCTGATACTTATCTGGGCATATATAGCCATATTCCCCGCGGATTATATGGACGGGGAATATTCTTATTTTACCCAGGCAAAGGATTACCTGAACGGAAAGAGTGATCTTGCGCCCGCGGATATACTGATACTGGGAGATTCAAGAGCCAAGTCTGCTTTTATCCCGGAACAGATATCAGACAGCTGCATCAGCCTCGCGCAGGGAGGGACCACATCTGTTGAAGCATATTACACATTAAAGGATCACATTGAAAACAGGGGGAAGCCTAAGGCGGTGATCCTTTCCGTATGCTCCTTTCATTTTACAGACTTTGACGGTTTCTGGACACGGAGCATCTATTTTGATTACCTGAGCTTTGAACAGGCAAATGAAGTGATAAGAGAAGCCGGCAGGCAGAAGGAAACAGATGCATTGAGAAAAGCAGGCGGAGACAGTGTTTTTACGCTTCTGGAATATAAGATAAAGTCTCCGACAAAATATATGTCTCCCGTAGTCAATTCAGTGGGAGAGGGCAGGAAGGCACTCAACAGAAAAGCCTATGAGGAAATGGAAAAAAACAGGGGATTTAAGACGTTTGTGAGCTGGTGGCCTACAAGCACGGAAAATGACATGGAAAAGTTTGTCATGCTCAGGACACTTGATACATATTACCGCAAGACGATAGAACTGTGTATTGAAAATGATATTGAGGTTTTTTCCCTTAACGCGCCGCTGATAGATGAGAGCTACGGCAAGGCGATGAAGACCATAGAGCCGTTTCGTGATTATTTTGTCTTACTGAGTAAGGAATATCCCGATGCGCATATAGACACGGAGTTCGCAAGCTATCCGGCAGAATATTTTGATGATGCCGACCATCTGAATAAAAAGGGGGCGGAAAAATATACAGCATATATAGCTGAAACTCTGTTTCAGGAGGAATTGCGATGAATTATATAAGCTTCATTTTCTTCCTGTTTTTCGCAGTTTTATTTGCCGCCTACTATCTCTGCCCCCAAAAAGCGCAGCGCTTTATCCTCCTTGCGGGGAGCATGCTGTTTTATGCTTATGCGGCATGGCCCGCCCTTATAGTACTTGCGGCAGAGACTGTCATCACTTTTCTTCTGGCAAAAGCAATAAAGAAAGGCTCTAACAGGAAGCTTGCGGCGGCGACAGCCGTGATATTTAATATAGCGGTGCTTGTGCTGCTTATGTATGTCCCTGCCATGAGTGAGGGCTTTTTAAGAGGGAACGGGATCATAGAAAAGTTCATAGCCCCTCTCGGTATATCCTATTATACACTTATGATGACAGGCTATGTGGTGGATGTGTACAGGGAGGATATCGAAGCAGAGACCGACATAACAAAGCTTATGCTTTTTGCCTTTTATTTCCCTTCTATAGTCCAGGGACCCATAAACAGATATAAAGAGCTTACGCCACAGCTTTGCGCCGGACACGCGTTTGACCGCGATGTCGTATTCAAGGGCATATTAAGGTTTGGATACGGTATGTTCAAGAAGATGGTGGTGGCCAACAGGATAGCGGTTTTCATAGAAGCGGTGAACTCAAAGGAAAATGCCGCAGGTGTGTTTGTGTTGTTGGATATCCTTCTGTTCTTTCTGCAGCTTTACGCGGACTTTTCGGGCTGCGTGGATATGTCGGTCGGTATGAGCTCGATGCTGGGGATCAGGCTTCCGGAGAATTTCCGGCATCCCTTTAAGTCGGGCAGCGTCGATGAATTCTGGAGAAGGTGGCACATTACTCTCGGAAACTGGCTGCGTGACTATATATACTATCCCATTATAATGAGCAGCGCAGCAAAAAGATTCGTAAGGGTATCCGGGAAGAATAAAAAGCTCAGGAAAAGGATAGTTGCGAGCATAGCGTTTTTCATACTGTTCTTTATCATGGGAATATGGCACGGAGCAGGGGTGATGTACGCGCTGCTGGGGCTGCAGTATGCCGTACTGTTTGTCGTTACTTTTCTGCTTTCGCCTGTCAGCAGAAAATTTGCACAGGCGCATCCTGCGCTGGAGAAGGATGTGTTATGGCGATCATGGCAGAAGGTCAGAACGGCGCTTCTCATATGGCCGGTGCTTTTGTGCGCGGATACACCGCGTAAATTCAGTGAATTCACCTCGAAGATATTTACAGGATTTCATATAGAAAAGCTGTTTGACGGTGGCCTGTTCAGGTTTGACCTGAATGTGTTGCAGTGGATACTTATGCTCGCCGGATTTATAACGATGATCGTTATATCAAAGATCGAGGACCGGAAAGAAAAAGGTATAGCGGATATCGTTGCTGAGCAGAGATTTGGAGTGAGAATACTTATTTACTGGTATGTCATTATTATGATAATATTGTCACTAAGCATTAAAAATACAGAGTTTATATATGCACAGTATTAATATACTGTTTCCGGTCTATAACGAAGAGAACAGACTGGAACAGGGGATAAGAAAAACAATAGGATTTATTTCAAAGTATATGCCGGATGATGATATCCGTCTGAGCATTGTAGATAACGCGTCCGCGGACAGGACCGGGGAGATAGCAGAAAAGCTTGCAGAGGAGTTTTCTGTTGTTTCATATACGAGGATAAGTCAGAAGGGTGTCGGAGCAGCGTTCAGGACCGGTGTGGCGCGGAATACAGCTGATATCGTGGGATACATGGATATAGATCTGTCCACTGATCTGAGGACGCTGATAAAGATGAGGAACCTGTTTGATAATGACGCTGATCTGATGATGGTAAACGCTTCCAAGCAGGCAAAGGGGTCCAGGACCATAGGCCGCGCGTGGTACAGGCAGATAACGTCAAGAGGGCTGACTCTGGCCTTGAAGGCCGGCCTTAATATGAAAGCAAGCGACGCAATATGCGGCTTTAAATTTTTCCGCAAAAGCTTTGTTGAAGAGCTTATCAGAGAATCCGATGATACTGAAAACGGATGGTTTTTTATCATAGAGCTGCTTATACGCGCTGAACGCAGCGAGGCTGAGATCGCGGAGATACCTGTGATATACAGGGAGGCTGAAGGCGGACACGTAAATGTTATAGGACAGATCGCGGACTACTTGAAAAACATCATCAGGTTGCGAAGGAGATTTAAAAATGGCATTTAAGCGGTTGACTGAGCTTTTAGATAAGGCAGCAAAAGACTTTCCGGATAAAACAGGTTTTGCAGACCAGTACGGTCAGATGACATACGCAAAGATGAGGGCGAGGTCTCTTCAGGTGGCAAAAGCTATTCTGAGAGAATTCGATGAGGACCCTGAAGAGCTTCAGAATAAAGAGCCGTCTCCGGTTGCCGTGCTGATGGACGGGGAGATAAACATAACCGCGGCCATGCACGGAATACTGTATGCCGGGGATTATTATTCTGTACTTGATATGGATATGCCTAAGGAGCGGATGGACAAGATCATGCAGAGCCTGAAGCCAAGGCTTTTGATAACAGACAGGAAGCTGAAGGAAAAAGCGGAAAGTCTTGAACTTTCCGGAAAGATCCTTGTGTATGAGGATATCCCGGAGTCGGATTCAGATGAGATACAGGTTCCGCCGATTATTTGTGATGATATCTCACAGGCGCCCGCGAGTATCACCTTCACCTCCGGCTCGACGGGAACTCCCAAGGGAGTTATAACGGGACATAACGGGATCCTGTATCCCGCTGGTATATGCGGAAGGCACCTTAAGGTCGGACTGTCCGACAGGATAGGTAACCAGCCGAGGCTGTATTACGCGCTTGGAGAACTGATACTGTTTATCAGCATTGCCTCAGAGTCGACCTGCTTCTTTATGCCGGGCGGTCTTTTCAGCCAGCCGGCGGAGCTTGTAAAATATATGGTTGATAATAAGCTTACGATCCTGTTGTGGCCTACCTCGGGACTCACCATGTTTTCCCGGTTTTCAGTGTGGGAGGGCTATGAGGAAGAGCTGAATGAAAACCTGAAGACTATATCATTTGCCGGCGATGTAATGTCCACAAAGTTGCTGAATAAAATGAGGAAGGCGCTTCCTTCTCCGACTTACACGCAGATGTACGGCGCCACAGAGTTTTATCCTTCCGTAGGATATTATATAGAACGGCCTCTGGCCGATGATGAACGGGTTCCTATAGGGTTCCCTCTGGAGACAACGAGCGCGTATATAATCAGAGAGGACGGAACCGAAGTGTCAGACGGAGAGCGGGGACAGCTTTGCATGGCAGGACCGGGAATAGGAATAGGATATCTTAATGACGAGGAGGAAACAAAGGCAAAATTCAGGCAGGGGATTTTTAAGCCGGGAGAGCTTGTTTATATGACCGGAGATATAGTTAAGCGGAATGAATACGGGGAGCTGGTTTTTTTATCACGAAAGGATTTTATGATAAAGCATATGGGATACCGTGTGGAGCTGGGTGAAATAGAGCTGGCAGCCACCTCGTTTGATGACCAGATGCAGTGCGCCTGTGTATATGACAGGAAAAAAGAGCATATAATCCTGGTTTACGCGGGGCGGGTCGAGCCTAAGGAGTTACGCGCAAGCCTGAGAGAGAAGCTTCCAAGGCACATGGTTCCCAACCGGGTTATCAAGCTTGACAGCATACCGCTGAGCAAGACAAACAAGATAGACCGGAAGAAACTGGAGGAGTTATATATATAGGGTAAAGTGTTATGGGTCTCAGGATAACATCGATGCTGGCGATCGAATACGCAAGAAAAAAATATGGCGCAGATGTTTCAAAAACGCTCACGCTTGGACGTCAGTTCAGAGCCTTCAGCAGAAGGGAGTTTGAAAGGTATCTTAAGGGATTTAGCGGGATCGGCAGTGAAAAGCTGGACGAGGATTTTGACAGTCCGTATGTTGAAAAGCTCTTTGTGGACATGTACGGGGTACACCCGGTGAGTCTTGACGGCTTTGCGCACGAAGACCCGGATATAGTTTTTGATCTTAACGAACCTGTTCCTGATGAGATGAAAGAGCAATATTCTTTCATCATAGACGGGGGGACGATGGAGCATGTGTTCAATGTTCCACAGCTTCTGCACAATACCTTCAGCATGCTTGAGTGCGGGGGGTATTACCTTTCGATGGTTCCCGCGAATAATTTTAACGGACATGGCCTGTATCAGTTTTCACCGGACTTCTTCTACAGTGTTTTTTCGGAAACAAACGGTATGGAACTTAAAGATGTGTTCATAGTTAAATTCTCCGCTAAAGATAAGGTGTGGAGGATAAACACATCAACGGTTACGGCGGGGCAGAGGCTCCAGTTTGATGTGAACACACAGACAGAGATATATGTCATCGCCCGAAAGATCGCCAAAACGGGACCGAAGATAACAGCTCAGCAGACTGATTATGAAGAGGGCTGGTATGAGGATGACAGAAGCGTTACCAACACAGCTCACCGAGACTCATTGATAGAAAAAATGCCAAGGAAGCTGGTATACACCTTCCGGCAGTTTATATATGAGCCTTTGAGAAGACGTAAGGACAGGACAGTGATAAAGCTTTGAATGCCGGGAAGATATTCAGCTACAACGGAAGAATAGCCTGGGTTGACATCCTGAGATTTATCGGGATGACGCTTATCTATGCGGGACATATCGTTCAGGGCGACAATACTCTGGCATTTATTTACGCGCATCATGTGCCGCTTTTCTTTTTTATCAGCGGGTTTTTCGCGTCGACTGAGCCGGGGGAAGGCACGTTTGGAACTTTTCTGATAAAAAAGATCAGAACTGTCTTTTTACCTTATGTGGTATTTACTTTACTATTTTATGGATTTTCGCTTATTGTGGGAGAGCTTGAGTTTTCTGAACTCGGGCAGGCCCTGATCGTTTCCGCGGCAGGAATAAGGAACCGGGTTCCCGGCCCGCTTTGGTTTTTCACTTGTCTGTTTGTTGTGTCGATCGTTTTTGAGGTGATAAAACGGCTTCTGAGTCTTATGGAGGATAAAAAGGTCGGCAGAGCGCTTACGCTCATCACTCCGGTATTGCTTTTTATAGCGGGGGTAACGCTTCTTCCGCACGAACCGACTCAGACACCAATGTGGATATGGAACGTGGACTCGGCCATGGTATATATCCTTTATTATGCGGTTGGAGCATTTGCATTCCCTTTGATAAAAAGGTGGAAATACAGCGAACAGAGCACCGGTGCGAAGGTATCACTCTGGATATGCTTCGCAACATCGCTGGCGCTTGCCGCGTATACGCTGTCCGGCGGATCGGAGTTGATAAACTTTGTAAGTATGGTGCTGCCGGCGCCTGTATTTGAGATATACGCATTCTTATATGCAATGATACTGATATTCATGGAAGTGGTGATCGCAAGGCTCCTGGCGCTTGTACCCGGAGTCGGGACGGCACTGGCTTTTGCCGGAAAGGATTCACTGTATCTTTGCGGCAATGAAATGATCGTCAAATACATCATGCACGCCCTGGTCGTATCGATCGGGCTGCCGGCTTTGTTTGGCAATGATGTCCTTGTTTTTATCTACAGTATAGTCTGCATTTTTATTTCTGTATTTACACTGAATCTGATCGAAAGACTGATCTTTGGCCGTCTGTTCCGAACCGCCTGAAGATCAGAGTGGAAAATATCCTCTGTTCCTCCGGTATGAAGCCGTATCGATCAGCGATGACCTTGTGACGATTGCCGGGTTAGTCACACTTCGATATATATGCAGCTTAGCCGAGATATACAGCCTTGCTCCGACAATTTTGTATCTGCTGGTAATTATACGTATAAAGTAATATAATAAATGCTGGTTTTCGGGCGGAATGAGCGCCAGCTGGAAAGGAGCAAGTATGGGCAGATTGAAACTGATGACGATAATAGGAACAAGGCCGGAGATCATAAGGCTTTCAGAGACAATTAAAAAAAGCGATCTCTATTTCGATCATATCCTGGTGCACACCGGACAGAATTATGATTACAAACTGAATCAGGTATTCTTTGAGGAACTGGGTCTCAGGGAGCCGGACTATTATCTGGAGGCTGCGGGAGCTGATCTCGGAGCTACAATGGGGGCGATAATCTCAAAGAGCTATACGCTGATGGCGGACATAAAACCCGATGCGCTCCTTGTACTGGGAGATACCAACTCAGCGCTCTGCGCAATATCCGCAAAACGCCTTAAGATACCGATCTTTCACATGGAAGCGGGAAATCGTTGCTGGGACTGGAATGTTCCGGAGATGATAAACAGAAAGATAGTAGATCACATATCGGATATCAATCTTCCATATACAGAAAATTCCAGACGTTATCTGCTTGAGGAAGGTGTGGACGGGAAGACCGTTTTTGTCACCGGTTCTCCTATGAGGGAGGTCCTTGAAAAGAACATGGAAAAGATAGAGGCGAGCAGCGTTCTTGAACAGGAGGGACTCGAAAAAGGAAGATATATCCTGGTTTCCGCGCATAGGGAGGAAAATATAGACCTGGAAGAAAATTTTTATTCGCTTATGGATTCCATCAATGCCATGGCGGAAAAATATGAGGTTCCGGTGATATATTCAACTCATCCGAGGAGCAGAAAATTCATAGAAAAAAGAGAATATAAATTTCATCCTCTGGTAAGGAGTATGGAGCCTTTCGGTTTTTTTGACTACAACAAACTTCAGCAAAATGCGCTCTGCGTGCTTTCTGATTCCGGAACGCTTTCGGAGGAGAGTGCGATGCTTAATTTCGCGGCGGTCCTTATCCGGACTTCAACGGAAAGACCGGAAGCCCTTGATATGGGCAGTGTCGTGATCGGCGGCATCGACAAGGATACGATAGGAAGCTCTGTTGATACGGCGATAAAGCTGCTTATGGATGATGAGGGCTTTGCCATTGGCCATGATTACGAAGAGTACAATGTTTCCGCTAAGGTAGTGAGGCTGATACAGAGCTATACTGATATAGTCAACCGGACGGTGTGGCGAAAAAAAAGATAACCGTCAGATGAAGATTCTTGTTGTATGCCAGCACTACTGGCCGGAAAACTTCAGGATAAATGATATCGTAAAGGGCTTTGTTGAAAGGGGACATACAGTGGATGTCCTTTGCGGTCAGCCCAACTATCCGTCCGGTCAGTTTTTTGAGGGGTATGATTCCCATAGTATAAAGGAAGAACTGCATGAAGGTGTAAAGATATACAGGACCTTCGAGATAAAAAGAGGAAATAACTCAAACATAAGGATATTCCTGAATTATATCACCTTTCCCATTGCCAGCTGGTTGAGAGTCGGAAGGCTGATGAAGAATGATTATGACAGAGTCTTCATTTACCAGCTTTCCCCTGTAATGATGGCAGCAGCAGGCTTAAGATTGGGAAGAAAGAAAAAGACGGATACTGTAATGTACATCCTGGATATATGGCCGCAGAATCTTTATTCGGTGCTCGATATCAAGAACCGTTTTTTGAGAAAGCTGATGTACGCCATATCCATGAACATATATAAAAAACCGGACAGACTGATAACAGTATCCGAAAAAATGCGGCAATATTTTATGGAAAAGCTAAAGCCGGTTGAGAAGAAAATAAGCTTTATACCGCAGTCTCCGGAAAAACTCTATGAAAGAAGAAGCAGCGACCCGGAGCTCCGGCAAAAATACGGGGGCGGATTCAACATAGTATTTACGGGGAATATCTCGCCGGCCCAGAATTTTACTCTGATGACAGAGGCGGCCGGGTTATTAAAGGCTGAAGGGATTAAGGATATCAGGTTCATAATAGTCGGAGACGGAATGAGCCTTAAGGATTTGAAGGCGGATGTCCTTGCGCGCGGCCTGAATGACATATTCTTTTTCGAAGGATTTCATCCGGTGGAGAAAATGCCTGATTATGCGGACATTGCTGATGCGCTCATAGCAACTCTAAGATCAGAGGGGGTAGAGGACTATTCCATACCGGCTAAGGTGATGAGCTATATGGCATCCGGCAGGCCGCTGCTGGTAGCGATGGAAGGGGAGATAAATGATATCGTTGCCAAAGCGGGATGCGGACTCTTATCATCACCCGATGATCCGGCTGCCCTTGCCAAAAACATAAAAAGGCTGATGGGAATGACAGATGAGGAAAGAATGGAAATGGGCAGAAAAGCCTTTGTATGTCAGCAGGAAAATTTTGAAAGAGACAAAAGCATAGACAGGATGCTTGAAGTGATAAAGGGATAAAAACGTGAGGAAGATCATTATAATACCTGCATATAATGAGGCGGGAAGCATTCTGTCAGTGGTGGAGGATATAAAGGAAAATGCCGCGGATTACGACTATGTTATCATCAATGATGCGTCAACTGACGAAACAGTTGAGATCTGTGAAAAGAACGGGCTCAGGTTTTTGGACCTGGCGTCAAACCTGGGGATAGGAGGAGCCGTACAGACCGGCTATCAGTATGCCATGAATGAAGGCTATGATATAGCGGTACAGTTTGACGGTGATGGCCAGCATAAGGCTGAATGCATAAATGATCTGGAGGAAGAGCTTGTGAACGGGCCGTACGATATGGTAATAGGCTCCAGGTTTATCGACAGAGAAGGCTTTCAGTCCACCGGTCTGCGAAGAGCGGCTATAAGATATATATCATGGCTGATAAATGTGGTGGCAGGTAAAAAGATAACTGATCCCACATCAGGCTTCAGGATGTGTACAAAAGAGATAATAAAGATATTCGCTGAAAAATATCCCTGGGATTATCCCGAGCCGGAGACAAGCGCGCACCTGATAGCAAGAGGATATAAGATAAGTGAGGTACCTGCCCTGATGAGGGAGAGACAGGCGGGTAAGTCATCTATAGCAAAGCCCTTGACTGCGCTTTTTTACATGATAAAGGTTAGTGTTGGGATAATGAACGAAGGGATCGGAGGTCGTATGAAATGACACTTAAGATACAGATAATAGTAATTGCTGTAGCACTGCTGGCAGTGCTGATCTCACTCATATTGATAAAAAAGGATAAGCTGGGTCTGAAGATAGCGATGCCATGGCTTATCGTGCTGGTGATAATAATGATATTCGCACTGGCGCCGGTATTGCTGGATAAGCTGGCCGGCCTCCTGGGGGTATATGACCCGCTCAACATGGTATTGTTCCTCGCGGGGATATTTATCATGCTCATAATCTACTCACTGACGATAACGGTATATTCAAACAGAAAAAAAATAAGGGAATTAGTTCAGAAACTTGCATATCTTGAAGAAAAACTAAAGCCGAAAGAAGAGCATGAGCCTGATGGACAGTAATAATAAAAAAATTTTTCTGATAGATCTCGGACTTGCTCTCCTGATGAGCGCAGTGGCTGTGGCGGCTGTTGTTTTGTTTTATTACAGAACATACGGAGTGATAGATGACGGCTTTATAGCGCAGGTGCTCAACGGAGCATATACGGGAACGCCTGACGCTCATGTGGTATATATAAAATATCCGCTTGCGTTTCTGTTCAAGAGCCTTTTTGACGCAATACCTGCTTTTAACTGGCACTTCGCGTTCCTGGAAGCATGCTTTATCGTCTGCGTATTTACCGTTGTATACAGGATATGCTCCGTCACAAAAAAAACAGTAAATAAACTGCTGCTGGGAGGTTTATTTATATTTCTGTTCTGGCTGTGCATGGCAAAGATGGCTCTTACAGCACACTACTCGATGTGCGCGGCGACACTGGCCGCAACAGGTATATTCCTCTTTGCAACTATAAAGGATGAAAGCACAGCGCTGAACAGGACACTTAATTATATCTACGCGCTTATTCTTTTATGGGCGTCTTATTCACTGAGAGCCAGGACATTGTTCATGCTCCTTCCGCTTGCAGGGGTGGTGTTCCTTTATAAATTCTTTAAAAAATCCCCGTATTTCAAGACGAAAAAGATAATAAGCTTCCTGATATTTCCGGTAATACTATTCATAGGACTGGGAGGCATAGAACTTGCACATAACAGCGCGTATAAAACTGATGTGTGGCAGAGGTTTCTTAAGATCAACGATGCCAGAACAACATTGTACGATTTTTACGGGCTTCCGGAATACGAGGGGCATGAAGAGCTGTATGAGAGTCTTAATATTTCAGAGGCCAGAAGATATATGTATGAAAAATATTATCTGGAGTTTACTGACGGTGTTGAGGAAAACGCTCTCGAGACGATAGCTGACGCGCGGGTGGAGGAATATAAGGAAAAGCTGCCGTTTTTAACAAGGCTTGGCAGGTCTGTTGCGGCGCTGCCTTATCATCTTACGCTCAAGACCTATTATCCGGTAAATCTGGTAACTGCCATAGGCTTTCTCCTGCTGTTCGTTGCTTCGATAGTCCTCAGGAAGTGGAAGCTCACTCTCTTTACCGCCCTTGCAACGGTGGCCTTTCTGATACCGTGGACATGGATGATATACATGATGAAGCCTACCTCCAGAGTTACTATGGGGATATGGCTTTCGGGACTGCTGTTCATCATCGCCATGATCGCGGATGGTTCAGCCGGAATAAGAAGCCTTTCTTCTGCGCTGAAAGAAAGGCTTGGAAATAAAAAAGCTTTCATCATAAAGATTGCCGCGGCGGCGGCCGCATTCGCGCTTATGATAACGGCCGTGATATTTTCGTACACAAAGGTTCAGAACCATGTATACAGGAGCATAAAAAGCGGAAATATCAGAGCGGATCTGGAGGAATACTGCGCTGAAAGAAAAGACAGGTTGTACATATATGAAAGTGAGATGATAAACAGTCTGGGATATGATGTGAACCGGATAAATAACAGCCTTTTAAATATATACTGGCCGGGAGGCTGGACATCGTTTCTGGATGAAAACATACAGGTCTGGGAAAGATATGGTATAAAAGATATTGAAAAGGCGATGGTTGAAGAGGATAATGTCTATATAGTCGCGCTGAAAGATACGGATATGGACTACTGGGTGGATTTTTACAAAGAGACCTATCCGGGGGTGCGCATTGAAAGCGCGGATGAGGTTGATATTGGAGGAACTGAATTTACGGTTTACAAGCTAAAGGAAAAGTAAACATGAGATTCTATATATTTATCTGTCTTGCATTAATTGTCATGGCCATGGGCTACAGCGGTCTGTTCAAACGCAGATTTGCCGTAATGATGCCGCTTTCTGTTTTTTCCTCGATACTTGTGCTTTATGTTTTCGGACTGACAGGACACATGAAGCTGGGAGTGATCGTATATATAGGCGCTGCAGGACTGGTATTTCTGGCAGGTCTTACAAAATGCATAATAAAAAGACAGATGAAGGATTATGTTTCCGACAATCTTAACTTCGGTTTTGTCTTTTTTATTGCAGCGCTGGCGCTTATTTTCTATATGACGGACGGAAGACTGCTCACAAGATTTGATGAATTTACCCACTGGGGTCTTACCGTTAAGAACTATGTGATATTTGACGGCTTCGCTAATGTCGCGGGCTCAACCACCCACGGAGCCGGCTATCAGCCCGGAATGTCTCTTTTCGTATATCTATTTACATCCTTAAGAGATCAGGTCAACGAATGCGATATGCTTAAGGCAATGGATGTTTATGTGGTAGCGATGCTGCTCCCGATATTCAAGCGGATAAGCTGGAAGCGGGTTGTTATAGGCATATTTTTAGTACCGGTGGTATTGTTTGCCCCTTGGCTGTTCAATCCTGCGATAGTGCCGTACAACACACTGTATATAGACGCAGCGATGGCGGTGACATTCGCATATCTTCTGTATCATTACTACAGCTCGGACCAGAAAAAAGGCACATATTATGTAATGGGCATGGGAAGCGCGGTAATGGTATTGATAAGGCCCGGAAGTGAAGCCTTTGCCCTTATGATACTGATAATGGTGGCGATAGATGCGTTTATCATCAACCGTGCCGAATTCTTTAAAATGTGTAAAGGCAAGGGTTGGATCGCGCCGGTATTTTATGTATTGATGTCTGTGACCTCCTGGCTTTCATGGAGGATATTCACATCCGCAAATCATATGATGCAGGTGTTTGATTATGTCGAGCCCTCAAGGGCAGAGGCTGAGGGAAATATGATAAGCACAAACTTCTTCAAAGCGCTGTCTGCAGTTCCCGAAAATGCCACGATCAAGGTCTCGTATATAGTATGGGCGATCATTTTTGCCGTAATGGGTGTGATCGTCATCCTTCTTTACAGGGAAAGAACAGAAAAAATAAGGGCAGGAGTCTACAGCATACTTATGATAGCCGGATATTTCATATATGCGGCGGCGCTGCTGTATATGTATATCCATCTTTTCACAGCCTATGAAGGAGAGACCCTTGCGTCTTTCAGCAGATATATGTATACCTATGTTCTCGGAGCGGTCCTTTTTTTCCTTTTCATGATAATAGAGGGGATATTCAACAGATTCGGCGGATTCGGCAACATCCTTGTGCTTGTTCCGGTTGCTATCGTTCTGATATTTACTCCATGGAAGGTAGTGACCGGGGATATGTTTAACTGCAGGGAAAAAATAGAGGAAAGCATCTCCCGGCGGTCAGGTTATTATATGGTGTCCGAGATCACATCAAAGCTGGATCCGGAAAAAGACAGGGTGTATTTTATAGCACAGGATACAAACGGAGCCGAGTATCAGGTATCGTACTATCTGGCAACACCGGTATCGCTTTCATACGATTATGAGATGGGCTGGAGCCTGGGATATCCGTATTCCGAAAAGGATGTATGGACAAAGGAGATGACAGCCAAAGAATGGTCTGACGCGCTGATAGACGGGGGATACACCTATGTATACCTCTATAATGTTGATAAGCAGTTCAGGTCCTTATACGGTGAGCTTTTTGAGTATGATACAGCGATAAGCGACAATACCGCCTTCAGCGTTGATGTCCGGGGGGATATGGTAGTACTGAAAAGAGCGTTTTGATAAATGGAATACGAAAATGTCTCTATACGGAAAAACATAATATGGAATTCCGCAGGAACCTTTGTGATGTTTTTCTGCCAGTGGCTTATGATGGTGCTGGTGGTAAGACTTTCAGGCTATGCTGATTCCGGGATACTTTCCCTGTCAGTCTCCTGCGGAAATGTATTTCTCATAATAGCAGCCTTCGGTATAAAAACCTTTCAGGTATCGGATCTGAAATACAAGTACAGTGACAGCGAATATGCCGGAGCGAAGCTTGTGACCATATTATTTACGCTGGCAGTCGGAGCTGTATGGGTACTCATATCCGGGTATGAAGGAATAGAGAAACTTTCAATCATACTTTATATGTTTTACATCATGGTCTATTCCTATGCGGATACCATATACGGATCGCTTCAGAAAAAATGGAGGCTTGATATAGCAGGTCTTTCCATGTGCATCAGGAATATAGCGGCTCTTATAGTCTTCTGCATTCTGATATTTTTTACGAAGGACATAAGGATAGCCCTGATGGTAATGCTTGCGTCATCACTTGCGGTTCTTTTTATATATGATATCCCGGCGTCAAGGAAAAAGGCGGGCATAGATACCGGTCTCCGGTTTGGAAATGTGGGAAGGCTTATACTGGAGTGCTTTCCATACGCAATATATACGTTTCTGCATACGCTTCTGCTGACCGTGCCAAAGCTTGTTCTGCGCGGATACTTTGACAAGGAGATACTGGGGATATATTCTGCCGTAATGGCGCCGGTTACAATACTGCAGGTGGCAGCCACATTTGTGATAAATCCGCTGTCCACACTGATAGCGGCGCGTGTAGATGAGGGAAGACTGAAGGAGCTTTTCCGGATAATGGGGAAGTGCGTTGCCATGCTGGCCGCATTTCTGGCAGGAGGTATCATTGTGGCGATATTCCTTGGGGAGTTCGGACTTACCCTGTTGTATGGCGAAGAGATAAGAGAATACGCCTTCCTTCTGGTCCCTATGGTGATAGTATCTGTGCTTACGGCATTTACGATACTCATGGGTAACCTGGCGATAGTGATAAGAGACAGGCTCGGAGCCAACATCAGCGGAATAGCAGGACTGGCGGCAGCATTCGCGGCATCCTATATCCTGATACCCGCATATGGAATGCAGGGAGCCAGCTATTCATTCATAGTGGCGCTTGTGATACAGGATATAGTTTTGATAATAAGTACATTGGTAAAGCTGAAGAAAAAACAATGATATTGAATATCTTATATCAGACAGAC
Organism: Lachnospiraceae bacterium; assembly: GCA_045601405.1. Taxonomy (GTDB): domain Bacteria; phylum Bacillota; class Clostridia; order Lachnospirales; family Lachnospiraceae; genus RGIG5612. Next base: position 16,878 of record JAZRZO010000036.1, on the reverse strand, counting down.
GATAATTACGCGCCGATAGCGGGAGTGTCAATGACATCCCTGCTCAGCAATAATACGCACATCGATGAGATAAATATATATATGCTGGATAACGGCATATCATCCGGGAATATCGAAAAATACAAAGCTCTTTGCGCAAGCTATGGCAGGAATATTGAGATTATTGATACAGCGCCTGTGATAGAAAAGATAAAAAGTCTTGGCGTGGGAAAGTTCCGGAACGGCTATACAGTTTATCTTACGATGTTCGTAATGGAGGAACTTGAGCTTAAGTCAGACCGGATATTCAAGCTTGACGCGGATACCCTTATAACGGGGCCTTTGGATGAGCTTGGCAGTCTGGATATGGAAGGAAAGCCTGTGGCTGCTACCTATGACTGCACTCTGAACTCATACAAGAAAATGATAGAGCTGACTCCGGATGACCCGTATTATAATGCCGGGATCATTCTTTTTGACCGTAAAAAATGGATAGAGAAAAAATGTCTTGAGCGGATAGTAGACCATATACATAATGCCAGATCAAAGTATTACCTGTGTGAGCAGGACCTGATGAATATAGTTCTGAAGGGAGAGATAGCATACCTTCCTGTAAGATACAATCTCAACAGCGGTTTCTATATTTTCGGAGCGGAATATTCATATAAGCTGTATCAGCTTGAAAAAAGCGCTTTTTCCCCGATAGAAGAGGTCAGGGCGGCCATGAAGGAGCCGGTCATCCATCATATGATGGGCACAATGACAGGAAGACCGTGGGAAAAGAAAAACAGACATCCTGTAAAAAAGGAATTCAACGGTATTCTTGAGACATCACTTTGGAGTGACTGGGAAGGAACAGAGGTATCGCCATCCTTCGTTGTCAGGATGCAGAGATTTTTTCACGCTATCCTGCAGGATAACGTCTATATGCATGTTCACAGAATGATGAACAGGAGCTTTTTGAAAAAGATGAACCGTATGACGATTGAGGACTCGGATGTCTTCAACCCGTATTATATGAATACAAAGACATACGGACCATACGAGGCATCCGGGTCGCTGAACATCCTTTACCAGGCAAATGATTACTATGCGCCGTATCTGGGAGTATCTCTGTTGTCGTTGCTGGATAATAATAAACACATTAGCGACATAAATATATTTATAATTGACGATGGAATAGACAGTGATAACAGAACAAAGATAGATGATATAGCCTCATCGTACGGCAGGAAGACAACTTATATAGAAACTGACTATTACGGGCAGCTTCTGGAAGAAGCGAATGCGCCAAAGTTCCGCGGCAATTATGCCACATACTTTAAACTGTTTGTCCTGGATGAGTTGCCGGATAATGTAAAGAACATACTGTATGTGGACAGTGACACCATAATAAGAGGAAGGCTTGACGCGATATGCGGGACAGACATGGGCGAAGGCGCGCTGGCTATGGTACCGGCTATTTATCACGACAAATACAGACAGAATGTCGGGATATCACATGATGATACAACGTATAACGCCGGGATAATGTTTTTTGATCTGGATGCATGGAGGAGGAATAACTGCAGGAACAGGCTTATAGAGTGGATGGAAAAAGATCCCGGCGTTTTAAACTTTGCGCCGGACCAGTCGCTTGCGATAAAAGCGCTGCAAAAGGACATCGTCCCTCTTCCGCTGAAATATAATTTTTCGACATTATATACGCTTTTCGCATACAAGGATATTACAAAGATGTTTTCATGTCATGAGGCATATATTTTTGATCAGGATAATATAGACAGCTCATACAAAGATATAGCCATCTACCATTTTATAGAGCTCCAGGTCGGGAAACCATGGGAGGCGGACAGTGTTCATCCGAAGAAATTCCTTTGGGAGTATTTCTTTAAAAGATCTCCGTGGAGAGACATGCCTGCGCCGAGAGTAAAGCTGCCGGTGATATTGAAGCTTCAGAGAGCTGCCTATAAGGTCTTCCCGAAGAAGATATATATGGCGCTCTACGCGTTTGCCTGGAAGTATCTTATGCAGTAAAGCTGCCGGATGATGCTCTTACACAGCTTAGGGAACGGTTTCAAAAAGGAAAAGAAAAATGTACAGAAAACCGTCACGAAACAACTCCGGAATGAGAAACCATCCGGAGCAGGACAGAATATATGAATTTCGGCCGGAGCGAACAAGAGAAGAAACAGAAAGACCGGAAGAAAGCAGACCGAACTACAACAGAGCGGAGCGTATAAGGGCGGACTACAAAAGAATCGATTATAACGGCCTTCGCCGGAAAGACGCATACCGCGAAAAGGCAGGGCACACAGGAAGAAAGCGTTCCGGGAAAGCGGCTAAGGTATTTAAAGGGATACTTATATTTCTGGCCGTACTGTTGATCGCCATTGCGGTGATATGGATAGTTCCTGGCTGGAAGGAGGCGACGGCAAAGGCATTGCTGAAATCACCGCTGGCGACGCCTGTTGCATGGCTCGTTATGGGCGGAGACTACGAAAGGAATGTTCATGACAAAAGCTTTGACAGGTCTCAGCTTAAAAAAAATGACGGAGCCATCGTCCCGGAAGGCAATATGAGTGTAGCGCTGTTCGGGCTGGATGCGAGGGTTGAAGAAGTTGAACAGGGAGCGATGGCTGACTCTATAATGGTGGTGAACGTAGACGGCGCGGGTGATATAAAGATGGCCTCGATCTACAGAGATACATACCTCCTCGGGTATTCCAGAAGCGGAAGCGAGATCGTAACGAAAGCCAACTCATCATACTACAGGGGAGGGCCTCTTGGAGCTGTAAACATGCTCAATGAAAATTTTGACCTTGCGCTTGATGACTATATAGTTGTGAATTTCTGGGGCTTTGCGAAGATAGTAGATCTTCTTGGCGGCCTGAGACTGAAGGTAACGGAAGAAGAGCGGGCTCTGATCAATGAGTACCTGTACTACACAAGTGAGGCGACAGACATAGCATATATACCTCTGGAAGAAAGCGGAGACGATGTTCTGCTCACAGGTGACCAGGCTACTGCCTTCTGCAGATGCAGATATATAGAATTCACATCGCCGCAGGACGGGCAGACATACAGAGACGATTATGCGAGGGCGGCAAGGCAGAGGTATGCACTGATGTCATTGTTCTCCCAAACAAAGCAGAAAGGCGTATTCAAGATGATGCAGGTAATGCGCGCGATGATAAAAAGCGACAGTGACGGAGGAAGGTTTATACAGACATCAATGGAGCTGGGAACACTTGTAAAGTTTTTTGCCAAGGCTTCAGATATGAACATCGCAGGCAACGCGGCATTTCCCGCACTGGACCGGCAATATACGGCAATGCTTGACAGCGGAGATACTGTAGTGGCGGATACACTTGAGGAAAACGTAACACTGTTGCATGAGTTTCTTTACGGGCAGTGGGGATATGTCCCGACTCAGGCGCTTGCTGTAGTCGCTGATAAGATAAGGGCAGAGGTTGACAGGCAGAGATAAATGTATCACAAAAGGCACACATTTTAGCATTAATATCTGCCTTATATACAAGAGATTATTGTCAAGGAGGCAATGAGTAAATGTGCGATGATCTTAACAGAAACAACGGCGATGAATTCAGGGAAGATCCTTATACCCTGGGATCCGGAATGAACGGATATGATGAGACGGGACAAAATGACGGATACGATACTGAAGAGGGGGCCTGTGATGAACCGCAGGACCGGGGAACATTCTACAGCGAGCCCGGTGATGATGATATACCGAGGTGGCAGCCTCATCATGATCAGCCGGAACCTCCGGGACCGCCTAAAAGGAACAGGTGGCTGATCCCGCTGATAATAGTCATCGTCGTTGCGTTAGCGGCAATTGTCGCCGGAGTTGTTATCGGAGTCGGCAGGATAAAGGAAGCTGCCGCAAATTCAAGAGCAGCCGCGCAGGAGGAAGTTGATGCGAATACGAAGAACTCTGATCCGGACTCGAAGATAAGCACGGCTGATGTTCCGTCTGTTCAGAGCGGAGGGTATATATTAACAGACGTTTCGGGAATAGTTGAGGAGACGATCCCGGCTGTTGTTTCCATTACCTCCAGAACCCTTATAGACAGCGGCAGCTACGGCAGCTACTGGGATATGTTCTTTGGCAGAGGAGGCTACCAGGACCAGGGCGGCGGAACCCAGGAGGTTGACAGCGGAATCGGTTCAGGGACCATAATAGAAATGGATGATGATGAGCTGCTCATACTGACAAGCTATCATGTTGTTAAGGACTGCTCATCACTGTATGTGACATTTTATGACGGAAAGTCCGTTGACGGCTATATCAAATCACAGAGCGAGACTGAGGACATAGCGATAGTTGCTGTTCCGCTTTCCGATATTTCAGAAGAAACATTCGGAGTGATCAAGATAGCTGCACTTTCAGAAGAACCGGTAAGGGTAGGCGAGGGCGTTATCGTAATAGGCAATGCGCTGGGCTACGGCATGAGCGTAACTACTGGTATAATCAGTGCTACCGACAGACAACTGACCCTCGACGGTACGGATATAACGGTGCTTCAGACTGATGCTGCTATAAACAGCGGAAACTCAGGAGGCTGTGTGCTGAACTCATCCGGAAAGATAATAGGCATAAGTGAGGCTAAGATAACCAGAAGCTATGTGGAAGGAATGTGCTACGCTATTCCCATATCGATATATTCCGGTCTTATACAGGAACTTCTTCAGATAGAAGGATCATACACAAAGCCTGTTGACACTGACACGGCAAAGGGAGTATATCTTGGTATCAGGGGAAGAGACATAGACAGAGCCACAGCGTCCAGCTACAGCATGCCCCAGGGGATATATGTTGCGAGCACTGTACAGGGAAGCGGTGCGGAAACAGCCGGACTTCAGACAGGTGACGTCATCGTAGGGATGGACAATGTTTCATTTACTAAGATGGACGAGCTCCAGGAACAGCTTTCAAGACACAAAGCAGGAGACGCTGTCGAGATAATATTTATGCGTGAGGCAGATGGCAAATATACACAGATGAAAGCAAAGGTAACGCTTTCGGATACTATAGAATGATATTAAGATAAGGCAGAGAAAAATGGAAGATGAGAAGAACCTGGAAGAACAGGATAAAAACGAAGAAAACAAACCAAAGGAAGAGGACAGAGAACATGTATGCACCATGTGCCACAGGAGTGAGAGCAGAGCCGGAAGGATGCTCGAACTTCCGGGAGGTGCCATACATATCTGCATGGACTGTCTGCAGAAAACGCTGGATTCGTTTGGAGGGGCGGGGATCGACCCGTCCTTGTTGAACCTTTCGCCGCTGTCATTCCTTGGCGGAAACCTTCCCGGAGCTCCCGTTCCGGGAGATACCGGACTTCCGCTTCAGGTTGAGGCTGAGATTTCGGATGCGGAGGACGAAGACCCGGAGACCGAAGAGTCCCATGGTGAAAAGCAGCAAAAGAAAGGTATTCCGAATATCAGCTTTATTAATCTTGCCGATCTGCAGCAGGGCTTTGGAAGGCGTCAGCAGATCAAAAAGCCAAAGAGGGAAGGCCCTTTGATCGACCCTGATAAGATACTTGCGCCTCATAAGCTTAAGGAAAAGCTGGATGAGCATGTGATAGGACAGGAAAAGGCCAAAAAGGCTATTTCTGTCGCGGTTTATAATCACTATAAAAGGATAATGGCCGGAGAAAGGGTAAATGACGCGGATGGAGTGGAGATAGAAAAATCAAACCTGCTGATGATAGGTCCTACAGGATGCGGAAAAACCTACATAGTACAGACTCTTGCGAAGATACTTGATGTGCCGCTTGCAATAACCGACGCCACTTCGCTAACTGAGGCAGGTTATATAGGCGATGACATAGAAAGCGTTCTTTCCAAGCTTCTGGCAGCGGCCGATAATGATGTTGAAAGAGCGGAAATAGGAATAGTATTCATAGATGAAATAGATAAGATAGCCAAAAAGAACAGCAACAGGGGGCGTGATGTAAGCGGGGAATCTGTTCAGCAGGGACTCTTAAAGCTCCTTGAAGGGAGCGAGGTGGAGGTTCCTGTGGGAGCAAGCAGCAAGAATGCGATGGTTCCCCTGGCAACCATCAACACAAAGAACATCCTGTTTATCTGCGGCGGAGCGTTTCCGGATCTGGATGAGATAATAAAAGAGAGAATGCGCGAAAAGACATCCATCGGCTTTAACGCGGACCTTAAGGATAAATATGATAGTGACGATAATATACTGGAGCATGTTGAAACGGAGGACCTCAGAAGATATGGCATGATACCGGAGTTTTTAGGCAGGCTCCCAATCATCGTTACCCTGAAGAAACTCACAAAAGAGATGATGGTTGATGTCCTTAAGGAGCCCAAGAACGCGATCCTGAAGCAGTATCAGAAGCTGCTTGAGCTTGACGAGGTAAGGCTGATATTTGAAGATGACGCACTTCTTGCCCTGACGGAGCGGGCCGCGGGGAAAGAAATGGGCGCCAGAGGCTTAAGGTCAATAATAGAAGAGATAATGCTGGATATAATGTACGAGATCCCAAAGGACGAAAGCATAGGGACGGTTATAATCACAAAGGATTATGTCGAAAATAACGGAGCTCCGCGAATAGAGCTAAGAGGTTGACAAACTGTTTTTGCGCGTTGTAGAATACTTTTTGCGTACCAAGTGCATTTAGCTCAGCTGGATAGAGCGTCTGGCTACGGACCAGAAGGTCGGGGGTTCGAATCCTCTAATGCACGGAATTTGGCCCTTCTGAAATGAAGGGCTTTTTTATTAAATCCGACTGACAGGAACTATCGAGGTAAAAATGACAAAAAATGAATTTCTTTCTGTTCTGCGCGGACAGATAGCGGGAAGGATCCCGACTAAAGAAGTAGAGTCACAGGTGGATTATTATTCATCTTATATTGATGGAAAGGTTGCATCAGGACTTTCGGAAGCACAGGTGATAGAAGAGCTTGGAGACCCGCGTCTGATATCCAAAATGATAATAGAATCCACAGATCGTATAGCGGAAGCTGCCGGCTATGACGGCGCGTATAAAAGCAGTACAGATACCTATGATGATTCCGACGGGATAAACTCCGGGATATTCGGTAGCTCAACGGGCAGCAGGAGCTATCAGCAGAGGACCGCCTATGAGGGAGGAACATCCCGCGGCAGCGAAGGAAACGGGGACCGGAAAAGATCAGTCTTTTCCTCGGGAAAGACAGGCTGCATCATAGCGGCAGTTGTTCTTTTGCTGGTGATTGCTGTCATATTTGCTGTGATCTATTTTGTCTTCAACATGACCTTTCGTATTTTCGGATGGTTCATCCCGGCAATAGCGGTAATAGCTGTAATAGGCGTGATAATAAGTATCGCGGGCAGAAGATGAGAAGACCTGTCTCCTGCGGCAATAGATATGCAGGTAAAAAGCCGGCTGTGATAGCCGGCTTTTTGAGGGAAGTATAAATAAATAATATGGGATTATTTATGAATGGCCATTACCATTCTATGGATAGTGTAATAGGGGATGGACAAAAAGCAACCCAATTAGAGCATTATTAAAATTCCATTTCTGCATATATGCTTTAAGGGTGAAAAATCGGGAAATGGTATACAATACGTACGGTCGGTAAATCAGAATGCAATACGAGATAGTCGCGCCCTGCCATTTCGGACTTGAGGCGGTGCTTAAAAGAGAAATAAAGGATCTTGGATATGAGATACTCAAAGTCGAGGACGGAAGAGTTTATTTTTCGGCTGACGAAGAGGGTATAGCAAGGGCCAATATCTTTTTAAGGACATGCGAGAGGATTCTGCTTAAGGTAGGGGAATTCAAGGCAGAGACCTTTGATGAGCTTTTTGAGGCGGTAAAGGCTCTTCCCTGGGAAAGCATCATCGACAAAGAAGGCAGGTTCTGGGTAAAGAAAGCGGCATCGGTCAACTCAAAGCTTTTCAGTCCATCGGATATTCAGCGTATCGTAAAAAAGGCGATAGTTGAAAGGATGAAAGGAGTATATCATATCAACTGGTTCCCGGAGACCGGCAGGGAATATCCGCTTAGGGTATTCATTAACAAAAACACGGTTCTTGTAGCGGCGGATACAACGGGAGAATCTCTTCATAAAAGAGGATACAGGCCGCGTTCGTCGCAGGCTCCGATATCAGAGACGCTTGCGGCGGCACTGATAATGCTGACTCCGTGGAAAAAGGACAGACACCTCATAGACCCGTTCTGCGGCAGCGGAACTATCCCCATAGAAGCGGCAATGATGGCGGCTAACATCGCGCCGGGCGCCTCAAGAAGCTTTTTGAGCAATGATTGGGATCATATAATAGACAAAAAAATATGGTACAGAGTTATTGATGAGGCTATCAGTCTGGAGAACAGGGACATAGAGTGCGATATCCAGGGTTACGATATTGATGGAGATGTGATAAAGATCGCAAGGGATAATGCCGGCACCGCCGGAGTAAAGGAGCTTATACATTTTCAGCAAAGACCGGTTGCCCGGCTGTCACACCCTAATGCCTACGGCTTCATCATCACTAATCCGCCTTACGGGGAAAGGATAGAAAATGAAAAAACTTTACCGGAACTTTACGCCGCCTTCGGTGAAAGATTCAGGCTTCTTGAAACATGGTCGGCATATATAATATCTGCCTATGAGGATACTGAAAGATATTTTGGAAAAAAGGCGGCAAAAAACCGTAAGATATACAACGGGATGATAAAAACATATTATTACCAGTTTCCCGGACCGAAACCCAGATGAAAAAGATATTTATCTCGATCGTTATAACCTTTCTCGCAGCAATAGCAGTGATCGCCTGCATTGGTCTTGTTAAGGATACGGATTATGTAGCTAAGACACGCTCAACTGTTGAGGTTGACAGCCATTGGAAGGTGGCTTTTTCAAACTATGTTAACGAAAGCGGCCTGAGCCTCTGTGTTGACGGGGAAACAGAGGATATGACGAAAAGGCGGAGCGCCTATATGAACAGTGAGATGGAACTTATGCTGGCAAGAGATGTACTTCGTGACACGTTTGACTGCGATACCCGTCTTTACGACGAGGAAGATCTTATGATCACCCGGGGCGATAAGGAAATAGAGGTGCGCATCGGTGAAACTGACTATATGCTTGTTAACGGGGAGACAGTGGCTCTGAACTTCTCACCGGTACAGGTTAATGGCGAGGTATATGTGCCTGCGCAGGTAATAGCGGAAGGGATAGGATATTCCTATGCCTGGGACAGGGAAACATATACTGTCACAATGAATAACACGGATCCGGACGCTCCGTATCTTCCCGCATATTTTAATTATTCGGACATAGGAAAGCTCAGTCGCGTAAGAGACCAGGGCAGCCTTGGAGCATGCTGGGCATTTGCCGCGATAGCCGCAATGGAAACAACTCTGCTTCCGGAGGAATACCATGATTTCTCGGAGGACCATCTTATCTACAATAACGGTTTCGGCATTGACGCGGAAGATGGCGGCGATTATATAATGTCTCTTGCGTATTTGTCATCCTGGAAAGGTCCTGTACTTGAAGAGGATGATCCTTACGGAGACGGAGAGACCGATCCGTATCTTGCGCCGGTAAAGCACCTGCAGGAGGTGCAGATGATAGAAAGCAAGGATTACAGAATGATAAAAAGCATGGTGTACAGATATGGCGCGGTTGAAAGTTCAATGTATATCGCGCTCCTTGACCCGTCAACCATTGATCCGTCTTATTATAATGCCTCGTCGCATTCATACTGCTATACGAAGGAGGCCAGACCAAACCACGAGATAATCATAATCGGATGGGATGACAATTACCCGGCGCAGAACTTCAACCAGGATGTTAAGGAAGACGGTGCGTTTATCTGCCGCAACAGCTGGGGAAGTAAATTCGGAGATGACGGGATTTTCTACATCTCATATGAAGATAGTGTTATCGGAACCGTTAATGAGGTATATACCCGTATCGATGATACAGATAACTATGACAATATATATCAGTATGATGAATGTGGCTGGATAGGCAGGGTAGGCTACAATAAAAACCATGCGTTTTTCACTAATATATATACTGCTGTGAACAATGAAAATATCAGGGCAGTAAGTTTTTACGCAACAGGAAAGGACACGTCCTATAAAGTATATGTGACTACCGACATAAACGAGGATTCCCCGTCGCTGCTTGCGGTGCCGAAGGATGCGGTGGCGGAAGGCAGCTTTAAAAACCCGGGGTACTACACGGTTGATCTTGATCTGGAGGTGCCTGTAGATGCAGGTCAGGATTACGCAGTGGTCGTCGAGATCGATACTCCTGAAAGCTCACATCCTGTAGCAATGGAGATGAATGCCGAAAATATGAGGACCAGTCCTGTGGTGCTGGACGGAAAGCGCAGTTATATAAGCAATTACGGTGATGTTTGGGAAAAAACCCAGGACACCTCTGAATGTAATGTCTGCCTGAAGGCATTTACGGATAACAGATAAGGAGAAACAATATGAATATCATTATCGCTACAACCAACGGGAATAAAGTAAAAGAGATCAGGCAGATGCTCGAAGGCACCGGCATAGAGATAGTTTCTTTAAAGGAAGCCGGAATAGATGCGGATATAGAAGAGAATGGAAATACGTTTGAAGAAAACGCGCTTATCAAAGCGGATGCGATCAAAGAACTTACCGGAAAGATCGTAATTGCCGATGATTCCGGACTTGAGATAGACGCAATGGGAAAGGAGCCGGGGATACATTCCGCCCGCTTTATGGGTGAGGACACTTCCTATGATATAAAATGCGGCACGATCCTTGAAAGATTGAAGGATGTTCCGGAAAACGACAGAACCGCAAGGTTTGTATGTGCTGTTGCGATAAGCTACCCTGACAGACAGGCACAGGTATTCCGTGGAACCTTCGAAGGGAGGATAGCTCATAGCATGACAGGTGAAAACGGCTTTGGATATGACCCTATATTCTTCGTTCCGGAGAAGGGCTGCACTGCGGCGGAGCTTGCGCCAGAGGAAAAAAATGCCATGAGTCACAGAGGCAAGGCGCTAAGCAAAGCAGTAGCGGCACTGAAAAATATACAGGAGACATAGAAGCGTATCCTTTCTCTCATAATGCCGGTTATTTCCGGAAGCTATAGGAATTGTACGAAAACAGCGAAAACCATTTCCGGATCCGCTTACCTTCAGCATCATATCCAATTGAGATTTGTTTATTATATTTCAAAGACATTCTCCAATTTTTGATCTTATTTACAGTTGAGTTGGATTATCACGACTTCTTTTTCCAAGGGGATCTTATGCCGTCTACATGTTCAAATAAATCGTCTTTCACATTAGCACCCATAGGATCAAGAATAAAGTCAATACCCTCCCTCCTTGCCATCTTGGCAGCAGGCACGAAATCGCTATCGCCTGAGATAAGAATAATCTGATCGACCTGTTTTTTGTAGGCCAAAGACGCAATATCAATGCCAATCCTCATATCAACTCCCTTTTGTTCAAAGTTGATACTGAAATCGGCTTCACATAAATCATCTGGGGTAATTGTGCCGGAGCAAAGCCTTTTGAGTTTATCATTATGTAAAATAAAGGCCGCGGATTCATCAGATAAGTTGCCGAGCCTTAAGGCGAATTTTCGCTTTTGTTTTAGCTCCTTAAAAAAATCAAGAGTCCACTGATAAGTGTCTTGATGCTTGAATGAGATATTTCGCTTTAGCAGCGGATGATATACCACTTTATCAATAGGGGGACAATCATAGTAAAATACACGATACAAGCCTTTTTCGTAACAGGGATCTATATTAGACTTAATGTGAGACATGCAATAAGCAACCAGCTCATCGGCTCTCTTTTTAGCAGTCTTTTTGCCATATAGATATTTGGCTCTTTTTCGATAGAAACCACCATCGACCAAAATTGCAACTCTCATATTTACTCCCCTTAATATTGAAAGAGGCTCTATGCCTCGACAGCACCCATATCTGCGGGTTGTCTAATACATAGAACCTGTTAACTACTCTTTTGAGTAAAACAATACTATCACAGAAAAAGTGCAACATGCAATATATATTTATTAAACTTTTTATAAAATAATTGTGGCAATAGTTAACTCTTGTAGCAGTTTAGTATGGCTTAGTAAAGCATTTGGATCCTGATCAGGCGGTCTGATCTGCTGATGAGCCTATATCTTGCGTGTATTTTTCCTGTTCAGCAAGGTCAGACACATAACCCAAAACATACTAAATTGTACGAAGTTGAACGAAGCGATAAAATAAGCGGAAAACCAGTAATATCAAGGCTTTCCGCTGTTTTTCAGGCTCTCGGGGTGACAGGACTTGAACCTGCGGCCTCTTGATCTCAAATCAAAATAGAATGTTGATTTTTAGGGCTTTAGAGGGGCTGTCTGTGACAGTGCTGTGACAGTTTCTCAGGCCTCTTGACTAAATGCCCATCACAGTACAAGTTTTTCGTACAATAATTCGGTATTTTCCTGTGATTCATCTATGTGGGAATATACATGTAAGAACATAGCTTCTGAGTGCCCCATTAAGGCGGCAGCTTTCTTTGTAGATATAATGCCGCGCTGGCAAAGATAGTATAATTCAGTGGCTCTGTTGTGCCGGAATGTGTACATATTTATGCCAGAGATCATTTTGATACTGCTGTTACCGCCAAGGGCTTTGTTTATAGCGCTGATTATGCGCTCTCTCATCCGCTTATAAGAGGATTTAGACATAAGGCTGCCATCCCTTTGATGGAATAGCCAAATGCTCTTATTTGTTCCGAAATAATCGAGCAGAAAAGGCTTTATCTGATCCGGTACGGGGATATCCCTGCTTGCGCCGGTCTTTGTGCTCTTAATGCTGGCTTCGTTAATGTCATATTCAACAGCCTTGGCGATATGCAGCATATTAGAGGAAAGGTCAAAGTCCCTTTGCTGAAGCGCCAAAGCTTCGCCCGGGCGCAGTCCGAATGTAAGAAGGATATTCACAAAGAGTCTTTCCATTTTAGGAAGGGCAGCAGATCTGACAGCCTCCAGTTCCTTTTTCGTGAGGATCCTTTTTTCTTTTGGCTTATGTTTAGGGACCTCAAGATTTCTTGCCGGGTTCATATGTATTATCCCATCATCAATAGCAGCATTAAAAATCTGATTGAGAGTATTTCGTAATATCTGCGCAGTGCGGGGACGGTCAAAGTGATTATTGATTATCTTCTGGCAGTCGGTTTTTGTGACCTTGCGCAGCTGGAGGTTATCAATGTTGCCGAATTTAAGCAGAGCATTATCATACATAAGGCGTGTGCTGTTACTTTTCGATGACTTATAAGTTTTAACCCACTTCTTTGCGTAATTGCCGAATGTGATAGCAGAGGGATTTGAAACCTTTGCCTGCTCCATCTTAAAATCCAATATCTGCTTTTCCAAAGCAGCCTTAGTATCAGCGTGAAACCATTTCCGGATCCGCTTACCTTCAGCATCATATCCAATTGAGATTTGTTTGTTGTATTTCATCTTGTTAATTAGATTCGATTGAAAACAAAAGGCTATCCTTAGACATTAGTTAACTCTGTACCTCGACTTAGGATGTCAATATATGACGAAAAAGCATAGCGTTTATAGCGTTGCTTTGATGGAGTTAAAGAGGTTGAAAGGTTTTGTATCCAGATGGCTGCATTATGTAAGTGCCGGCTCTGTTTGAATCCATACTTAATCTCCTTTTTAAGTAATTTTTTCATTAGAAAAATACCATTTCTCCAGTATTTTGTAGGCGAACTGTTAATACAGCAGCTCAAAGCAAATCAGGCGGTCTGTTCGCTCGATGATTCTGTATCTTGAGTATATTTTTCCTGCTCAGCAAGGTCAGACACATAATCCAGTGCCTTTTCCCTGCCAGTCTTGTTTAGCTTCCGATAATCTGACAGTAATACTTCCTCTTCGGAGGAGAGCAAATTGGAGTCAGCAGACTCGGACTGTTCATCCAATAGTGCGGATTTAAGAACATGAAAATAATCCGCCAGTTTTTGTACTTTTCCCATTCGAGGGAGAGCAATAGCCTGACACCATGTGTTAAAAGTCTGCGGTGATACCTGAATTGCTTCGGCAACCTCTCGCTGCGATTTATTGTGTTCTATTAACAGTCTGCTAAGGTTATTTGCAAATATTCTTTTTTGTTCTTGATCAGTCATTGTAAAAACCTCCATAGAAGATAATACAATATTTTTTGTTTGATATCAACGAAAAATCAAAAAAAGTTTGATTTTAGTATTGACATCAAAATAAATTTGATATAAAATGTAAACATCAAAAGAAAGGAGAACAGGAAATGAGTAAGAAGAATGGAAAAAGCCGCAAGAACGAAAACCTTTACAAACTCGCTCTTGCGACCGCCATACTCCAACTCATAGCGGTGATTATCGAGATAATCATAAAGCTGATTGAGTAGAGAGTGGGGGGAGGGGAATCCTCCCCACGGCTAAAGGATATTCCAAAACTCATTTTATGTCAATACTATAAACAGCAGGGTGTAAGAAGGAGGTAGTGGTATGCTAAGTACACTAAGCATGATAATAAGCTGTGTGCAGCTTGTATTAAGCATTGTAATGATCATTTTGATTGTAAGGCTGATGAATAAAGATAAATAATGGCAGCAGCTGTCCTATCGGCTATACGGGGATAAGAGAGAGGATTCCATTGAGCGAATTAAAAATTAGCTTGGCAGCAGCAAGGATAAATGCCGGATTAACACAGGATGAAGTGGCAGCGGCAATGCATGTGTCCAAGAACACGGTTGTAGCATGGGAGAAAGGGAAAACAGAGCCAAAGGTATCGCAGGCAAAAGAGCTCAGCATATTATATGAGATGCCACTGGATTATATTTTTTTACCCTCTGCATCAAATTAAATTTGATTTTTCTGCTATCCTACGGATACCAGATTTGTCATGTACTTGACAGTACATAACAAAAACTATTGATCACGGGAAAGAAAGGAGGAAGCAGATGACCGCGTTATACGAGAACATCAAGCGTCTATGTAGAGACAAGCACATGACAGTCTTTGATCTGGAAGTGGCAGCAGGTTTGCCATATAACACAGTAACTCGTTGGGGTAAGACATCTCCGGGCATAGATAAAGTCAAAAAGGCAGCAGATGCATTGGAAGTTACGGTAGATGAATTACTGCAAGAGGCAGCAGATTGAAAAGAAGGTGCACTGCATATCAATCATCATCGTACAAGAAACAGTACACCCTTGGGGAAAGGAGTAACTATGAGAAAACTATTGATCCTGATAATAGCAGTGGCAGCAGCTCTGACGATAAGCGCATTGATCATAGGAGCTGTGAGCTTGAAAAAGTCAGATGAGGTATTGGAAAGGGCGGACCGTTTCATAGAAAGAATGGAGGAGAGCAGATGAAGGTAGCAAAAGGGATATTTAGCATAACCGATATGGTCGAGTTCGGATATCCGGAAGATATGTTGAGAAAGCTTTCGCACAGCGAAGATTTTTCCAGATTCGGGTTTAGATCAAGCGATAAGAAGAATGCCAAGATCTATATAAACAAAGAAAAGCTGGAGCGCTTCCTCGAAATGAGAGAAGACGAAAGAGCCATGGCCTAAGCAGCAGGGGAGGAAAGCAGGAAATGACAGAGATGATAGAAGTATGGCTGAAGAAGCCCGGAGAAGATCTTGAAAAGAGATTTGTGCCGAACACACTGGAATTTTTGCAGTGGTTTGTGGGCGGACGGATCGAAACGCTAACCATAGCAGCAGACACAGTGATCATCTGCGATGCAGACGGCCGGCTCAAGAAGCTCCCGCACAACTGCCGGATCGCAGGACGCGCACTCGAAGAAGGAATATAAAACATATCGGGAAAACCGGATTGCCAGGGCGGAAGAAATAGTAAGGGAAAATGCAGAAAAGATAAAGAGAATAACGATAAGCGCGAGAAACAATGCAGCAGGAAGACCAAGTGCAATCTATATGACAGGTGCGAAGTTAAATAAGCAACAGATGAGAATAATCAGCAAACTGCCAAAATACGATTCACAATATATTTTTAAAAAAGCAGAAGTGAGTATGAAAGACCTTTCGGCGTTGACGGCTGAAACAGGAGACGAATTTGCAATGTTTACAAGAGGCGGGGAAAGGCTTATAATTCGAGGAGATAACAAAAGCGTTAATGTGACTATTAAAAAAGCAAAAGAGTTAAAGAAAGAAGGATATAAATGGAGCGGTCATACTCATCCCGGGAATGATTTTTACTGTTTGCAGGCATCTGGAGATGATTATGAGATATTAAGAGTGTTTAGCCAAAAACAAAGCGTAACATACAATTCGATAGGGCAATATTTGACATACAGTTTATGAATAAAGACTTATTAGCGCCTTTTCGCGCACCGTTAATTAAATACTGCAAAGACGAGGGGTTGGAATTCGAGAAAATAGTTTCTCTTCCGAAGTGCGGAAACGATAATGCGCTGTTTGTACAGTACTACGATTCTGAAAAGTGCGGGAAAGGACTGCTAAATAATAAACCGGCGGAAGTTGTCATCCAAGTAGAGAAACGACCGAATGGGGAATTTGATATTTTACCAGGAAAAAATATCCGAAAGTATTTAGGATAAAGTTCAGCACAAGCAACTGAAAGAATGTATATAAATCAAAAAAACAGAGGATATACATATAGGACATGTTAGCGTACTGAAATAATAAAAGCACCTGAGAAGGTGCTTTTAAAATGTCACTTTTTAGGCTTGTGACGTCCTACAACGGCGTAGCGCAGAATGAAAATGGCTGGTGGAAGATCAAGGCCGGGAAGGTTGACTTTAATTTCAATGGATTAGCACAAAATGAGTACGGCTGGTGGTTCTGCGATCACGGCAAGGTAGACTTTGCGAAG
>JAZRZO010000035.1:0-2446 GCA_045601405.1 Lachnospiraceae bacterium | reverse complement strand
TCCGGAAACGGAGTTTGTCAACCTGCCTATGACGCACAGTTGGAGACAGAAAGTTGTACGCTTTTATGACCTTGACGGAAATCTGATCGAAGTCGGAGCGCCGGTGTAGGAGGGATAATTAAATGTGTACGAGTATTATATCCAACAGAAAAAAGACTATCGTCGGATGGAATCTTGATATCCTGGATATGGAATACAGGGTTCGTGAGGCAGAAGGCGGTGTTTATATTGAAATAAACGATAAGACTGAAGGCTGGATGCCGCTCTTCGGGGCAAATAGCAGGGGAGATTTTGTCGGAATGCCGACCTGTTGGCCATTTGATGAAAGAAGCAATCCGACTGACCCAGGCAATAATGTGATCATGCTTGATATTGATCTTCTTACGGAAAAGAAAACACTTGGGGAAATCCGTGAAATTGCGGAGAAGGATCCTATCTATAGCGTGCCGGGGTTTACATTCATGTCTTCTTTGTCTGATAAGGATGGCAACGTGCTGCACATCATTCCGGGGCAGGGGTATAAATATTATGAAAAGCCGAAATATCAGGTGCTGACTAATTTTTCTCCGTTCAAGATGGATAGTGAAACACATCCATGGATGGGCTGGGACAGATACCATATTGCTGAAGAAATGCTTGAAAATGCTTCAGATGATTTTGATGTGAAAGACTGTTTTGCTATTTTGCGAAAGGTTTCGCAGGAGGTCTGTCCGACAGTCGTATCAATGGTATTTGACGTTACGGAGATGAAGGTATACTGGTGTGAAAACCGTCAGTGGGATAGTATACAGGAAAAGTTTTTTGATTAAGAATAACTTCTTGACTCTCCCCTTGGAGGATAAGTTACAATCCTGTTTGTGATGGAAAGGAGAAGTTATCATGCTCAAAATCGGAGAGTTTTCCAAACTTTCTCTTACCACGGTGAAAGCGCTGAGGTTTTATGAAAAAGAAGGCCTTCTGATGCCCGCTTCCGTTGACGAATGGACCGGGTATCGTTTTTATGAAACCGCTCAGCTTGAAACTGCGGCAAGGATCAAATCGTACAGACAGCTTGGGTTATCAATTGAAGAAATAAAAAGCATCTTTTCCGGAGAAGATGCAAGAAAGATACTGTCTGCAAAAGCAGAAAGCCTTAAAAGGCTTAAGGCAGATACAGAACTTCAGCTTTCCGTCATAGAATTTATTCTGGAGGAAAAAGAAATGAAGTATCAAGTCACAGTAAAAGAAATACCGGAGATGATCGTCTATTCGTCGGAGACGGTGCTTGAAAAGTACGCAGACTGTATGCAGTGGATTCCGTCGGTCGGACAAGAGTGCCTTAAACTCAATCCGGAGCTGAAATGCGCGGAGCCACCCTATGAGTTCTGCGAATACCTTGACGGAGAGTATAAAGAAAGAGATATCCGCATCCGCCATAATGAGGCTGTCGTTGCTTTTGGAAAAGAGAATGAACATATTAAGTTCAGAACACTTCCGGCAGCAAAGGTGTTAAGCATCTACCATAAGGGCGTATATGATAACATCGGTGAAGCCTATGCATACATCATGGAGTATGCCGAAAAGAACGGATACGAGGTGACCGGCCTTGCGAGAGAGAGCTACATTGACGGAATTTGGAACAAAGAGTCCGTAGAAGACTGGCTAACAGAGATCCAGCTCCCTGTGAAGTAATTAATTCAACAGGTTCATGGGATAAATATTTTTTAAGGAGAGTGCTTTTTGAACAAGTACAACACACCGGAGATTGCAGCGTAGCCGGCAGGCTGCGGATACAATCAGACACAGCCTCCCGGCGTAAAGCCAATTGACGTTAACAATATTCAGGAGGATAAACAATGGATACAAATAACATTACAATTCGTTTAGAAAAAAAGGAAGATTACCGAGAGGTAGAGAACCTCGTAAGAGAAAGTTTTTGGAATGTGTATCGTCCGGGATGTCTGGAACATTATGTGCTTAAATGCCTGAGAAATGATCCGGACTTTGTGCCGGAGCTTGATTTTGTGATGGAAAAGGACGGCAGGATCATCGGACAGAATATCTTCGACAGAACTGTGATCAAAGCAGATGACGGCAGAGATATCCCCATCATGACGATGGGACCGATCTGTATTGCTCCGAAACTGAAACGGCAGGGATACGGCAAAGCTCTGCTCGACTATTCACTCAAAAAAGCTGCAGAAATCGGCTGCGGAGCTATCTGTTTTGAGGGGAACATTTTGTTTTACGGGGAAAGTGGATTCACTTATGCAAGTGAATATGGCATTCGATATCACGGGCTGCCGGAGGGAGAAGACGCTTCATTCTTTCTCTGCAAGGAACTGATTCCGGGATATCTTGACGGAGTTACGGGAGAATATGCAACGCCCAAAGGATATTTTGTCTGTGATGAAAATCCGGAGGACTTTGCTGCCTATGAAGCAACATTTTCCTACAAGGAAAAATT
>JAZRZO010000034.1:0-1361 GCA_045601405.1 Lachnospiraceae bacterium | reverse complement strand
CTTTTGTTTTTGACAGTCCGGTTACTGACAGCTTTCTTTCCATGCCGGATACCGCAAAATATTTTTTCATGATATTATACGCGCCCACCGCATCCGCATTAAACACGTTTTCTCCCGCTATATACAGACCCCGCTTTTTGCGGTTTTTCTTTTCCGCATTCCCGGCACTCACTTCATCCGCATACGGAGAACACTGGCTTGTATAACTCTCTTCCTGTCTGACTATTCTGATCCCATATCCCGCCAGTTTATACGCCAGCATTCCGTATATTTTTTCATACGGCAGACTGTGAAGCTTCTGATTCGTCTGGCTTCCCAGATCTTTTCCCTTTCTGATATTCCGGATATCCCCGATGATCACTGTACAAATATCATTCTCCATACAATAGTCGGCAATGTTCCTTGTGACTTTATGCAGATAATCTTTGATGCTGTCTCTCTTTTTTCTGTACAGACCTGCTGTATGTCCGGATATTTTTGGATATTCCACTCCCTTTCGGCTCTGTGTCTTTGCCCACTGGGACTGTACACGGCTGATCTCTTTGTCATATTTCCGGCACAGGCTTAAATATTTCCGTCCGACAATAAAGACTTTTCCCTCACTGTCATAACAGGTCATCAGGTTATGCAGTCCAAGATCCACAGAAAGGCAGTGTCCGTTGTCCGGCTTCTGCTCCACATCCGCTGTCTCATAAACCGCGATCACTTCACATTTCCCTTTTTCCGGTGGATATATGTGGATCTGACGGAGATGGTCAGTGTTCCTGAAAATCTCATTTTCAAGAAAAAGATAATTGTCACTGATACCATATTTCTCCTTCAGGTACATTTTCAGGTTCTTCGGCAGCGACAGTCTCACCTGGCTGCTTCCCGCCTCATGACGTATCCCGTTCTGTATATAGGTTACCGCAATGCTTTTCTGTTTGAACCTCGGCGGTCTGGGATTTAGAATTCCCCCGGTCTTTTTCAGCGTATAAAACGACTTCCAGGATTTATCCAGCAGTTTACAGACCTCCTGCGCTGTCTGAGATGGCAGTGACCGAAACCAGATGTTGTCTTTATGATGAGATTTCTGATAATACCAGTCCGGATACCGTTCCAATCCCAGCTCTTTATAGTGGAGTCTTTCGTAATTACATATATTCCAGAGTTTTGATGCCGCATAGCATAAATGTCCGATGATATTTGATTCGTCTTCCGTAAGTTTTATAACTGTTTTTTGCGACAGCAGCATATCTTATCCCTCCCTTTATAAATCCCCTTATATTCATGTATTAAAATTTGTTTTTGTATCTATATTATATCATGATATTATAAATAAAGCAAGCGCAATCAGAATATATGTTCTTTTTGATTAAAAA
>JAZRZO010000033.1:0-1056 GCA_045601405.1 Lachnospiraceae bacterium | reverse complement strand
ACCGCTTTATTAGATACATGAATGTAAACTTCAGTAGACGCATAGCATTTATGTCCAAGCATAGCCTGAACAAAAGGCATATCTACACCGTTCTCGATCATGTGTGTAGCAAAAGAGTGACGGAGCATATGGGCATGAACCTCAATGCCGGCTTCACGTCCGATCTTTTTGAGCATAGTCTCCACGCCGCTCACAGTAAGCGGTGTACGTGCGCCCTTGTTTGCAACGAACAATAAGTCTCTTTTAACAGGATAGGAACGCCAGTATTCTGTCACGAGATCCAAAGCCCTCCCTGAAAGTATTGTCCAGTGATCGGAACGGTTCTTACTCTCCGAAATGTACACCTGCATGGTGCTCATATAGATATCTCCCGGTCTGAGACGGATCAGTTCTCCAACTCGAAGACCCGATGAATAAAGCAATGCAATGATCGCTTTATTTCGGATATCGGTTGCTGTATCGATCAGCGTTTCGATTTCCTCCAGAGAAAGAACAGCCGGAAGCTTCTTGTCCAGCTTCATTCGTGGAACGGTATCCTGATCCCAAGGGATATGTAAAACGTGTTTATACAGAAAACAGATGGCTGAATTGTAACCATTACAGGTCGAAGCCTTTATTCCAGAGTGACGCTTAGACAGGATAAAGTCTCTTGCATCCTGGAGCGTCAGTTCCTCCATTGGCTTATTTCCAGACCACTTCATAAAGTGGCAAATGCTGTGGACATAGGTATCCGCAGTTCGAGAGGATCTGTTACGAATCAGGCATTCCTCTCTGACTCTTTCTAAGTATTCTTCGTACATAAATAACCTCCATGATAATAGCAACATTGATGAGTCACTGCCGTCATGGAGGTCCGCGAAACAAAGGAAACCTCTTGTTATAAGAGTGTTCTGGTGTTATTCTATGCATGGCAGTGTTAGCGGTGATCCTGTTTGATTGTTATTTTGTGGTGATTTAACAATACTACTTTTAGGACCCTCTATCTACTGCCTTTTTATGCGAAAGAAAAACTGCGCCACAGCCCTGGCAGGCCATCGCGCAGCGATTTAGTTCAAT
>JAZRZO010000032.1:0-1057 GCA_045601405.1 Lachnospiraceae bacterium | reverse complement strand
GCAGAGTGTCCCCATGTGGACTGATCGTAAACCTGAACGGCGTCCCCATCACGGGGATACGAGACCATATAGGACTCAGCGGTTTCGGATGCGGCAAAGGCGGTCGTGCCCATGCCGATAAGAGTCGTGAATGCCATAAGGACTGCAAGCAGCCCGGACATCCCGCGCTTGAGAATTTTCTTTTTCATTCTTTTTGTCCTCCTTTAGACATGAAAAAAGCACCGTATTTCTACGATGCTCATTTCGGAATATTGAATTGATGATTATGCGTATCCCACATAGATGAGATAACTGTTTGTCCCGATGCATTCATACCAGACCCAGACATCCGTTATATCCTCGTCCTTCGCATATCTGTTCATGCGGGAATTGATGTCTCTTTCAAGATAAATGCAATCGGGGTTAGCGGTAATCGGATTGTCCCAGCAATCTACTGCGGAGCTATCCAACGTCAGTCCCTTGCTGACCGCAACGCCTTGCGCGTAAGAAATCCAGTAGTTTATATCAAAGGACGGTTCCGGCTCTGGTTCAGTCTTAACCGGTGGGGCCGGTGGTTCCGGTTCCCTCGGAGCTTCTGTCGCCTTTGTCGCTTCAGCTTCCTTTGGCTTCTCTGTAACGGTAGCAGTTTCAGGAGCTTTCGTTTCTGTTGGTTTGGGAGAAGGCTTTACCGGCTCAAAAGAAGAAGTAGTCACGCTATCACCTGTGGCTCTCGTTTCTTCCTTTGGGGTGGTCTGCTTTATTTCTTCCTTCGGCTGCGGAGTGCTTTCTGTTTCTTTAACATCAGGCACCATTGTCTCAGAAGCGATACCGGATTCTTCGGGGGTATCTATATCAACGCTTGATTGGGGTGCATCCATCTCATGGGAGATCTCTTCACTATCTGTTATTGATAGTGATTCGCTCCGGGAAGGTTCGGTTGATATATCCGAGACCTGCGGGACTTCCGAGCAGCCGCATAGGCAAAGAACCAGAGCAATCGTAATTATCATAAGTGTTTTTCTCATAGGATCAACCTCCTATGGTTTTCCACTTATATTGTACGGACGCTCTATCTTTC
>JAZRZO010000031.1:0-1759 GCA_045601405.1 Lachnospiraceae bacterium | reverse complement strand
TTATCTGTTGAAACTGGACGGTGTCACAAACCAGGTGCTTGGAGACCCGCAGTACTTCGGATGCATTGAATATGCATACTACAGGATGGCCGTGGAGTGCGGCATAGATATGACAGAATGTTTCCTGCTTCCTGACGGAAGAAGGAAACATTTCATGACAAAACGCTTTGACAGGATAGGAGGAAACCATAAGGTCCATATGGTTTCACTCTGTGGAATGGCACATCTGGACTTCAACCGCCCCGGAGCATACTCGTACGAGGAGCTGTTCGGGGTAATGCGTCACCTGGGTCTTCCGAAGCAGGATGCGGATCAGATATTCCGCAGGATGGTCTTCAATGTCATCGGCCGGAACCAGGATGACCACACCAAGAATTTCTGCTTTCTTATGGACCGGGACGGGAGGTGGAAACTGTCCCCGGCTTTCGATATGAGTTACGCCTACAATGCCAATGGCGGATATACCGCCCATCACCAGATGACCATCAATGGCAAGAACGATGATTTCACTGTCCTAGACCTGCTGAAGGTCGCAGAAAGTATCCATCTCAAGAATGCTGAGGCCCTGATCGCAGATACGCAGGCGGTATTCAGGAATATGGAAGACTTCATGGACAAGGATGTCCCGCGTGGGATTGTCGATGGCATAAAGGCCACTCTGCGGCTTGAATTATAGGATGCCGAATTCATTGCCCTGCTCAGCATGATCGTGATAATTATTATTATATAAGGTGAACTGCACCCCTTTTGGATATAACACATATCGGTCAAAAATTAACAAATCAGCTTATACCTTCATCTTCGATCCTGGCCAGATATCGATAGACCGTCGTCCTGCTTACGTGGTATTTGTTGGCAATCGTTGTTATTGGAACACCCTTTTGATACTGGAGCAGCACACCATTCCTTACCTTTCCTAGTTTCATGTTCTCGGATTCCATTATGGTCCCTTTGGGACGCCCCAAAACTATTCCTTCAGACCTTTTCCTGGCCAGAGCCTCTTTTGTCCGGCTGCTTATCAGATTCCTCTCTATTTCCGCTGACAGGCCGAATGCGAATGCGAGGACTTTGCTTTGGATATCCTCCCCGAGACGGTAGTTGTCCTTGATTGTCCATACCTGGCATCCTTTGTCCATACAAACATACAGGATATCCATAATCATATACAAGTTCCTGCCAAGCCGCGATAACTCCGTGCAGATGATCAAATCCCCCGATTTAACCTTTCTCAACAGTTTTCCAAGTTCTCGCTTGGTGTATCTTTTTGTGCCACTGATGGTTTCTTCTATCCATCCACTTATTTTTATCTTTTGTTCCATACAGAATCTGCAGATCTCGAACCTTTGGTTCTCCACTGTCTGCTTATCGCTGCTGACTCTGATATATCCGTATATCATCATCTTATTATGTTATTTTTCAATTGATTTTCCATTTATACGCTGTTCAGGTTTGAAAATAATACTGTTTAGAGATGAATAAGTATTGCTTTTTTCAAAACCTTTTATGATATTTGTGTGTTCGAAATTATGGTTCGAATTTACGGTACACCACGTGCCAGCCACAAACAGTTGTTTGCCATAGAAGTTTTGTCATAGTTAAAGTGAGCTTATTATAACACTTTTTGACCTTATTATAACTTTCCATACTAACTAATTACTAATTTATGACAAGAAAATTTTTCCAGAAGGTAGCCGCTATCGCCATGGTACTGGCTACTTTGAGCCTCGGAGCTTTCGCTCAGAACCGCTCAATCCACGGA
>JAZRZO010000030.1:0-1025 GCA_045601405.1 Lachnospiraceae bacterium | reverse complement strand
GATGCCGGGTTGTATCCACTATATCCCGCTACAAAATTCGAACCGTTATAATGAAGATAGTGATATATAGATCCATCCCAGATTTTTGTGTTGTTGTCTCTTGACCAATTTGTTCCTGTGGAATTAAGCTGCAGAGTATTGTCGCTTAACCCCAGATAATAAGAACCATTTTTCATCTTGATATTCGACCCGCTGACTTCCATAGTCCATGTGCAGTTCTCATCTTCTGAATCGGAAATCGTGGCCGTTGTACCGCTTACAGTGGCCGGAACTGCTGCCACCTGGCCATTGTTATTCTTCAGAGCATAGTAGTTGTTGTTCCCGCTCTTTGCGACAACAAGATACTCCTCGCCATTAGCCGGCGTTTGATCAGTCGGCCCATAACTTGCCGCAAAAACGCTAAGCGGCAACAAACTGATAACAAACGCCAGTGCCGCAAAGAGTGCCAGTGCTTTCTTTCCTATTCGTTTCATGATCTTTCTCTCCAAAATCTTTTTATGCAATCCTGTGCAACAATCACATTACGATGAATACAAATACCTCCGAACAGAACAACATCCCGCCGAGTACCTCTGTCTTCATCCATATAATACTAATCAACAACTAACCTTTTTCAGGCAAGAAAATAATATCACACCCTCTACACACATTCAACCCTTTTTATGCCCCCAGATAAAAGCCGTCTAAAGCTTTCCCCACACCGTGAAGCCGTATCGTCCATCACGTTAGCCTTTCCCCTCCGCCCTGAAGACGTAGTGGTTCACGTTAGCCTTCCCCCTCCGGGGGGAAGGTGGCCCGCAGGGCGGATGAGGGGCGTACCTCATATGAAACCTTAATCCCCGCCTCGCAGCATATATACCTCTGGGCGACACTTGCCGGGTTAATCGCCCGTCGATATATATGCAGCTTCGGCGGGGTATCATTTGTTTTCTCCTATATATAAAACATTCACATTCAAAAAACCTCCCACGACGGGGAGGTCTTTTATGAAAAGAAATTTTCTGTTACTTCTCAAGCAGCGCAAG
>JAZRZO010000029.1:0-1008 GCA_045601405.1 Lachnospiraceae bacterium | reverse complement strand
CGCACGCGAACGCGAGCTTTATGAACAGCTGCTCTCAATAGAAAACGGCGGTTCTGCGGCGGTTGCGAATACAGACACACCATCTGGTGCTAAGACAGAAGGGAAGGACAAAGAAAAGAAGAAGAAAAAAGGCTTCTTCGGATAATATTTTTTTTTCGCAATTAGCAAACACGCTGTAAGTAAGACTGCAGTAAAAACACTTAGATAGTCATCTGTAGTGTTTATCTATTCAGATTTATTTTTCTGCTCAAGACGTTCCAACACGAGATGATACCCGTTTTTACCATAGGTAAGACAGCGGTTTACTCTGCTGATAGTAGCTGTACTTGCCCCGGTAACCCGTGAAATTTCCTGATAGCTTTTTTTATTTGAAAGAAGGGATGCCACCTCAAGACGCTGCGCAATATCCTGAATCTCTTTAATAGTGAAAGCATCCTCTAAAAACGCGGCGCATTCCTCCTCGCTTTTAAGTGAGATTAAGGCATTAAGAAGGAGCTTCAGCTCTTTTTCAGGGACCGGCAGGGAGATTGTCATAATACAGAAAGTATGTTTAATTGTTTATCACTTTATCATATTAAAAGTGTTGAAGTGTGCAGGGGGAAGAGAGTGTCTTAGATGTCGGGACAATATATTCCTGAAATGAAAATACGTTTCAGTTACGAAAAATAAAAAAAGTTCTGCCTTCAGGCATCCTTCTTCATCCGTGCGGCATTTGCCATCATAAGCTTGATTCTGTTTTCCTGATTAATCTTTGTCGCCCCGGGGTCATAATCCACTGCCACAATATTTGAGTGCGGATAATCATCCTTAATCTTTCTCATCATGCCTTTTCCGGCGACATGATTCGGCAGACAGCCAAACGGCTGAGTGCAGACAATATTGTTTGTTCCGGAATGAATCAGCTCAAGCATCTCTGCAGTAAGAAGCCAGCCTTCTCCCATCTTGTTTCCGCAGCCGAGATATCCTTTCACCAGTTCTTCCAAGTCGGCAAAGTGACACGGCGCACGG
>JAZRZO010000028.1:0-19988 GCA_045601405.1 Lachnospiraceae bacterium | reverse complement strand
AACAACTTCTTTCCCTGCCTTCCCGACGAGGGACGGGTGTGGGCAGAGCCCACAAAATAAAACTGGCCCCAGCAAAATAGCCGGGGCTAATGTTTCAATTTTTTCGGGACATTTTCCAAAATGCTTGACACAGGATTTTTTATAAATTTTGCAATTTGCGTATAATAAGTCTGTCTTATCCTTCTTCCAGCTTACGCGACATTTTTTCTTTATAATGATGGGTCTCTTCGAGCATCATGTCCTTGACCTTCATCAGCCGTATCTGTGTGCTTCTTTCGTTTTCATCCAGCTTCATCTGTATGTATTTTATCTGTTCCTGAGTTTCCGGGATCATTACGTGTTCAAGCGCGTTAACGCGGCGTCTGGTCTTCTCTATTTCCGATGCCATGAGCTGGCAGCTTTTTTCAACCTCGGCGAGCCTCAGCATATCCTGCATTACTTTGGAAAGCGATTCAACCGCTCCGTCGAGGTCACTGGATGTGAATGCGTATCCGTATGAATAGATGTCGTTTTCGTCCGCTGTGCGTGTGCGGTAATCGAACACCGGAACATCTACGCTCATAACATTTTTGAAGCTTGCTTCAAGGGAGACATTCTGGCGCGGCGCCATGAACGCGGCGTTTATCTCCTCGTCCTCCATGCCTGCTCTCGCAAGGACAAAGT
Source organism: Lachnospiraceae bacterium (assembly GCA_045601405.1). GTDB lineage: Bacteria > Bacillota > Clostridia > Lachnospirales > Lachnospiraceae > RGIG5612. Next base: position 19,325 of record JAZRZO010000028.1, on the reverse strand, counting down.
CCTTGTTTGCTCTTGCTATTCCTTCCTCAACGCGTTCTCTGAGTGTCTTGTTTTCGCGCACGAGTTCAAGGAACTGACGCATCAGTTCATCTCTCTTATCCTTCAGCAGCTTATGTCCTCTTACCGCAGTCGCCAGTTTTTTCTTCTGTTTGGTCAGCTCCATGCGGGTCGGATTTATCTGTTTTTTTCTTGCCATATTGACCTTTCTGTTTTAAGCGTCGTAGTACAGGTCCAGAAATTCATCCTTGATTCGCTTGAGTTCTGTTCTCGGAAGTATGCGAAGCAGCTCCCATCCAAGGTCGAGCGTATCTTCTATGTCACGGTTTGTTTCAAACCCCTGAGAAACATAACGTTTTTCAAATTCATCCGCAAATTTCGCGTAAAGCTTATCCATTTCGGTAAGCGCGGCCTCTCCTAACACCACCATCAGCTCTTTTGCCTCTTTGCCCCGCGCATACGCGGAGAAGAGCTGGTTCATGGTGTTGGCGTGGTCCGCCCTTGTCTTGCCTTCCCCTATACCCTTGTCCTTAAGACGTGAAAGCGAAGGCAGTACATCTATAGGCGGCATTATGCCCTGACGGAAAAGCTCACGGCTGAGTATAATCTGACCTTCCGTGATATATCCGGTAAGGTCCGGTATCGGATGAGTCTTATCATCCTCAGGCATGGTAAGGATAGGTATCATCGTAATGGAACCTGTCTTTCCCTCCTGGCGTCCCGCTCTTTCATATATTGTTGCAAGGTCTGTGTACATATATCCCGGATAACCGCGGCGGCCGGGAACCTCCTTCTGCGCCGCGCTGACTTCACGGAGTGAATCAGCATAGTTCGTGATATCTGTAAGGATAACAAGTACATGCATCCCTTTATCAAACGCAAGGAACTCTGCTGCCGTAAGCGCCATCTTAGGTGTCGCAAGACGCTCAACAGCCGGGTCGTTGGCGAGGTTGACAAACATGACAGTTCTGTCTATCGCGCCTGTCTCCGTAAATGACTTTGTGAAGAAGTTTGCCTCCTCAAAGGTAATACCCATTGCCGCAAACACAACCGCGAACGGTTCATCAGTTCCGCGCACCTTTGCCTGGCGCGCTATCTGCGCCGCAAGGTCAGCATGCGGAAGACCGGACATGGAAAAGATCGGCAGCTTCTGTCCTCTTACAAGCGTGTTAAGCCCGTCTATAGCAGAAACACCCGTCTGGATAAACTCCATCGGATAGTTTCTGGCTGCGGGGTTCATAGGGAGGCCGTTAACATCCATTCTCTTTTCCGGAAGTATCTCCGGGCCTCCGTCTATCGGGCGTCCGAGCCCGTCGAATACACGGCTGAGCATATCCCCGGAAACTCCCAGTTCCATCGTCCTGCCCAGGAATCTCACCTTGCTCTCCTGCGGATTGATACCTGTTGAGGATTCAAAAAGCTGAACAACAGCATTGCTCCCGTCTATCTCCAACACCTTGCAGCGGCGCTTTTCACCGCTTGACAATTCTATTTCGCCCAGTTCATTATATGTAACGCCCTCAACGCCCTGGACCAGCATAAGAGGACCTGCTATCTCCTGAATTGTTTTATATTCCTTTGGCATTCTCAGTCCTCCTTAATGATCGTGCTTTCAATTTCCTTCTGCATCTGTGACATTATTTTTTCATACTCGTCTTTGATACGGTCATAGACGATATATTTGAAACGTCCCACTCTTTCCCATACATCAAGATTTACCAGGGTTTCAACCGGCGCTCCCTGGTCAAGAGCCTCAAGCGATCTGTCATAGAACGCGAGGATGAGCTTCATCATAAGGAACTGTTTATCCAGTTCCGTGTACGTATCAACCTCATTGAATGAATCCTGGTGAAGGAAGTCCTCACGAATGGACCTTGCAGCCTCCATCTTAAGCCTGTCCGGCGCTGAAAGCGCGTCCATACCTACAAGCTGCACTATCTCCTCAAGAGCAGCCTCGTCACTCAGGATACTCATCATCCTTCCACGGCACTCCATCCATGGTCCTCCTGCCGATTCATCAAACCAGGGTCCCATCTCCGTTGTGTAGAGGGAATATGATGTGAGCCAGTTGATAGCCGGGAAGTGCCGTCTGTATGCCAGGTTGGAATCCAATCCCCAGAACACTTTAACGATACGCAGCGTTGCCTGGGATACCGGCTCTGATATATCACCGCCCGGCGGGGAAACCGCTCCGATAACAGAGAGCGCGCCTTCCCTTGGATTTACTCCGCATGAGATAACCCGTCCAGCTCTTTCATAGAATTGCGCGAGACGGCTTCCGAGATACGCCGGATAACCTTCCTCGCCCGGCATCTCCTCAAGACGGCCGCTCATCTCACGCAGAGCCTCCGCCCAGCGTGATGTTGAATCTGCCATAAGTGCAACCGAAAATCCCATATCCCTGAAGTATTCCGCGATCGTTATGCCGACATAGATAGATGCCTCACGGGCGGCAACCGGCATATCAGATGTATTTGCTATAAGCACCGTCCTCTCCATAAGAGAGTATCCGCTCTTCGGATCCTTAAGCTCAGGAAACTCGTTAAGAACGTCTGTCATTTCGTTTCCGCGCTCTCCGCATCCGATGTATACGACAATATCTGCTTCCGCCCACTTGGCAAGCTGATGCTGCGTAACAGTTTTCCCCGAGCCGAACGGCCCCGGGATAGCGGCAGTACCGCCTTTTGCTATCGGAAACAGCGTGTCAATAACCCTTTGTCCTGTTACCAGAGGCTTTGTGGGTGAAAGCTTTTCCTTATATGGACGTCCCACGCGGACCGGCCACTTCTGGAGCATGGCGATCTCTTTCTTTTCGCCACCCGAAGTCTCAACCACCGCGATAGTCTCTTCTATCGTGAAATCTCCGCTTTCAATTGAAACGATCTTTCCTTCCACGCCGTGAGGAACCATTATCTTCTGTTCTACTATGTGTGTTTCCTGAACTGTTCCCAGGATATCGCATGCAGCAACCTTGTCTCCGACCTTAGCCGCCGGGACGAACGTCCACTTCTTTTCCATATCAAGGGACGGAACCTCCACGCCTCTTTGAAGGTTGTTGCCTGATCTCTCCATTATCTTTACAAGCGGTCTCTGTATGCCGTCGAAGATACTTCCGATCAGACCCGGCGCAAGATCCACCGAAAGCGGCGAACCGGTCGACTCAACCGGCTCGCCCGGTCCCAGACCCGAGGTTTCCTCATAGACCTGAATTGAAGCCTCATCTTCGTGTATCTCGATGATCTCTCCTATAAGCCTCTGGTCAGCAACACGGCAGACATCGAACATGTTCGCGTCCCTCATTCCCGTTGCAACCACCAACGGCCCGGCAACTTTTTTGATTGTACCTTTGCTCATAAGTTTGTACCAATGCCTTTCTGTTACTTGATCTTACTGATCATTATTAAAAATTATGTCTGATCCGACAGCCTGTTCCACCAGTTTTTTAACATCAGCCATTCCCGAGCCCGTGTTACCGAAAACGCCCGGAATAGGAATGATCGCCGGAAGTTTTTCCTCTCTGTATTTTTCTATTTCTTCTTCTATCTGCGCCTTCAGGCTTTCTGTGATGAATACTATGGCGTATTCCGTGGCAGCAAGCTTTCTGAGTGTGTCTCTCCCCTCATCTTCATCCGCCACCGGGAAGGTCTCAAGACCAAGAGTGGCAAATCCGTATATCGAATCTCTGTCGCCTAATACTGCTATCTTAAACATAGGATTCCCTCAGCCTTTCCCTTATCTTTTCTCCGTCCAGCTGATTTAGCTTTCCTGAAAGTATCACCCGGACAGATTTTATCTCGTTCTCCTTCGCAAGTACGTACGCAGCTATAGGACCGATAGTAAACGCATTATACTTCTGCGGCCTTATCAGCCTCATCATGCGGTTGTCGCACCACCTTTCAAATGCCACCGGGCTTTCTTTTATAGCATCGATAGCGTCCGCGTATATGGTGGTCTCCAGGTATTCATAAACAGCGTCCAGACCGCTTCTGGCCGCTGCTGCCAGGAGCGGCGCGCTGATGCTGGTGCATTCACACAGTGCTCTGTTCAGGAAGTCCATATCCTTGTTTGCCTTGCAGGCTCTTATCACAATGCTGATATCTGCCGATGCCACCTTAAGCTCCGCATAGTCTAAGAGCATGGGATTTTTCGAATCCTTGCCTGCCTGATAAACAGACCTGAGTGCTGCTTTGTCAACAATAACATCGCAAAGCTGTGAGTCTCCTGTGTGAAACAGAACCTCTCTTGCTTCTTCAGCCGCGCGCATCATCCGTATAGGAAGGGCTCCAAAGTCATTATCCGCCGCCGCCTTTTTCATCACCTGCGCCGGAATGCTTCCGCCTTCTATGTATACATTCGGAACCTCCTTCTGAATATAGCTTTCCTTCAAAGCCACCTTCAGATTGTGGAAATCCGTTGTCAGCCGGAATATGTCGAAAACCTTCAGTTGCTTATCATCACAGAGATGATCTATCAGATCCCACATCCTGTCTCTTTCCAGCGACAGCAGCTCTTCCGGCGTGTTATTTTCCGTCGGCCCCCAGCCTCTGTCCTCAAGAAACTGAATGCAATCTTCAAAATCCTGACACTGCATTAAGGAATTGATGTCATTATCACTGAACAGCGTATTCTCTTTTGTACGGATCTGCGCGACTTGCAATGTAAACAACTCGTCCGGAAGAAGTTCGTCATCCAGCAACGGGTCGTTCGCGAACTCTTTGTCCATATAAATCCGCTCCTTTCGTAAAGATCAGCTGAACAGTATCTGTCCTATCTTATCCTGCAGTGACTCTTTGGATGCATCTATCAGCGCCTCAAAGCTGCAGTTTTCCTGTATATTTCCATAGACAAGCATAAAGCCGCCGTTGATATTGACAGCTTCATCCGAAAGCTCAAGGGAATATTCCTTAAGAGACTCCTCAAAACCCTGCGGGATCCTTTTCAGATCTCCTCCGGACATCCTGATAACGCCCTTTTCTCCTGTGGAATACCGTTTGATCATCCTGACGATGAGATCAAAGTATTCTTTGTCTCCGAGACCGCGAAGCCTTGAAAGAGCTTCGGAAATGGTATTGTCTATCTCCTTTTGCTTGGCTTCAAGGATCATTCTTTTTCCCCTGAGGTCCGCCGCTGACTGAATGCGTTTTGTTGCCGCACTCACACCCTTTTCAGCCTGGCTGTTTATTTGGTCTTCAAGCCTGCGCGCTTCCTCTTTGTGTGAATCAAGTATCCTTGCAGCTTCTTCCCTGGCAGTTTCCTTTATCCTGGAAGCAGTCTCAGTGGCCTCATTGTTTATATGTTCCAATATTTGATCAAGTCCACTCATCTTAAAACACCCTGAACCTTAGAAATTAACACCTGCCGCACCGTTTATCGCGAGGATTGAAACAAGCAGTGAAAGGATGGCATATGTCTCGACCATTATAGGGAAGATCATTGCTTTACCGAACTGATCCGGTTTCTTGGCAACAACGCCTACAGAAGCCGCGGATGCTTTTCCCTGCGCAACACCCGAGAAATAGCCCGCGATCGCTATAGGCAGGCAGCCGCAAAGGTAAACCAGACCTTTTGCAATGCTTATATTTCCGTCGCCTCCAAGGATACCTGTCTGTGAAAGAGTTATAAACCCGATGATAAGACCGTATATGCCCTGTGTACCCGGAAGGAGCTGAAGCACCATTACTTTACCGAATTTGGCCGGATCCTCAGCAATTACACCTGCAGCCGCTTCACCTGCAACTCCAACGCCCCGCGCGCTTCCCGCGCCGGCGAGACCTACCGCAAGTGCCGCGCCAAGTAATGCTAATATCGTGCCCATGTTTGCGTTTAAGAATTCAACCATTTTAGTTCTCCTTAAATTTATAATATTTTGTTTTTATACGATACGGGTCAAATTCCCGGCCTCCGCCGTTATAGAAGTGACCGAAGAATTCAACGTATTGCAAACGGTTGGTGTGAACATACGCACCAAGCGTATTGATACCGATGTTTATCGCGTTGATTATAACAAACACCACTATAAAGATGATGATGCCGACTATCCCGCTTCCGAACATTGTTCCTATCATGTTCGCGACGGAGGAGATAACTCCTGTCGCAAGACCCAGAGCAAGCAGACGCGAGTATGAAAGGACATCTGAAAGATAGCCTGTTATCCCGTAGACAGCGTATAAGCCTTTAAGCAGGCGCTTGCCCCAATTTTTGGATTCCCGTCCTCCCATGAACACGATGACCAGCGCCCCTGCTCCTGCCGCGTAAAGGCCTATGTTTCCGGCCTGCGCCGATAACGGCGGCTTTGCGCCACCCGCAAGTATGTCCATGATCATCTGCATGGAAAGGCACTTCACAAGAAGTCCTATCAAAATGACAAACCAGACAACAATATCAAATATAAAGCCTGTCACGTCCTTTTTCCGGAGAAGTTGATAGCCGTTTATCCCGAGCCCGGTGAATATATGTATCAGACCCATTATCAGCGCAAGCGTAAGCACAGTCATCGGGTTTTCCTGCATATCCAGCCACAATGGTCTGACAACAATAGGATTGCCAAAGAAATTCCCCGAGACGGAGGTGATGAGATCTCCGAAGTAGCTTCCGAACAGAACTCCAAAAAACATTGCGCTTATTCCGCCGCACATAAAAAGCTTGGTGTTATTGCGAAGTCCCGTTTCCATATTCTTGTTTTTAAGAAGGAGGAACAGCGCTCCGATAAATATCAAAAAGCCTATGCAGGCATCTGCCAGCATAAAGCCGAAAAACACAAAATAAAACAGTGAGATGATGAAGGTTGGGTCGATCTCTCCTTTTGCCGGAAGTGCGTAGGATTCCACTACCCCCTGCACCGATGATGAGAACTTATTATTCCTAAGTGCCACCGGCGTATCTTCATCTTCCCCGGCATCGCTGATATCTATTGTTACAGAATAATCCGCGAGAGCCTTTTCGACCTCACCTACAGATATCTCCGGGATGTATCCACTCATGACAAACGTATGTTCCGATTGTGGAAGCCTGGTTGCCACCTCGTATTTTTCTTCTCTTATAGCCTGATAGTCGGCAAGGAATTTTATCCTTCCACGCTGGTCGTCATAAGAGCTTATCTCTTCCTCGATTTTTTTGACCTCAGCCTCGAGTTCTTCTATCCTTTTTTGGAGCTTTTCCTTCTGATAAGCGGGCGTTTCCGAAGCGCTTACAGCGGGATACGAAAATCCCATGCTCCTTAGCGCGCTGTTTGCCTCATCATGCATACTTTTTTCACATATCACCATGATGCAGGTCTGGTTTTTATCGCGGGAGAATACTGTGACGTCCACCGGAAGCGCCGCCGCAAGGCCTTCGTATATAGGATCAAGCGGCCAGTCTCCCGGAAGGGCTCCTATGAATATTGATGTTTTTTCCGTGCCGTTAAGATCAAGCGGGATATCCATCGTCTCCCATGGAAGAAGCATGTCTATCTGCTGTGAACATTTGACTATCTCCGCCTTTTTCTCCGCCACATCCTTCCCCAGGGCGAGGATCTTCGCGGTAACAGACTTAACCTCTGAGAGCTCACTGTAGAAGCTGTCATATGTTTCCCTGTCCACAACGTCACGCCCTTTAAAAGAAGAAAGGATGCCTGACTTTTCCGGATTATAGTTATTAAGTATTTCTATAGCGTTTTCCGCATCACGTATATTGCGCTCAAATTCCGCTCCGGAAATAGGCATAGGCTTTTTCTTGAATATCTCATCCTCTTCTATAAAATCGTGGATCTCGATCACTCCTTTTCTCTGGAGCCGTTCAAGAATAGCTTTGCTGTCTTTTTTCAGTCCGCATATACTGATACGTTTCATGGCAAGAATAGCCATTATCTACCTCCGGTATGTAAGCTAAGATATTTCCGAAATAACAAAGTCTATCGCCTTCTCGCGCTTAGCTTCTATATTTTTAGAAAAAGAGGCGATAACAGCACCGGCTCTTTTTTCAGCCTTTACCATTACAGCGTCTCTGGTAAGTTCAACTTCCCTGACAGCTTTTTGGGCCGCCTCGTTCGCCGCTCCGGCAAGCTCATCAATGGCCCGCTGGCCATCCTGCCGGGCTTTATTCAGAATAGACACTTTTTCCGCTTCAGCATCCTTAACTATCTGCTGAGCCTTAAGCTCCGCGTCTTTGATATTTCTGATCGTTTCCTGTGCCATTCCGCACCTCCGCGCAAAACAATGATTTTTTGTATGGTATCATTTTTCGGGTTGATTATCAATATTTTTAAGATATGACAGCACCCCCTCATCCGTCGCCTTCGGCGCCACCTTCCTCCGAAGGGGGGGGAGGCTATGTTGCCGTCGAAGCTGCATATATATCAAAATGTGACTAACCCGGCAATCGTCACACAGAGATATATATGCAGCGATGCGGTTACCGGATTTCGTATCCGCTGCATCAGGTCCCTCTCTTTTTTTACTGTTGCATCAGACAATTTCGGGTGATATACTTGTTCCGTTGAAAAACAGATAGCGTATATAACACTTCAGGGATGGGTGCAATTCCCTACCGGCGGTAAAGCCCGCGAACATCCTGCCGACCAGGATGCCGATTCGGTGAAATTCCGATGCCGACAGTAAAGTCTGGATGGAAGAAGTTGGTTTCAGCAATTTTTACGTGCATTATTCCGGGTCTCTGAAGTTCAGAGACCTTTTTTATTGGAAAGCATTGTCCATAGATACAAAGCAGTATGAATGAAATGAAAACACATGAATCATATATGAAGCAGGCAATAGCGCTGGCTGAAAAAGGAAGAGGCTATACTTCTCCGAATCCGATGGTGGGCTGCGTTGTTGTTAAAGACGGCCGGGTGATCAGCAAGGGATATCATGAGCGGTATGGGCAGTTTCATGCCGAACGCAACGCGCTCTTAAACTGTGCGGAAGACCCTGCCGGAGCAGACCTCTACGTTACCCTCGAGCCCTGCTGCCACTTCGGGAAGACCCCGCCCTGCACAGATATCATCCTGAAAAAAAAGATAGGCCGTGTCATTATAGGAAGTATGGACAGTAATCCCTTAGTGGCAGGGAAAGGCGCAGCTATCTTAAAGGAATCCGGCGTCGGGGTCATAACCGGTGTACTGGAAAAAGAGTGTCTTAAGCTGAACGAGGTCTTCTTTCATTACATGGCTGAAAAAAAACCTTTCGTTGTATCAAAATATGCCATGTCACTTGACGGAAAGATCGCATGCGAAAGCGGAGACTCTAAATGGGTTACGGGAGATGAAGCCAGAGCTGAAGTTCAGCTTCTGAGAAAATATTACAAGGGGATCATGGCCGGGATAGGAACTGTCCTTACAGACGATCCTATGCTGAACTGCAGGGTCAGGGAAGGGGGCGACCCACTTCGTATCATATGCGATTCCGGCCTGCGGATACCTTATTCAAGCCGTATAATGCAGACCGCAAAAGATATCCCTACTGTAATTGCCTGCACTGAAAGCGCCGCACCCGAAAAAGAGACTGCACTGAAGGAGCTTGGCGCGGATGTCATACGTGCCGGCAAGGACGGAAAAGTCGATCTTCAGGAACTTATGCGTATCCTCGGAGAGCGCGGGACAGACAGCATATTGCTTGAAGGCGGAGGCGAGTTGAACGCCGCGGCCTTTTGCGCCGGGATCGTAAATAAAGTGCATGCATATATTGCCGGAAAGATAATCGGTGGCGCAGGTGCAAAAACCCCCGTCTCAGGCCGCGGAGCCGCGGTCATGTCAGAGGCGATCCATCTGAAAGATATAGAGATCGCGACGGTCGGAGAAGATATCCGCGTCACAGGATATCCCGTAACAGATCAGGAACAGGGAGGCAACTATGTTCACCGGATTAGTTGAAGAAACAGGAAGCATTCAGAATATACAAAAAGGAAGCCGCTCATGCGTGATCACGGTGAGCTGCCGGACTGTCCTGGAAAACTCCAGGGTCGGGGACAGCATCTGTGTTAACGGAGTATGCCTGACCGTCACCTCTTTGGGCTCCGGCTATTTTACGGCAGACGCAATGCCGGAGACTCTTTCCCGAAGCTCACTCGGACAGCTCCGCCCCGGCAGTCCTGTGAATCTGGAACGTGCTATGCCGGCGGACGGCCGTTTCGGCGGTCATATAGTTTCCGGCCATATAGACGGAACGGGTACGGTTTCCAATGTCGAAAGCGACGACAACGCCGTTTGGTACACTATCGCGACAGAGCCTGATATCCTGCGGTACGTCGTGGAAAAAGGCTCTGTTACTCTCGACGGCATCAGCCTTACCGTAGCGTATGTCGATGAACAGTGCTTTAAAGTTTCAGTCATTCCACATACGCAGAAGGTCACGGCTCTCCGCGAAAAAAATGTCGGCAGCATTGTGAATCTGGAATGTGACATCATCGGTAAATACACAGAGAAGCTTCTGACACCTTATGCTAAGAATACAAAGGAAAAAGCCTCAGCCGGCGGACTAACGGAAGAGTTTCTTCGCGGGCACGGTTTTTAACATAAAAAATATTCCGGAACGGAAAACCCCGCCCGGATAACAGAAACACGGAGGAGACACAAATGTCAAAGGAAATAGGCACCATAGACCAGGCACTTAAGGATCTGCAGGAAGGAAAAGTCATTCTTGTTATAGATGATCCGGAAAGGGAAAACGAGGGGGATCTTATATGCGCTGCGGAATTTGCCACAACGGAAAACGTTAACTTTATGGCAACCGACGCAAAGGGACTTATATGTATGCCGATGAGCGGAGAGCTTTGCGACCGCCTCGGCCTCGAACAGATGGTAAGTATTAACACAGATAACCACAGTACGGCCTTTACAGTCTCTATCGACCACATAGACACTACCACAGGAATCTCTGCGGCAGAGCGCTCCTACACGGCGCTAAAAACTGTTGCGGACGGCGTAAAGCCATCGGACTTTAGAAGACCGGGACATATGTTCCCGCTGCGCGCGAAGGAAGGCGGAGTCCTGGTAAGAGACGGACATACAGAGGCTACTGTAGACCTCATGCGGCTTGCCGGACTTAAGCCGGCCGGGCTTTGCTGCGAGATCATGAGGGAAGACGGAACGATGATGCGGACAAAAGAGCTGCTGCAGTTCGCGGAGGAAAAGGATGTTACGGTCATCACTATCGCCGACCTTATAAAATACCGCCTCAGCAATGAAAGCCTTGTTCGCAGAGAGGCTGACGCCAAGCTGCCGACAAAATACGGAAAATTCGAGATATACGGTTATGAAAATGTTCTTAACGGAGATCACCATGTGGCTCTCGTTATGGGCGATGTTTCAGACGGTGAACCCGTTTTATGCCGTGTGCATTCGGAATGCCTCACCGGAGATGTTTTCGGCTCAAGCCGCTGCGACTGCGGGGAGCAGCTTCGTCAGGCAATGCGACAGATAGCGGAAGAGGGACGCGGCATTCTTTTGTATCTGCGTCAGGAGGGGCGCGGCATAGGCCTTATCAATAAGCTTAAGGCCTATGAGCTCCAGGAGCAGGGCTATGATACAGTTGAGGCAAATATCAAATTAGGTTTCCCGCCAGATCTCAGGGAATACGGCGTGGGCGCGCAGATCTTAAGAGATATCGGAGCCAGAAAACTTAAACTGCTGACAAATAACCCCAAAAAGATCACAGGACTCGCAGGCTACGGGATCTCTATAACAGAACGTGTTCCGCTCCAGATACAGGCTCAGAAATATGATTACCGATATCTGAAGACAAAGCAGGAAAAAATGGACCATATGACCAATTATCAATAAATAAACGGAGGAAAAATAATGAGAGTATTAGAAGGAAAAGTTGTAGCCGGACAGGTTAAGGTCGGTATCGTTGCTGCAAGGTTTAATGAGTTTATTGTGTCTAAGCTGGTTGGCGGAGCGCAGGATGCCCTTATCCGCCACGGCGTTTCAGATGAGAATATCGAGATCGCATGGGTTCCGGGCGCGTTTGAGATCCCCTTCATCGCAAAGAAAATGGCGGAATCCGGAAAGTATGATGCTATCCTTTGTCTCGGCGCGGTTATCCGCGGCGCTACCAGCCACTATGACCTGGTATGCAACGAAGCCGCAAAGGGGATCGCCACTGTCGGCCTTAATACCGGCGTGCCTGTTCTCTTCGGGATCGTAACTACTGATAATATCGAACAGGCCATCGAAAGAGCCGGAACAAAATCCGGCAATAAAGGATATGATGTTGCCTGCTCAGCAATAGAGATGATCAATCTTGTTCATAAGATAGAAGAATGATCCTCCTGTATCCATGAAATGACCCTGTCTGCGCGCGGCAGTACTGCGACAGTCTTTTTGATTATATCATCAGACGGGTGCTTCATGTCCGGGATGCAGATCACCGGGATATTCCCGTTATATGCAGCTTTAACACCATTTTCAGAGTCCTCCAGCACAAGAGCATTTGAGGGCTCTGTTTTATTTTTCCGGCAGCATGAAAGAAAAATCTCCGGGTCAGGCTTTGAATGCGACACATCATCTCCGCAGATATAGAAAGAAAAGAAATCGCCTATCCCGGCTGCTTCCATGAAAGCCTCCACATAAAGCCGCTGAGAGGAAGACGCAACACAGCATGGTATTTCCTTTTCTTTTATCCAGTCAAGAAGCTCCATTATACCCGGCTTCAGCGGAACGCCATGTCCGGCAATATATTCCATCTGCATCTTCCTGGTATCACGCGTGATCTCCTCCTTGGGATAATCAGGTCCGTAAATGCGTTCCAGGATCTCATGCAGCTTTTTACCGGAAACACCTACTGTCTCCATGTAGTCTTCAACTCGATGTTCATAGCCATACTTTGGAAGGATGCCGGCTCTCAATCTCATAAACATCCTCTCCGTATCGAAAAGCAGGCCGTCCATATCAAAGATGATCAATTCAGGAAGCATAAAGTTTTCCTATTTGTCCTCTCTCCTTCTTTCGCTGCTCTTATCCTACAGCTGAAGGGTTATGTTCCTTCCGGTAAACTCATACTCCCTGTACGCAACGCCTGCGGCGTCGAGCATTCTTTTTGACGCAACCACCGCATCGCTGTCCGCGTATTTATCGCTGGCGTAGATTATGGTTTTTATCCCTGCCTGTATGCACGCCTTGGCGCACTCGTTGCACGGAAAAAGCGTTACATATATCTTGGTCCCGTCCAGACTTCCTCCCCTGTAGTTTAAAATAGCGTTAAGCTCGCTGTGAGTGGAATAAAGATATTTATTGTGATCCGGTGACGGGTCTGTTTTCTCCCACGGGAATTCATCATCAGAGCAGCCTATCGGAAGCCCGTTATAACCCATGGAAAGGATCTTGTTGTCAGGGCTGACTATGCACGCGCCCACCTGCGTTGACGGATCTTTGCTGCGCTGCGCTGAAAGCATCGCAACACCCATAAAATATTCGTCCCAGCTTATATAGTCTTGTCTCTTACTGCTCACTTTATCTCCTCCGTTATATCTGCGATCTTTAGTTTTACTGCCGCCGGAACACAGATCCGGCCTGTCAGTCGATCATGGACAATCTCCTTACGTGATTCTCCCCGTTGGAAAAATCAGTATCAAGGAATATATCCAAAAGCTCTATCGCCTTTTTTGTATCTATAACTCTTGCTCCCAGGCAGATTATGTTCGCGTCATTGTGTTCCCTCGTTGCCTTCGCGGAAAATTCGTCGCCTACGAGCGCAGCCCTTATCCCTTTGACCTTATTTGCGGCTATGCACATACCTATTCCGGTTCCGCAGATAAGAACTCCTTTTTCTGCCTTTTTATCCGCCACTGCTCTTGCCGTTTTCTCCGCAAACACCGGATAATCACAAGACTCCTCTGAGTCTGTGCCCATATCTTCAACCTCATAGCCTCTTTGACGAAGATGCTCCTTCAGTTCCTCCTTCATGCGGTAACCCGCATGATCACATCCTATTGCTATCATTTCATCCTCCTGAGCCCTCAGCCCTCATCCTGCTCTTTATTATCCGTTATCTTTTCAATAAGAACATCCAGCAGTCCGCCTATCATATCCACGATCACCGTATAATCATCAACAGTCCCGCCTATAGGCAGCTTAAGATCTCCCGTGCTTCCTAAATATTCCTTGAACAGATACACACTTCCCGCGCTGGTAAAGTTTTCAAAGACCTTTGTCCTGCTTTGTGAGTCCAACGCAAGGACCAGTACATCCGCACCGAGATCTGTCTCATCCAGCTGCTTAGCACTGTATTCAGACAGATCCAGTCCCTTGTTTTTTGCCACCTGTACGATCTTCTGATTAACAGGCTCCGGGAAAAGAACCACATTACCTCGGGAGCATACCTCCGGGCTCTGAAGCCCTTTTTCCCTCAGCTTAAGTCTGAGCATTTCCTCTGTAATGGGGCTAAGCCTGGTATTTTCCTCATCCAGGAATATTATTTTTTTATAATCTATCATAATATATTCTCCGATGTCCGGATCAGCTGTGTCCGGTTATTCTAATATATCCGCAGCAATGGCGCCCTCGCGCAGTATCACCGGCTTATCGCCTGTCATATCCACGATAGTTGATGGCAGGCCGCCCCGACACAAACCTCCGTCAAGGATCATGTCTATCCTGCCGTTGAGGTCTTCTATAACATCATTTGCGCATACGGCGCTTCTTTTTCCCGAAAGATTGGCGCTCGGCGCGGCCAGCGGATGGCCCGCCGCCCTTATCAGCTCTCTTGTGAGATCAGAGTCCGGCATCCTTATACCTACTGTGTCCTTGCCGGCAGTTACCCTGTCCGCAATGTCCTCTGCCTTTTTCAGGATGATAGTCAGGGCTCCCGGCCAAAAGCTTTTCATCAGCCTGCGCGCGTCCTCAGAAATCTCCGACGCAAGCTCAAATACCTGTTCCTCATCTGATATCAATATGCTCAGCGGTTTCTTATCGTCTCTACCCTTTGCTCTGAATATGTTCTCTATCGCGTTGTTATCATTGTATATGGCTCCGAGACCATAGACAGTATCGGTAGGAAACGCGACCAGTGCTCCCGTCTTAAGACTATTTGCCGCCAGCTTTATCGCCTGTGATCTGTTTTTTTCATTTAATCTGATGATCTCTGTTTTCATTTCCCTTGTGCATTATATCACAGGAAAAGCGAAAATATGCTATAATCCGTGCATGAACGCTTATACTATTTCGGGACTCATAGGATTGATACTCGCATTTGCGGCAGTTATGCTCCTTTCCATAAGGACGCAGCTTACAAGAAGCCACCTGGTCTATCTGGTCATCTGCGCGGTCTGCGGCATTTTTGCCGGCGGACATCTGCTGTACTTCATTGTGGGGCTTCCTGATTTTATCAGAGATGATATCCCATACATCCACTCTATCCCGGACTTTTTTGACCGCGCTTATTACGCCGCCTCCGGCATGGTGTTTTACGGCGGCCTTTTATGCGCTCTGCTTTTTATGTTCATCTATATCAGGGTAAGAAAACTCCCCGCAAGACTTTACCTTAATAACACCGTTATCGCCTTTCCCCTGTTTCACTGCTTGGGGCGTGTGGGCTGCTCATTTACCGGCTGCTGCTATGGCATTGAATATCACGGTCCTCTTGCGATCCACTATAGTGCCGCTCATATCAACCCCGGGATAAGCGACCATGTTGCTGACTTCCCGCGCTTTCCCGTACAGCCTCTTGAAGCCATACTTGAACTGCTGATATTTACCGTTCTTCTTATCCTCTTCCTTAAAATAGGGGACAGGCTTGCTGTTACTCCGGTATATCTTATATCCTATGCTGTTGTCAGATTTTTGGATGAATTTCTACGGGGTGATGAGATCCGGGGCTTCCTCGGTCCGTTTTCGACATCGCAGTGGATAAGCATCGCCGTATTTGTGATAACTGTGATCTATCTTATTGCTTCGCGCAGGAAGAGAGCACTTCCGCAAGGCGCGCAAACTCAGCAAGTGTAAGGGTCTCCCCTCTTATGCCCTCGTCCTTTTTCATTTCACGGAGCGCCCCTTTTACAGCTTCCTTTGAAATACCTGAGCCCGGAGCTCCGGACAGGGCATTTACAAGCGTCTTCCTTCTTTGTCCGAAGGCAGCTTTTATCACACGGAACATCATTTCCGGATCCAGGGTTTTTACAGGCCTCTTATCCTCTTCGTAGATATCAAGCCTTATAACGGCGGAATCCACATCGGGCTTGGGTATAAAGCAGTTTCCGGATACGGTGGTTATGATCTCCGGCTCAGAATAATATTGTACCGCCAGGCTCAGGGCGCCATAGGTCTTTGTGCCCGGCCCCTCCTTCATTCTTTCCGCCACTTCCTTCTGAACCATAACAGTGATGCTGTCTATGTCAGGATACTCCTCAAGCAACTTCATTATCACCGGAGTGGTTATGTAATACGGAAGGTTCGCCACGACCTTTATCTTTTTTTCGCGGCGGAATATCCTCTCCTCCTCTTCCGGGGAAAGCTTGAGTATGTCGGAGTGTATCAGTTCAAGGTTTGCGCAGTCTCTGAAGTTCTCCTGCAATATCGGGATGAGCAGAGCATCTATCTCCACCGCAATGACTCTCCCCGCCCTTTCAAGCAGTCCTTTAGTCAGGGCCCCCATTCCCGGCCCTATCTCAAGCACCACATCATCTTTTCCCACCCCGGACGCGTCAAGGATCGTGTTTATTATATTGGTATCAACAAGAAAGTTCTGCCCGTATTTTTTTCTTACGGCAAAATCATTTTTCTTTATCAGCTCTGATATTATCTTCGGATTACTGAGGTCTGTCATTTGATATTAAATACGGTAAAGCCGTTTAGCGTTGGCTGTTGTCTTTTCGATCAGTTCTTCTTTTGATATTTTTTTGATGTGCGCCGCTTCCTCCGCCACATAATGGAGCAGCGTTGAGTCATTCCTTTTTCCTCGGAACGGTTCCGGGGCAAGGTATGGGCAGTCTGTCTCCAGAAGCATCTGCTCAACGGGCATCATTTCCACTACTTCCTTTGCTCTGCGTGAATTCTTGAAAGTTATCACTCCGCCTATCCCCAGATAAAAGCCCTTGTCAAGATACTGTTTTGCGATCTCCGTACCGTAGGAAAAGCAGTGCATTACACCGCCGCACTCATCGCCGCGTTCCGCCCTTACCATATCCAGCGTATCCTTTGCCGCATCTCTGCTGTGGATAACAACAGGAAGCCCCGCCTTCCTTGCCAGATCCATCTGGAACGCAAACCAGTCCTTCTGCTTCTTTTTATCTGTATCCGGGTAGTGGTAGTCCAGTCCTGTTTCCCCGACGGCGCGGACCCTGCTGCCCACATTCCCGTTAAGTATCAGGCTCTGAAGGCTTTTGCGGTGATCTTCCGTAAGGTCATACACCTCTGTCGGGTGCACGCCGGCCGCCGCATATATAAAGTCATATCTCTTTGCAAGCTCAATCACAGCTTTTATCCCATCATATTCAGCGCAGATGTTCATCACATAGCCGACGCCATTATCACGAAGGCCGGAAAGAAGCTCTTCCCGGTCTTTCGCAAACGCTTTGTCATCATAATGAGCGTGGCTGTCAAATATCAGTTCCATTATAAAAGCTCATCCACCTTCTCAAGAACTTCGTTCAGGTCCTTCCTCGCGAATAGTATCTCCGGCTTTTCAGTGACCTTGTTTCCCTGCGGATAAAGCCCGAACTTGTCCATATCTTCAAAGGCTCTGGGTGATGTGTTTATCTGAGCCAGTATCTTCTCTGCTGTCTCAGGCATGAACGGGGCAGCCATGCTCGCTCCTATGGTTATCCCCTCTATCAGGTTGTATAGAACTGTGGAAAGCCTGTCTGCGCTGTTCTCATCCTTCGCAAGCACCCAGGGCTCCGTTTCGTCTATATATTTGTTACACCTTTTGAAGAGGTTCCAGAGCTCCGTCATTGCATCGGCCACATGAAGATCCGTCATCTTCTCCACCACTTTATCCTTTACGGCGGTTATGGTGCTCTTAAAGTCCACGTCCACGTCCGCCTTAACGCCTTTGTCCTCCACAATGCCTCCAAAGTATTTGTTAGACATTGATATGGTGCGATTAACAAGATTGCCCAGAGTATTGGCAAGATCGGAGTTGACTCTTTCCACTACCAGTTCCCAGGTTATCGTCCCGTCGTTTTCAAACGGCATCTCGTGGACAGCAAAATATCTTACCGCATCCACGCCGAATATCTTCGCCAGATCATCGGCGTAAATTACATTCCCTTTTGATTTGCTCATCTTGCCTTCCCCGAGCAGCAGCCAGGGATGACCGAATACCTGCTTCGGAAGGGGGACATCCAATGCCATCAGCATGATAGGCCAGTATATGGTGTGGAATCTCAGGATATCCTTGCCTATAAGGTGCAGGTCGGCCGGCCAGTATTTTTCATAAAGCTCGCCGTTATCTCCGTCCACATCATAGCCCAGTCCGGTGATGTAGTTTGAAAGCGCGTCTATCCAGACATAAATAACATGGGCGGGGTCAAACTCAACGGGTATGCCCCATTTAAATGAGGTCCTCGATACGCAAAGGTCTGTGAGTCCCGGCTTAAGGAAGTTGTTCATCATTTCATTTTTTCGTGATTCCGGCTGAATGAATCCGGGATTATCTTCGATATGCTTTATCAGCCTGTCCGCGTACCTGCTCATTTTGAAGAAATAAGCCTCCTCCTTTGCCGGATGCACTTCCATCCCGCAGTCCGGACACCTGCCGTCTTCTATCTGGCTTTCAGTGTAGAAGGCCTCGCACTCCTTGCAGTACATACCCTCATAGGCGCCTTTATAAATATCGCCCTTTTCATAAAGCTTGTTGAATATCTTCTGAACCTGTCTTTCGTGGTCTGCGTCCGTGGTCCTTATAAACCGGTCATACGAGGTGTTCATAAGATCCCATATCCTCTTTACCTCCGCAGCTGTCCTGTCAACAAACTCCCGGGGAGATACGCCCTCCGCAGTCGCCTTATCCTCTATTTTCTGACCGTGCTCGTCTGTCCCCGTCTGAAAACGCACATCATAGCCCTCCATCCGCCTGAACCGGGCAATGGCGTCGGCTAATATCACCTCATAGGTATTACCTATATGAGGCTTTCCTGATGTATAGGCTATCGCGGTAGTAATATAATACGGTTTCTTTGTCATTTTCTCCTCTTTCTGCCGCGGCGGATGAGCCGCGACTCTAAGTCATTACTCAACTTACGTATATTAACACAAATCACTGATATTAACTATACGTAGGGTAAAGTTTTTGTAGGAAAATTTAATAGATATAAGGAAAGCACCGGGATCCTGTGTTAGGATTTAAGTTGCGAAACCGATAATCCAAAGGAGGGTGCTTTCATGATCAATAGTATACAACAGTTTTGCCAGGATG
>JAZRZO010000027.1:0-1093 GCA_045601405.1 Lachnospiraceae bacterium | reverse complement strand
CGCTGCGGATGCAAGTTCGAGAGGTCTTTTTCTGCGAATGAGGGAAAGAATTACGATAAACACGACAAGGCTTGCCGCTGCGGCAAGAGATATGAGCCACATATCAAGTCCGATAAAGGAAGATACGGCGAGAAGAATAGTACATCCGAGTAAATGAATCAGACCGATGATAAGCGCCGGCTTATCTGACAAAAGAATTGCCGTTTCTTTTTCATCGAGCGGCTTAAGCGGTGCAGACAACGTCTTTCTGAATATGAGGAAGAGAATCAGAAATGCAGCTGCGGCGGATACGAGGGCTGGAAGAATCATCACGATTGCATACTCTGCAAAGCCTACCGAGTACATGGATGCAAGATAGATGTTTGTCGGGTTTCCTATTACAAGTGCCATACTCCACGTATTTGCTGCGGCAAATTCAGCTAAAACATATGGGACTGGATTGATTCCGGCGTACTTTGCGAAGTAGCAGATAAAAGGCGTAAAGGTTAAGATAATGACATCATTCTAGGTAAAAATGGTCAGAACTGAAATTACGGCATAGAGGGCAAGGAAGAGTTTTATCTGCGAAACGCCGGCAAACTTTCCGGTCATCTGCGCGACGCAGCGGAAGAATGATATTTCATCTAAGAACAGCGATAAATATGACATCGCAAAGAACAGTACAAGAATTTTTATGGGGTTTATGGCAGAGTCAGCGGTAAGTCCTTCGATAAGCGATGTCGGATTTATCAGTCCGGAAATAAGGATTGCTGCAGCTCCGGCGAGAGTTACTATCCAGTAGGTATTGAGAGTGATGTGTTTGAATCTTACCTTCGGTTTTATGATGATGGCACAAATCATCGCTGCACAGGTAAGACCTGAGATAATAAGAAGAGCCGCGGCTGATGAATCCATTTGCTTAAGCATGATTTGCTGTTATTATATATCAATTATAGAGTGAGGGTTTTCTCCTTCTTCTTCGGAAACTCTTTTTCGTTATAACACCCATACATAACTCATGGATACCATACGCTATTATGACATTCGTCTGGTAAACGGAACTACTGCTTCAGTTCAGATAGAAAACGGCGCAGTAGAAAATGCCGGAACATCA
>JAZRZO010000026.1:0-10374 GCA_045601405.1 Lachnospiraceae bacterium | reverse complement strand
GCTTTTTGACGCGGCCGGCAACATCCAAAAAATGATCTCTATGATCATTTTTTTCTGATGCCTAAGTGCTTTCCGGAGTTGTGGACCGGAGCACTTGCCGCTAAAAGCCTACGAAAGGCATAAGAACCAAAACGGCTCATCCAGAAACCCCCGGAAATACATATGCCGCGTGCCGGTATTTTATTATCCCGCCGAAGATGCAATATATATCGACGGACGACTAAACCGGCACCTGTCGTCGGGAGGTATATATGCAGCAAGGCGGGATGGCGGTGAAGTCTAAGAGCCCGCCGATGATGCATATATATCGAAGTGTGACTAACCCGGCACTCGTCACACGGAGATATATATGCAGCAAGGCGGGATAGTAGATTTCATATACTCTGCGCCCCTCATCCGTCTGCCTTCGGCATCCACCTTTCCCCGGAGGGGGAAGGCTAACGATAGCCGATACGTCTAAATACCGGAGAGGGAAAGCAAATTTTATCAAGTAGGTTTTTTAAGTATAAAAACCTCCGGTTTTAATGTATAATCATCATATATATAGTTTTTGAAGAAAAGGAGAAGAAATATGGCTTTAGTTACTACAAAAGAAATGTTTGAAAAAGCATATGGCGGCGGTTACGCGATCGGCGCTTTCAACGTGAACAATATGGAGATAGTTCAGGGGATCACTGAAGCCGCAAAAGAGCTGAACGCCCCTCTTATCCTCCAGGTATCAAAAGGAGCAAGAGCCTATGCAAATCATACCTATCTTTTAAAGCTTGTTGAGGCCGCTCTAATAGAAACAGACCTTCCTATATGTCTTCACCTTGACCACGGCGACAGCTTTGAGCTCTGCAAGAGCTGCATCGACGGCGGCTTCACATCAGTAATGATAGATAAGTCCGGCCTCTCTCTTGAAGATAATATCGCCGAGACAAAAAAAGTAGTTGAATACGCGCATGACCATGGCGTAGTTGTAGAAGCAGAACTCGGGACTCTTGCGGGTGTCGAGGACGAAGTAAATGTCAGCGCAGAAGACAGCTCCTACACCAGGCCCGAGGACGTGCAGGAATTTGTCGATAAGACCGGCTGCGATTCTCTTGCTATAGCCATCGGTACAAGCCACGGCGCATACAAATTCAAACCCGGAACAGATCCTAAACTCAGATTTGATATACTCGAGGATGTGGCTGCACGGCTTCCGGGATTTCCTATCGTTCTTCACGGATCATCCTCTGTTCCGCAGGGATTTGTTAAGATAGTAAATGACAACGGCGGAAACATGCCGGGTGCTGTCGGCATCCCGGAGGATCAGCTCAGAAAAGCGGCGTCTATGGCTGTATGCAAGATAAATATCGACTCAGACCTCAGACTTGCCATGACGGCAACGATCAGAAAATACTTCAACGATCATCCAGACCACTTCGACCCGCGTCAGTATCTGAAACCCGCAAGAGAAGCGATAAAGGAAATGGTTAAGCATAAGATCGTCAATGTACTTGGCTGTAACGATAAAGCCTGAGTTCTCAGGGGAAAGGAAAGATAATGAGTGAAAAATTAACAGGAAGCTGCATATTCGGCCAGTCAGGCGGACCGACCTCCGTCATTAATTCCAGCGCATACGGCGTGTTCAGAGCCGCTCTTGACGCCGAAGAGATAACTAATGTGTACGGAGCGGAAAACGGCATAGTCGGCGTATTGAACGACAGACTGTTTGATATGTCAATGGAGGATGCCGGCGAGCTCGAATTACTTGTGAATACCCCCTCCTCCGCCCTTGGCTCATGCAGATACAAAATGGCTGACCCGGATGAGGATGATACCGATTACAAAAAAATCCTCGAAATATTCAAAAAATACAACGTAAGATACTTTTTCTATAACGGCGGAAACGATTCCATGGATACCTGCAACAAAATATACCGTTATATGAAAAAAACTGGCTATGAATGCCGCGTGATAGGAGTGCCCAAAACCATAGACAATGATCTTACAGGCACAGACCATTGTCCCGGCTTTGGCAGCGCCGCGCGGTATATAGCAACATCCTGTATGGAAGTGTCCCGCGACAACAAGGTATATACAACAGATAATATAACCGTGATGGAGATAATGGGGCGTCATGCCGGATGGCTTACAGCTGCCTCAGCTCTTGCCACATACAAGGGAGAAGGTCCGGACCTTATCTATCTTCCGGAAACAGACTTTGATCTTGACAGTTTCTTCGATGACGTGCAAAAAGTCCACGAAGAGAACGGGGATGTGTTCGTGGCTGTATCAGAAGGCATACACTATGATAACGGAAGATTCGTTGCTGATGTTCAGACCTCAAGCACAGACGGCTTCGGCCACGCGCAGCTCGGAGGCGTTGCGAATTACCTTGCCGATCTGCTTAAAAACCGCACCGGGATCAAAACAAGAGCCATAGAACTCAGTCTGCTTCAAAGGAGCGCAGCTCACATGGCGTCACAGACAGATATAGATGAAGCGATCGCTGCCGGCAAAGCCGCGGTAGAGGCTGCTATCTCCGGAAAGAGCGGTAAGATGGTAGCTTTCATACGCGACGAAAACTCAAAAGAATATTCCTGCAGGATCGAGCTGGTGCCATTAAGCGATGCCGCGAACGCCGAAAAAAAGATACCTCGTGAATGGATCAATAAAAAAGGCAACTTTGTGGGAAAGGAATTTATAAAATATGCCCTTCCATTGATACAGGGTCAGCCGATAAGATACTACGAGGACAGCCTTCCACGCTATGCAAAACTGAAAAAAGTTTTAGCAAAATAAAGATCTTATACTGCCGGCCGCACATTACCATAATACATATTAAAGAGGTGTCATACAGACGACACCTCTTTTTATCATCACCATTATCACGAAATGACTCACAGCACAGGAACCGGTCATGTTAAACAATTCCGGCCGGCAGAACTTAAATATAATCCTCTATGTTGACCTCGTTGTTATCCTCCGGCGCTTTCTTCCTGTCCAGGAGCTTGTTCATTATATCCGGAATGATCTCTATGAGTTTGTTAAGAGAATCCTTGTCTTTAATGTTAACTACCTTAGATGTTCCGTTTTGTATTATAAGAACAGCAGATGGCGTTATCTTTGCACCGGCGCCTCCCGCACCTGTATTTTTAGATTCTTTATTTGAGGTTCCTGCCGCTACTCCAAAAGAAACATCCGCCATCGGAAATACAACAATATCCTTGAACTGTACCGGTTCACCGACGATCGTTTTTGTTGTCACATAATTTTCAAGGCTTGACATTAATGTTTCAACAGTGCCTTCAAGGTTTTCAGCCATTAAAATACCTCCTTACCGCATTGATGACTCTCTGAATATCTCTGTTCTTAATGAGTCTTACAGCACATAATAACACATATCCGACGAAAATTCTTCCTTTGATCAATATTTTTAGTGAAATTCCTTTTTTGTGAAATTCCGGTGTCAGGATAAGCTTTCCCGCACTGAACGAATCCGAAAGAGGCGCCGTCCAGCCATACAGCAGCGCGGTGTCTGCCGGATCATCAAGTCCGAAGCAGACATCTCCGGATATATGTCTTGGTTTAATATGATCGACTATATTAAGGAACTGAAGCTTGATATATTTAAATGCCCTTTTTGTTGTCTCCGCTCTTATTATCCTTAATGCTTCTTTAAATCTCCTGTAACGCTCTTTAAAACTCTTGATGCGTGTTCTGACCTTTTCCTTAAAGGAGGCAAGGTCCTCATCTGCCTTTTTTGCAGCCTGCTTCTCTTTTTTTTCTTTTACTGTCTGTTCTTTTTTCAGCGCAGCCTCTTCTTTTTTCTCAAGGATCTTTTTTGTTTTTTCAGATTCCTTTTCTTCGGCCTTGCTCAGCGCGGTGCTGACCTCTGTATATTTTGTCGCATCTGTCCTTATCTCTTCTTCCTGAATGACCTCCCGTAAAGCCTCGACCTCATTTTCACCGAGAGTTTTTTTCACCATGGAGATCCCCATCACAGATATCCTGTATTTCAGCTTTTTGTCTTTGTACTCAGCACTGGCTTTCAGCAAGCCTAAAAGCCAGCCCGTCTCTGCTCTGCCTTCAATATCCGCATTTTCTCCTTGTGCGTTGATCTTGTATCTTACCGGAACAAAGCATACCAGAGCCGCAATCAGAAGAACAAGGCCTGCAATGCAGGCAAGGACTATTCCTATGATCTTAAGGATCTCCAAAACTATCATAAAAAATAGCCCCTCACATCATATGTGCCTGTCTCGTTAAAAACATCTGTTATTATCCGGGCACAGACCTCATAAGCCTCTTCCCTGGTCACGGCAAGGCCAAGTATCAGATTATCCCTGTAGCCTTCACGGAAAAGCATAAACGACGGGATCACATCCAGCAGATCCTGTCCGTTAAGCGCAGGCATGATCACGAATGTTCCTATCGAAATCTTATGCCTGTCCAGCTGATAAATGATCTTAGCCCTCTTTTTTCTGGCGTTCTCGCCATAATAGAGTTTTTTGTACCAGTTCATGACCTTGCGTAAGACAATCTGCTCAACACAGCACCGGCTGTCATTGCTGCCGGCAGTACAACGCCTCCTGCTATCATGCAAACCAGGCAGATCCATTCAGGAAACGGTCCCTGTTTTATATCAGACATCGAACTTATCTGAAGTAATGTGATAAGGGAAAAGATGCCAAGCGCCAGCGATATCGCGCCGCAGATGATGCATTTAAGATGGCGGCCACTGCGTTTTGCGTTTCTGAAAGCCGATGCGCCCGACGACATCACGATAAATCCCGTGACTATGCCTGTTATGCCGAAAAACACCAGCAGCCCCGTAACTGTATTCTGTCCCGTATCCGCGATCATCTCAGCATTTACAAATCCGTAAAATATTGCGCAGAATACCTGCAGTATCCCGAAGACCAGCATACACATGCCCGAGGCCTTCAGTATTTTATTTCCTCTTGCCACCTTCTCCTCCTTCGATAAAATACGATCACATTCAGCGTATCATATCACAGCGGTTTTCCGCATTTCAGACAAAATGCATGATCCGTGCCGTTTTCCGCCCCGCACTGCGGGCAGAATTTAACCTGTCTTTCAGCAGCCCCGGCTCCCTTCTCCGGAGCAGCAGCTGCTGCCGGTGATACAGGTGAAGCCGCGTTTTGCGTTGCCTGTTCCGACTGCGCAAATGAGTTTGCATTGCCTGTATTCTGTGCTGCGATCATATTTGTGTTATTGATGATCTGTCCGAATCCGCTTATTACAAGGCCCGCCAGATAAGACACTGCAGCTCCTAACAGAAGCGTGATCACACCTAATGCAATAAACACACCTCCGCCTCCTGTTGAAGGATATCCCAGAGAGTAGCTGTAAACAGAATTAAGCGTTCCTCCGACCACGAAGAAGATCACTGCTAAGAATAACGACCATACACATCCTATTATAAAAACAGCCCATGAAAAGATCTTTAATTTGCTTCCTTCGTTTTTAAACATCTTATGCCTCCTTTTTTAGTTTCGTTTTTTCAACTTTGCCTTTATAATTTTACCCCCGTCATTTCGGTTTCGTCAATAAGATTAAGCCTGTTCACATTACACTAAAAAGGAGTCCCGATCAAAGGACTCCTTCTCACTGCATATCAAAAAGATCAGTTGTCTCCGTCTACTTTGCCCTTGATCTCTCCGACTTTATCCTTTGCGTCCTTTGCTATTGACGCAACGTCATTATTCAGTTCCCTGACCTGTGACGCGGTGTCCTTTGCCAGTCCGGAAAGTGAAACATCTCTGCCGGCGTTCTTTTTAAGAGTTATGGCACCGATGATCGCAAGTACCGGAAGTACTATACCAATGATCAGGGACAGAATATTGGTGAATGTATTGTTTATTGGCAGACCCAGCGCTCTGATGAATGCCTGAGTCCCTGTAATAGTCAGGATATTGCCGATAATTATAAGAACAATAATTATGATCGACCACAAAATGCACTTTGATGCTGCTGCGGGTTTAAACGAGTTCTTAGTGCAGACAATACCGGTGATCAGTTCGGCAATAGACGCAAGAGCTGCGATTATCGCGCCGATGAGTATAACCGCCGCGCCTCTTTTATTGAAATTGTGAATAGACTTTTTTACCTGAGGAGTTTGAATTTTCTGGCCAGAGCCGCAATCTTCGCGCCTTTAGGAAGCATATATATCTCGTCGATATCAACTGCCTTAAAGATCAGAAGCATGACGAAGTATATAATAGCAGCAAGAACTAATGTTATAAGCAGCGCCACAGCATTGTTTCCTATAAGTTTTAAGAAGATCCTGTCTATTAAAAATGCGGATACTCCCATGATCAGCGAGCAAAGAGCAGGTAGCAGATATGTTTTGACCTTTTCCTGTCTGAAGCCAAGATATTTTCTGAGGGATCTCGCATTGAGCAAGCAGACAATAAACGCGAACAGCATGTCGCAGATAACTACCGAGAAGATATCTATATTGAATACAAAAAGCATTCCCACAAGTATCAGTATATGTATGCCCAGGGCAATAGCGGAATGTATTACCGGAACCCTCATTTTATCTATTCCCTGAAGGATGGAGTTAGTTATCGTTGAAAGCGAATACAGTACGACAGAGATACAGCCGATGATCAGCATGAGAGATACCTTATCCGGGTCAACGCTTGTAGGGAACAGCATATTTATTATCGGCCTGGCAAGTACGCCTATGCCCACGGCACACGGCATGGCAACAAGCATGGTTATCTTTATCGAGGAATGTATCTTGGCGATAACATCGCCCTTGCTACTTCTGGCTCTCGACTTTACGATACTGGGTACAAGAGATGCCGCAAGCGCGTTTGCCAGCGCTATCGGCACATTTATAACAAGTCTGTAATTTCCGGTAAACATACCTGCGTATGTATCTATATCGTCCGGGGCCATACCCCTTGCCTTCATTATATTGCTGAACAATCCGGAATCAACAATACCGCTCAGATTATATATCGTAGTACTCAGGATAACGGGGATGATCGTAAGCACCAGTACCTTGAGTATCTCCGCTCCATTTTCATTTGTCGAAAACGTCTCCCTATCTGCCTGTTTTTTTAAAGTTTTGTTGTACAGGATAAAAAGGATCACGAGAAAGATAAGCGCCGCTCCTGCGCCGCACACAGTACCAAGCGTTCCTCCGGACGCGCCGTAGGCCTCATTTACATTGTCAAATGAGTATTTTGCCTTTAAAACATCAGATGAAGTTTTAAAGAATGCATACGCAGCAGTCAAGCTTACTATCGCGTTTACTATCTGCTCTATTATGTTGGATACCGCTGTAGGCATCATAGTGCCAAGTCCCTGGAAAAATCCCCGTAGAACTCCGAGCACCGACATTATGATAAGTCCCCATGAAAGTGTCCTGAGCGCTATCGCGCTCTGCGGGAAATTAAGCAATCCGGCAAAAAAATCCGCTCCGAAGAAGGTTATCGCAAATGCGGCGATACCGCAAAAAAGCGCAAAACCCATTGCGTATATGAGCATTTTTTTCGTGTTTTTATATTCATTAAGGGCGATCCTCTTGGCCACCATCTTAGATACGGCAAGGGGGAGCGAATATGATGAGAGAAGGAGCAGAAATGAGTAGACTTCAAAAGCGATGCCGTAATAGGCCACACCTTTTTCCCCGAGGATATTGTTCAGGGGCACTCTGTATAGGATGCCGATCAGTCTTACTATGATCGAAGATGCGCCAAGGATGGCGCCCTGCATCATAAAATTGCCATGCTTCTTTTTTGCCATTAAAAGTGTCTGTTAATGTTTACCTTTTTATCTTCAGCACATCATTCATGATACGGTCTTCTTCTTTCCGCATCAGAGCAGCTGCTTCTTCATCTGTATGGTCATATCCCAAAAGATGCAGCATACTGTGGACAGTCAGAAACGCCAGTTCACGTTTTTGCGAATGATCATATCTTGCCGCCTGTTCTTTTATTTTTGATGCGCATATCATTATATCGCCCAGGATCTCACCGCCTGAAACCAGATCATCCCTGCGAAATCTGCCCGGAGTGTCAAATTCAAAGTACGGGAATGACAGCACATCAGTTGTATTGTCTATCCCTCGCGTTTCACTGTTTGTCCTTCTGATCACCGATGGAGTCGTTATCAGGATGTTGACCTCTATTTCCGGAGGAATGTTCTTATCCTCCATTACGGCGGTAACAGCTTTCCTGATTATCCTTGCCGGATCCTTAAACTCAAAGACCACTCTGCTTTCATTTTCAACAAAAACTGCCATACATCACTCCGCAAAGCCTTCAGGCTTTATTTCTTGTGCTCTGCTTCTTTTCAAAGTCCTCATATGCCCGCACTATCTTCTGAACAACGGGATGCCTTACAACGTCCACGCTTGTCAGATTGATAAAAGATATCTCGTCATCCACGTTCTCAAGCACCTTTATAGCTATATCAAGGCCTGATATCTGACCCTTTGGAAGATCCTTTTGTGTAAGGTCTCCCGTTACCACTACCTTGGAGCCAAAGCCTATCCTGGTAAGAAACATCTTCATCTGGGCGGGAGTTGTATTCTGCGCCTCGTCCAGTATGATGAACGCATTGTCCAGAGTACGCCCTCTCATGTATGCAAGAGGAGCCACCTCAATAAGCCCCTTTTCACTGTTCGCCGCAAAGCCTTCCCCACCCATGATCTGATATATGGCATCATAAAGAGGCCTCAGATACGGATCAACCTTGCTCTGCAGGTCACCGGGGAGAAATCCGAGATTTTCCCCCGCTTCTATCGCCGGTCTTGTAAGTATTATCCTGTTTACTTCGTCCTTTTTAAAGGCATCAATAGCCATTGCCATGGCAAGATAGGTTTTCCCGGTTCCGGCAGGTCCCAGTCCGAACACTATCATGTCTTTTTTTATGGCGTCTACGTACTTCTTCTGATTAAAGGTTTTTGGTTTTATCGGTTTGCCGTAAACAGTACGGCAGATTATCTCATCATCCAGGTCGGCAATATGAGACTTCACTCCTCCTTTCTCCAGAGAAAGGGCGTAATCAATTGCCTGCGCGGTCACAGGAGAGCCTTTTCTGACTATCATTATAAGGTCTTCTATTATGCTTTTTGCCCTTGCCGCGTTTACGTCATCGCCGACTATGATTATCTTTGAATCCCTTGGAGTGATGCTTACATAAAGCGCATTCTCTATTTTCTTTATATTTGCGTCAAATTGTCCGAAGACTTCTTTAATTTCCGACGCGGAAAGATCTACAGTTTTTTCTATTGTGCTCAAATCTTTCTCCTCATCCCCTCATCCTACAGGCTTTCTTATCGATCCGTTATTATAACATAAAAGGGTCGATACCGACCCTTTTAGCATTTTAGTTGTATTTACGCTTACGAGCTGCTTCTGACTTTTTCTTTCGTCTTACGCTTGGCTTTTCGTAATGCTCTCTTTTGCGGATCTCCTGCTGAATGCCTGCCTTCGCGCAATTTCTTTTAAAACGGCGAAGCGCACTGTCTAAAGATTCGCCTTCTTTTACGATAACATTTGACATAAGCTGTAGCCTAACCTCCCTCCGATAATGGATTATTTCCGCTTACGCGCTTTTAGATTATAGCATAATATAATACAATTACAAACATAAATTTCACAAATAGTATTCGAAGGATATGAAGGAAAACAGATGGAGAAACACTGATCCATAACCTTCACAGACACACCTGATCCGTTGTCACAGACCCCATGCATTCTTTATATATGTCAGCTCATCACCCGTTATGAGTACAGCGTCAAAACGGCATGGTGTGCTCATTTTATATCCATGCGACTTCAGATAGAGCATCGCCACCCTCGTAATAGTTCTTTGCTTTTTTCTTGATATGGCATAAAATGCGCCTCCGCATTTATGATCGGCTCTGTATTTCACCTCAATAAAAACCATATACTCCTTGTCTCTGGCAATGATATCAATTTCTCCCAGACCCGTGTTGTAATTCTGCTCAACGATCCTCATTCCGTTTCTTTGCAGAAATCCGCAAGCTGTTTCCTCATAGCTTGCGCCGGTTTTTCTTTTATTCATAAAAAAATTGTGCATGGAATTCAGGATATATATGGATTAGTTATCATCCGGTCTTAACCCCGCCGAAGATTCATATATATATCGAAGTGTGACCAACCCGGCATTCGTCGTCCGGAGGTATATATGCTTCGAGGCGGGATAGTAAAGGAACAGCATCATTGCCGGCTCACTGCATATGTATCTCCGGGTGCGTACTTCCTTCGCCTGTGGTTCTAATACCTTTCTCCGGCTTTTTGACGCGGCCGGCAACACCCAAAAAATGCTCCTGATGAGCATTTTTTTCTGATGCCTAAGTGCTTTCCGGACTTGTGGACCGAAGCACTTGCCGCT
>JAZRZO010000025.1:0-2277 GCA_045601405.1 Lachnospiraceae bacterium | reverse complement strand
ATCTTGGCGAACATATTTATATCTCTGACATTGCGGGTCTTGGTTCCATATCTTATGATGTTAGCTGACCCGCAGCAAGGGCATTCATCCATCACATTAACAGGGATTAATGTGAATTGATACCCGTTTTCATCTTCTGTTTTGTCGAGATGTTCAACATAGAATTCATAAGGCTCCATTTCATATATCTGCATATGCGTTCTCCTGTAAGTTGTTCCTACAAAAATTATACCACATAAATCATTTACCAACCATTAATGTTGAATACAACAACCACTAATGGATTCTGTAAAGTGTTAGTTGGCAAAACTTCTGGCTGAAAATTGTTTGTGGTCCCTTAGCACCGTCTCGCTGCCCGTCAAGGGAAGCTCCGCCACCTTACGGTGCCCTTGACTGGCACCTCGCCTGGTGCTTCAGGATGATCAACAGCAACTAAAAGTTGCTGTGCCACAACAGTGGCTCAGGTTTACTGCTTTCAGCCTTTCGTTTTTATCATACAGTTTTAGTATCCTGCTATACGCAATGGCGTCACTGCATCCCCTCGTTGGTTCTCATACAGCCATGTCAGACTTCCTGTTACCGGATACGCGTAGCCTTTTCCAATGCGTTCCGGATTCTGTTTTGCCGGCAGGATGCCTCCGAGCAGTTCCTCTGTAAGTTCCTCCTCGAATACAGGTTTTTTCAGCCTGTCTGTTACTTCATACAGCTTCCCTTCACACTTTTTTGCCAGCAGTTTTGCAAGGTTGTTTGCGCCGTTCCTGCTCCAGGTCGTGTGGTTGTGCTTCATCCTTGCCGCGATCATGCTCCAGATGTGGTTCTCCATGGTGCCCATGTTCCGGTATTTCAGTCCTTCCGGACATTCCGGAAGTTCCACCCGTTCGCCATAGGGTACCAGCCCCGCGGCATTCGATGTGAAATATTTTATCAGGCTATCGGCATCTTCTATTTCCTCGTCTTCTGCCAGAGAGTCCCGGTATATCGCAAGGTACCGGAAAAGTTCCGTTATATCTCCATCTTCCAGCATCTCCATGATGTCATTCACTGCTCGTTTCCTGTGGATCCTCTCCCGGACCGCTTTATTCCTGTGGAATGTATCCAGCTGGAATACCGTTTCCTTATCCGGGACCTTCTTTATCCACGGAGCACCGTCCCCGTTCAGTATCCGCAGCTGTGTTTCGTCAAGGTTATATTCGGAGGCTATTTTTGCCTCCCTGATCCTGTGGAATTCCTTTGATCCTGAAAATCCTGCAAATGCGACTTTCCCATCCAGCAGGTACCTGTCTCCTGCAACCTGTTTCCATCCGTCATAGCAGATGGCCACCTTCATCTCTGCCTTTCCGTTCTTTGTTCCGTTCCTGTCCCTGCCCTGGAGCTTTATATTTACGCCGTCCGTTTCCTCAAAGAGTACCGGTGCTTCCTTTTTCCCTTTCAGTGGTGTTTTCCTGTGCTTTTCTGACAGTTCCTTTTCTTCAGCCGCGATCTCTTCCCCTAATGCCTGCACTACATTCCACACTCCCATGGCGCTTATCGTCTGCCCGGTCGTGGCGCTTACTTCCTCTGCGCAGTTCCTGTATGATTTTGTTGTTATGCCTGATACCAGTTTCTCCGCATAATGCTGTGATATCAGTCCCGCTGTCTTCAGGTCCAGGGTTTCATCCAGCAGGTAGACATACTTCCTTGTCCCTGATTCATCCAGGGTTTCATATACATGCCTGCGGTATTCCACTTCTCCGTATACGGTTTTCACCGTTGACCTGCGCAGGCCTTTGTCACGGTATGCCTTCTTATCCCTTCTGTCATGCAGGTGCCTGTCATACTCCTCCAGAAAATTTCCCGTGATCCCTGCCGCCATGCTGCAGCACTCCCTGAATATTTTTTCCTCTATATCCTTGAAACTCAGCCCGTTTTCTTTTAATATTGACTCCATCATACAGATCCTTTCGTATTTTTTTGCACAATTAAATACTAAGTTATTTCTGTATGATTCGGAAGAGGTTTCGGCCTCTTCCTTTTTATTTTGCCAACTGATATGTAATGACCTCTTGTCAAGTGTAAATTACAAGAAATCACCACAAACTTTTATTTAATTGTTTCTGAAGGCACCTAGAAAGAGCTTCGGGGTATCAGTTCCCGGCCTTGGCCACTCTGATATACGTGGATTGGTTACCTACAGGTCAATGGTCCGCCGTGAGCTCTACCGTCTAAAAGCGTGGATCACAGATTGCTCTGTGCCGACATAGTTAAGTCGTAGATAGCTCGAACCTTGAAATGGCCGAA
>JAZRZO010000024.1:0-16385 GCA_045601405.1 Lachnospiraceae bacterium | reverse complement strand
TACTCTGGGTTTATGACACCCACCTGATGATGCACCGGGATCGGACCGTATACCGCCACAAAGGACTGCGACAGACAACGATCAAGACGCTGTTCGGGGAGGTAACCTTCAAGCGCGCTCTCTACAGGACGAAAGATGAAGACGGAAATATCCGGCATGTATTTCTTCTTGACGAAGCGCTTGGATTGGAGAATGTAGGATTGTTCTCGGAGAACTACGCAGAGAAACTGGTAGGCTGGATCACAACAAAATCGTATCGTAACTGTGCAAA
Organism: Lachnospiraceae bacterium; assembly: GCA_045601405.1. Taxonomy (GTDB): domain Bacteria; phylum Bacillota; class Clostridia; order Lachnospirales; family Lachnospiraceae; genus RGIG5612. The sequence goes on along the minus strand of JAZRZO010000024.1, from coordinate 16,114 downwards.
GGAAATCAGCGAGACGACCGGCCAGAGCATCAGTGCCATGGGAGTGCGGAATGTGGTGCAGTCGCTGGGTGAGAAGGTCTGCCAGAAAGAGACAGATCTGACCAAACGCCATAAAACAGGACAAGTGATCGGGAAGAAAAGCGTGCCAGTGATCTTTGAGGAGACGGACGGGGTGAACATCCGGCTGCAGGGGAAAGACCGGAAGGAAAGTAAGAACGGAAAAGCAGAGATAAAAGCAGGGATCGCGTATGCCGGCTGGAAAGAGGAAGGCAACGGAAGATTCCGCCTTGATGAAAAGGTGGTGTTTGCCGGTTTTGAAAAGTCCCGGAAGTTTCACCAAATAGTTGAGCGTCTTCAGTTCAAGGAAAAGATCATAGCGTACAACATCCTTCCTTTCTCATATGAGAAAGATTATGTTGATAAACACCGCGAGCTTATGAAAGCTAAAGTTGATGATGATAAAAAATACCTGGAACAATATGCAAAATCCAACAGTGCTCTTGCCCAGAAGTATATGAACCGCCTTATCCTTACCTTTATGGAATGCTGTGACGTACCGGATTAGTCTCTGCTTTCTGACATGCTTTCATACAGGTCGTTCCCGTATATATCACATACAACAATCACGGGCATGCGTTTAACCTCAAGTCTGCGGACAGCCTCTGTTCCCAAATCCTCATAGGCTATCACCTCGCTTTTTACTATCGTTCCGGAGATAAGGGCGCCGGCGCCTCCGAGCGCCGCAAAATATATGCTTTTATTCCTTACTATGGCTTCCTTAACCTCACCGGAACGCCTTCCTTTTCCTATCATCCCCGAAAGCCCCGCGTCAAGAAACGCAGGTGTGTATCTGTCCATTCGTGATGATGTGGTGGGTCCTGCTGATCCTATGACTCTTCCCGGCCTTGCAGGAGACGGACCTGCGTAATATATCACGTTGCCCTTAAGTTCTATCGGCAGAGGCCGTCCCTCCCGGTATGCCTCGTACATCCTTTTATGAGCCGCATCTCTGGCGGTATATATTGTTCCCGTAAGATATACCATGTCTCCTGCGCGCAATGACGCTGCGGTTTCTGCGGTATATGGAACATCTAATTCTATCGACCTCATCATCTCTCCTTCCGGCCTTACAGCTCCACCGTCGCGTGCCTGTTTACATGACAACAGATATTTACAGCTACAGGCAGCCCCGCTATATGCGTAGCGAAGGTCTCTATATTAATGCCCAGCGCGGTAACATCTCCTCCGAGCCCCGCCGGGCCTATCCCGAGCGCGTTTATCTGTTCAAGAAGCTCCTCCTCAAGCTTTCTTATATGCTCAAGCTCCGAACCGGAATCAACATTTCTCGTCAGTGCTTTTTTCGCGAGCAGTGCGCTCTTTTCAAAGGTTCCCCCTATACCTACTCCTACAACCAGCGGCGGACAGGCGTTGGGGCCTGCTTCCTTTACCGTCTGCACAACACATTCCTTAACGCCCTCTATCCCGTCTGCGGGCTTAAGCATATATATCCTGCTCATGTTCTCGCTGCCGAAGCCCTTCGGAGCCACGGTAAGCCTGACCTTATCTCCCGGAACAATCCGGCAGTGCACCACCGCCGGGGTGTTATCATTTGTATTCTCGCGTATAAGAGGATCATTCACAACGGACTTTCTGAGATAGCCTTCCTCATATCCCCTGCGCACTCCCGCATTAACCGCTTCTTCAAAGTCTCCGCCGTAAAAATGCACCTCCTGCCCTATCTCCGCGAATATCACCGCCATTCCGGTATCCTGGCATATAGGTATCTGCTCTTCTTTTGCTATCCTAAGATTTTCCTCCAGCTGTCCAAATATCTGCCTGCAGAGCCCGTCTTTTTCGTTTTTCCTGCAGCTTTCCAGACATCCCGACATATCCTCTGAAAGCTCATAGTTTACCTTTATGCAGAGCCTGCTCACGGCCTCTGTTATCTCTTTGACGTCAACTTCCCTCATATATATCCTCCGGTCAGACATACATCTTTTGCAACGTAATCATTATATCCTTGCGACACCTGTTTTTCCAGCGCTTTCACTTACAGCCTTTGCGACGTTTACCAGTACCCGCGGATCCAGCGCATCCGGATTCATCGTCCTTACCATCTCCTGCGTGATGATATCCGGTGCCGAACCCCCACAAATATATCTGCGCCTTCAAGCGCGTCTGCAAGAGTTCCGTGCCGGCAGTCTGTATTCGTCACCTCTGCTATCTCCTGTTTAACACTGTTCAGGCCTTGATCGTCCCTTGCAACTATTCCCCTGCTGTCACATAGCAGGATATCTTTAAATCCAAAGCTTAAAAGAAGCTTTGTTATCGCTATGCCAGCCGCGCCCGCGTTAGTAAATGACACTATAGAACCCGCGCCTATTGTGGTCGTCGCCACTATGAAGCCCGGTCCTATCCTGAAAAAAAGCCTTTTCGTTTTACCTGTTGTTCCATGTTTCTCCTCCTTTTTATTTTTCATCAAGTATCAATGCGGCAAGCCCTGTGATCTGAGATATCGTCTCATACCCTGACCCGTCCATATACTCTTCCAGACCTTTTATGACCTTAACCGCTATATCGGGAACGACAAAATTATATGCTCCGATACCCACGGCGCTTGCTCCCGCCATCATGTATTCAACCGCATCTTCCGTGCAGCAGATACCGCCGCTTGCGATTATCGGTATCTTTACAGCGCGGTAAAGGTCAAATGTTCTGGCGATCCCGATCGGCTTTATCGCTGGCCCGTTGATCGGAGCCTTGATCATTCCGGTACAGGTCTTTCCTGTCCGAATGTCAATAGCCATGCCTATTGGCGTATTGGCTGTATAGATGGCCTGAACGCCTGCGCCCTCCGCCGTCTTCGCTGACTCGCAGAAGCCGTCACAGTCTGTTGTCAGCTTGCAGACAACCGGTATGCTGCTCATCCGCCTTGTTCCCTTGCCTGCTGTTCTGACTAAAAGCGTAAGTGTATTTTCTTCAGTATTAAAAATACTTATCGGTCTTCTTAAAAACGGTTCAAGCCCTTCCGAGACTCTTACCTCAACAAACTGGCCGGGCTTCGCTCCCTTAGCTATTTCCGGGCAGTCGAAATAATAAAGAGTATCTCTGCTGCCAAAAGAAATCTTTCTCATCAATACTGCTCTCATTTTTTGATCCTTTGTGTGCCTGTCTCCTGAAGCTGTCTGTACTCATTTTATTTTGCGGACAAAATGTAGTTCAATGCATACATTTTTTTCATACGAACACTGCCGTATACATCTGTATACTCATTCAGGAGGGACCCCTGCCCTCACAAAAAAACAGGCAGATGTGCTCTGCCTGTTTTTTATTGTTTTTTTATTTTTCAGGATATATCCGGATGTACGATCACATGAGCTTTATCTTTCTGATCATGTCGACAAACTCAGCGTTGCTTCTGGTCTTCGCGAAGATATCAAGTATTTTTTCCGTTGATTCCTCGGCCCTCAGACCTCCCGTTGCTTTTCTGATGGTATAGACAGCTTCCTGCTCCTCTATGCTGAGAAGTAGATCTTCCCTTCTGGTTCCGGATTTAGCTATATCTATCGCGGGAAATACCCTCTTTTCCTGAAGCTTTCTGTCAAGGATCAACTCCATATTACCGGTCCCCTTGAATTCCTCGTATACCACATCATCCATCTTGCTTCCGGTATCCACCAGAGCCGTTGCGAGGATCGTAAGACTTCCGCCCTCTCTTATATTGCGGGCCGCGCCGAAGAATCGCTTTGGCATATGAAGGGCCGCGGGGTCAAGACCGCCGGAAAGTGTTCTTCCGCTTGGCGGAACTAAAAGGTTATATGCTCTTGCAAGCCTTGTAATGCTGTCTAAGAGTATTATTACATCTCCGCCGTGCTCTACAAGCCTTTTCGCCCTTTCGATCACCATCTCGGAAACACGTTTATGGTGCTCCGGAAGCTCGTCGAATGTGGAATATATAACCTCAACATTATTGCCTACTATGGCCTCTCTTATGTCGGTTACTTCCTCCGGCCGTTCGTCTATCAGCAGTATGAGAATGTGGACTTCGGGATTGTTTGTAAGAATGGAGCGGGCTACGCCTTTAAGAAGAGTGGTCTTTCCTGCCTTCGGCGGAGAAACTATCATACCTCTCTGCCCTTTTCCTATAGGAGAGATAAGGTCGAATATACGCATGGCAAGATTTTTCTCTGTCGTTTCAAGCTTAAGTCTCTCGTCCGGGAAGATAGGGGTAAGATCTTCAAAGTTCCTTCTTCCCGATGCCTCGCTGGGCAGAAAACCGTTTATCCTGTTCAGATGCAGGAGAGCCCCGAACTTTTCATTCTGAGTTTTAACTCGCACCTTGCCTGTAAGTATATCACCTGTTTTAAGCCCGAATCTTTTTATCTGCGACGGAGATACGTAAACATCATTCTCGCCCGGAAGATAATTATCGGAACGTATAAAGCCGTAGCCGTCAGGCAGCACCTCCAATATTCCATGCGCTACTTTTCCGGAATCCAGCTTTTCTGTTTCCTCTTTTGATAATCCGGTTTCCGCTTCTCTGGTCTTGTCCTCGGACATCTGCAGTATCGCCTCTATAAGGTCTGCTTTTTTCATAGTCGAGGCGCCTTTGATCTCGTTTGTCTTTGCTATCTCGCGCAGCTGAACAAGTGGAAGCGATCCTAATTTTTCTCTCATAAACCATCCTTTCAATATGTTTGATAAATCTGATTGCCGTTCAATAATATATAATTTTCAAAATATGGGATTGCTGTTTGATAATATCGAAAATGTTTTGAATCTCAGATTGTTTCGACCCGTATTATAAACAAAAGAGTTTGAAAAATCAAGGTTTATATGCTAACCTAAAAAAACTTTAACAGGCCTTATTCCTTAGGGCATGGCGGTTTTAAAGTATGAACGGAGGCGGTATTATCCATGGTCACAGATTCTTCCACTATTTATAAGCTGATGATCCTTTATATGCTGAACAAGCTTGACCTTCAGCTGACAAACTCTCAGCTTTCCACATTTTTTATATCGAAGGAATACACGGATTACTTCAATATTCAGCAGACTCTCTCTGACCTTGTGGCAGCTAAATTCGTAGAAAAGGTGACTATCCGCAACACCTCTTATTACAGCATCACTCCGGAAGGATATGAATCCCTTACATTTTTTAAAAATCAGATCCCCAAGGGCGCTCTTGAGGATATCAATTCGTACCTTGAGGAAAATAAATACGCGCTGAAAAACGAAGTTGGAACACAGTCCAGCTATTATAAACATACAAGCGGCGACTACATAGCGCACTGTCAGGTAATGGAGGGGAAATCCCTGCTTTATGAGCTGAACATCTCTGTTCCCAGCGAGGAGGAGGCCGCCCGTATCTGCGGAAACTGGCGCGGCTACTCCGAAGAACTATACGCCATCATAATGAAATCACTTCTTCAGTAATATCATGATCATCAAAACTTCAGAACTGGATATCGTACTTGGAATAAAAAGTCCTCTCCCGGAAAGCGGTCTTTCCGAAGTGGCTTTTGCAGGCAGGTCTAATGTAGGCAAGTCTTCTCTTATAAACACTGTTCTGGGAAGAAAAAAGCTTGCCCGCACGTCATCCTCTCCCGGGAAGACGCAGACCATAAATTTTTACAAGATAAATGACGGATTTTATTTCGTTGACCTTCCCGGCTACGGCTTCGCGAAGGTGTCCCGGTCCGAACAGGAAAAGTGGGCAGGGATGATAAATAACTATCTTACGGGTTCTGCGTATCTTAAGGCTGTTATCCTTTTGGTGGACATCAGGCATGAACCGAAAAACAGTGACAAGGAAATGCTCGAGTGGATCCTTGCAAGCGGGAAACAGCCGGTCATAGTTGCCACCAAAGCTGACAAGATAAAAAGAAATCAGGTTCCCCGGCATCTGAAGATGCTCAGGGAGGGGCTTTATATCAAGAGTAAGGATATCCCGCTTATCGCCTTTTCTTCCGAGACAAAACAGGGCCGGGATGAACTACTGGACCTGATCGAGGGTGTGATATAAGCGGGAATTCAGATTTCACATGCACTGCGCCCTCATCTGTCGCCTTCCCCCGGCGGGGTGGAAGGTGGCGCTGAACATTACGTCTTCATATCAGAGGTGAAGACTGGAATACTTCCAGGACCTTGTCTTTCAAAGTTTCTTCCGTGGGGCCGAATACAATAGCGGCAAAGCCCACACTGTATGCCGACGATCCATGTTCTTCTATATTCAGCGAATCACCTGTTGTGGAAAAAGTTATAACAGAACCGCCCGTTTTAATATATCCTTTCAGGTGCCCGATAAGCGCACCCTCTTGCTCGAGCCACGACTTTAACATTTCTATGGAATCCGCCATAGACGCTCTGAGCCCGTCTATATCACCTGTGACATCCTTTTCAAACGAGCATACTGTTGCGCCTTCATGAGAATGAGTCTCCACCAATCTGTATCCGGGCACCTCATGCGTATGACCGTGATCATGGTCGTGACCATGGTGATCGTGCGCATGGCCGTGACTGTGATGGTGTCCGTGGCCATTTTCATGATGGTGTCCGTGGCCGTGATGATGTCCATGGCCATGACCGTGTTCATGATGATGACCATGTTCATGACCCTTATGCTCACCGTGGTGTCCGCAGCCTTCTTTTTTTATATCTTCACTCATGGGTGCTCCTCTTATTCAGCGCTTATCTTATCTAATATCTCCCTGCAGATAGCTGTCAGCCCGTCTTTGTCGGTTCTTGCGGAAATCCTGTATATCTTTGCCTCTGTCTTTGTGCGGATCTCCTCTTCCGTCGAATCAACCCTGCCTGGCTCCGCCGCATCAGTTTTATTGAGGAAAATATAATCCGCAGACGCCACCTGTTCATCAACAAGAGAGCCTACAATGCCTGCAAGCTTATACCACCTTGCGGCATCGACCACATTGATTATGGTTATATCAAGGTCTTCGTCATAATATTCGCGGAGCTGTCCGGCCACATCCCCGGGACGTGCAAGCCCCGTTGTTTCGAGGATGACCCATTCCGGATGAAGCTCCTCTTCTATCTGACATAGCGAATCCATAAGAGAACCTGCGATCGAGCAGCATACGCAGCCGTTAAAAAGCTCAGTGGTATAAAGACCGGTATCGCCTGTAAATGCTGTGTCTATACCTACCTGCCCAATCTCATTTTCGATTATAGCGACCTTTGTGCTTCCGTCATTTACGCCCTCTTCGCCTATCATTTCCAGTGCCAGAGGTATAAGCACCGTAGTTTTTCCTGAGCCTAAAAAGCCTCCGATTATTATAAGCTTGATATCGATCACCCCTTCTCTTTTCAGCCTGCCTCGCCTGTTTTCCTGACCATGGCCTCGGTAACAGTAAATTTCTTTCTGGTTTCGTCAGACGGTATCTCATACATATCGTCCATCATGACCTCTTCCATTATGCTTCGCAAGCCCCTTGCGCCTGTTTTCCTGTCAAGCGCCCTTTTCGCGATGGCCCTGATAGCCGCGTCTTTAAATTCCAGTTTGACTCCGTCCAGCTTAAAAAGCGCCTCATATTGCTTTAACAGCGCATTCTTCGGCTCTTTTAATATCCTTACCAGATCTTCCTCCGTAAGCGACTTGAGGGATACCACAACGGGAACACGACCTATAAACTCCGGAATGATGCCGTATTTTACAAGATCCTGAGGCATCACCTTCCGGAACAGATCGTCCGTCTCTTCTGTCGGATCCGTTGAGAGCTCCGCTCCGAAGCCCATGCCTTTTTTATCAACTCTTTGCTCTATTATCTTTTCCAGACCCGCAAACGCTCCTCCGCAGATAAAGAGAATATTTGTTGTATTGATGTGAAGCATTTCCTGTCCCGGATGCTTTCTCCCGCCCTGCGGCGGAACAGACGCGTCCGTGCCTTCTATTATCTTCAAAAGAGCCTGCTGCACGCCTTCACCCGAGACATCCCTGGTAATGGAGACATTCTCGCTCTTTTTAGTTATCTTGTCTATCTCGTCGATATATACTATCCCGAACTCAGCTCTTTCGATATCATAATCCGCCGCCTGGATAAGCTTAAGGAGAATGTTTTCAACATCCTCTCCCACATATCCTGCTTCTGTCAGCGTAGTTGCATCTGCTATTGCAAACGGCACATTGAGTATCCTGGCAAGGGTCTGCGCCAGGAATGTTTTTCCTGACCCTGTTGGACCGAGCATAAGGATATTGCTTTTCTGAAGCTCTACATCAAGCTTTTGATTTGAAAGCACTCTTTTATAGTGATTATACACCTGGACCGAAAGAACCTTCTTGGCCTTTTCCTGACCTATTACATATTCGTCCAGGAAGGCCTTTATCTCCTTCGGCTTGTGAAGCTTTATGTTCAGGCCCTTTCCGCCCTTTGCCATCCTGCTTTCCGCCGCCGTAGACGGCACAAGCACCATTTCATACATATCGGCGCAGGTGAGCACACAGTCAGGGCATATCTTTATGCCGTCGGGGCCTGTGATGAGATTTGTGCCTATCTCCTCCGCGCTTCTTCCGCAAAAAGAACAATGCGGCATACCGTTTTCACTTTTTCTTCCTGCCATTACCTGTCCTCGTGATTTTCTATGACTGCATCAATGATACCGTATTCCTTTGCCTCTCCGGCCGTGAGCCAGTTATCCCTTTCGGTATCTATCTCTACCTGCTCAAGGGGTTTTCCTGTATTCTCCGCCAGAAGCTTATTCAGGTTATCTCTTATCCTAAGGATATGATCAGCATTGATCTTGATATCCGACGCCTGTCCCTGGGCTCCGCCTGAGGGCTGGTGTATCATTATCTCCGCGTTGGGAAGAGCAAATCTCTTGCCTTTTGCACCGCCCGCAAGAAGGAAGGCCCCCATGCTTGCCGCCATACCGATGCAGGTAGTGGAGACGTCGCACTTTACATACTGCATGGTATCATAGATTGCCATGCCTGCCGTAACGCTTCCTCCCGGACTGTTGATGTAGAAGCTTATGTCTTTATTCGGGTCCTCGCTTTCGAGGAACAGAAGCTGGGCAACCACAAGACTTGCCGTTACATCATTCACTTCCTCCCCGAGGAAAACTATCCTTTCTTTAAGAAGACGCGAATAAATATCATATGCCCTCTCGCCTCTGCTTGTATTTTCAATTACTGTGGGTACTAAGCTCATTTTTAAACCTCCGTTTGTATAAAAGCCGGCATTAACCGGCCTTTATGTATTATTTAGAATTATACTAAGTTGTTTTTATGTTTATTCTGCGTTTTCCTCTGCAGCTTCTTCCTTTGTCTCTTCAGCAGTTTCAGGCTCTTCCGGTTTCTTTTCAACAGCCTTGCCGTGTTCGTAGATAAACTCTGCCGCTTTGGAGATCGCAAGGTCATTTTTCATGGCCTCTTTTTCTTCATCGGAAACAAGCTCTTTTGCCTTTTCTATATCCATCTGATACATTTCGGCCATTTTCTTTATTTCGTTTTCTATATCTTCTTCCGTTACTTCAATCTCTTCAGCCTTTGCCACTGCTTCAAGCGCAAGCCTTTCTCTGATGGTCTGAAGCGCATGCGGCTTCATGTCTTCCATGAATTTCTCCTCTGTCTGTCCTACAAGGTTTAAGTACTGCGGCATGCTTATTCCCTGGCTCTGCATCCTCATGGCAAACTCTCTTGCGCTCTGCTGTGCCTGGGCATCTATCATAAGATCCGGAACATCCATCTTTGCGTTATCCACAAGCTGTTTTACCACTTCTCTTTCAGCCGCGCTTTTTGCTTCCTGATCTTTTCTTTCCTGTATGCCTTTTCTGATGTCGGCCTTGTATTCCTCAAGAGTATCAAACTCGGAAACCTCCGCCGCGAATTCGTCATCAAGAGCCGGAAGCTCCTTAACCTTAAGGTCATTTAATTTAACCTTGAATACCGCTGGCTTTCCCGCAAGCTCTGCTGCCTGATATCCTTCCGGGAATGTGACATTTACATCAAATTCATCGCCTATGTTATGACCTGCGATCTGGTCTTCGAAGGTGTCTATGAAGGAATGTGATCCGAGCACGATGCTGTAGCCCTCGGCTTTTCCGCCTTCAAAGTTCTTTCCGTCAACATAGCCGTCAAAATCTATATCGGCGATATCTCCCATCTGAGCGGGGCGATCTTCCACAGGAACTCTCCTGCTGTTGAGTTCTCTTGTCTTTTCGATATCTTCGTTTATCTCTTCCTCGGTAACTTCAACCTCGGTCTTTGTATATTCCAGACCCTTATATTCACCCAGCTCTACCTCAGGCTTTACTGCGACCTTTGCGGTATATGTGAATGCTTTTCCTTTCTGAATGTCGATATCTTCTATCTGAGGCTGAGAAACTATCTCTATTTCCTTCATGGCCTCATCATATGCTTCCGGATAGCTGTCGTTTATAAGAAAGTTTGCAGCATCATCATATAAGATCTCAACGCCGTACACCTTTTCCACCATTTTCTGAGGAACCTTGCCCTTTCTGAAGCCGGGCATGGATATCTGATTTTTTACTTTGTTATAGGCTTTGCCAAGCGCCTCTGTAACCTTATCCTCTTCCACTTCCACGGTGAGCTTCGCCACGTTGTTTTCCAACTTTTCCACTTTAATATCCATCTGAAATAATTCCTCCTTAGGGTTCTTTACGCAATAGCTGATTTTAGCATAATTCCGGTCAATAATCAATCTTTACAAGTGTCAGCCCGCGGGCGGGCGCTTTTGGCGCGGACAGGCGTCTGTCGCGGCTTATGAGTATTTCATTTATATGCTCCGGCGGATAGATCCCCATTCCCGCCTTCTCCAGAGTTCCTGCTATGATGCGAACCATATTATACAAAAAGCCGTTTCCCCTAACGGTTATATGTACCATTTTGGGTTTAAAGTAAGCCAGCTCACGGCAGATCTCATCTTCAAGGCTTTCCTCTTCTATGTCAATTGAATATATCGTCCTCACAGTCGTTTTTTGCTGCCCTCCTGATGAAGAGAACGCTTTAAAATCGTGCTCGCCGATAAGATAGTCTGCGGCTTTTTTCATCTTCCCCGTATCAAGCTCATAATAGATATAGTCAGCATATCTTATCTTTAAAGGCAGCGCCACTCTGCTGTTAAGTATTGTATATCTGTATGTTTTTGTGCAGTCTGTATACCTGGGATGAAAGCTGCCCTCAACCTCCTCGCTCTTAACTATCTTTATGTCCTCCGGAAGCCGCTGGTTCATTGCCGGGGCTATCTTTTCCGGCGGTATGCGTGTATTTGTGTCAAATACAGCCACATTTCCCAGAGCGTGTACACCCGAATCTGTCCTGCTGGCTCCGATAACACGGATGTTTTCATTAAAAAGAGCCGACAGGTGAGTGTTTACGACCTGCTCCACAGCAGTTCCGTTTTTCTGCACCTGCCAGCCTACATAATCAGTTCCGTCATATGATATTGTCAACTTTATTCTTTTCATTGCTGATTTCCGTCTACTTCTTCTTTCCTTATCCTTCCCTCATCAAGAAGCCTTGTCAGCTCTTCTGCGTTGTCCTCTTTTATGGCGGTTTCATATTTTTTAAGATTGCTTATAAGGACAGACAACTCTTCAAGGATATTGTCCTTATTCTCCATGAACAGCTCTGTCCACATTCCCGGATTCAGCCATGCCACCCGGGTAAGATCCTTGTAGCTCCCCGCGGAAAAACCTTTGTGTCCTGTGGCTTCCGGGCTTTTGATAAAAGCGTTTGAAATGATATGCGGCATCTGCGAGGTGAAGGCTATCATCTTATCGTGCGCGTCCGCGGTCGTTACCGATATTGTCCCAAAGCCTACCGGCGACAGCAGCTTTTTGATCTTATCCAGCATAAATATGTCGCCCGGCTCTTTAAGCACAAGCACTATGGGCTGGTCCTTAAAAAGTGTGGAAAACGCATATTTAAAGCCGGAATTTTTTGTGCCTGCCATGGGGTGTCCTCCCACAAAAGTAAAGCCGTATTCCGCGGCTATGGGAAAGCAAAGCTCGCAGACTCTGCGTTTCGTTCCGCATGCGTCCATCACTATCGTATCTTTTCTTACGTATGGAGCTATCCTTCTTAAAAGATCAGCGGCCGCATCAGGATATGTGCAGATTATGATGATATCACATTCGCTGATATTATCATCTGTGAGTTCTCCGTCCACATCGCCGTTTATCATGGCAAGATCTGTTACCTCTTTGCTCCTGTTATATGCAAGTACCCTTTCGCCTGCTTCGTGGTATGCCTTTGCAAAGGATCCCCCTATAAGTCCCAGTCCTATTATCCCTGCTGTCATCTCTGCTCCTCCAAATCCGAATCATCACTGAGCGATCGCCGCTCTTACTGCTTTTACCTTTTTTGCGAGCCTGTCGTAATCATCGGGTTTTAATGACTGAGCGCCGTCGCAAAGAGCGTTCATCGGGTCATTATGCACTTCGATGATGAGTCCGTCCGCCTGGCAAGCCGCTGCCGATACTGCCATCGGCTCTACCAGTTCCGCTATTCCTGTGGAGTGTGACGGGTCTACCACCACCGGCAGGTGCGTAAGCTTGTGAAGCATCGGAACGGCTGATATATCCAGTGTGTTCCTTGTGTAATCGCTGAAGGTTCTTATTCCCCTTTCGCAGAGAACAACATTTTTATTTCCTGCGGACATAATGTATTCCGCGCTCATCAGCAGCTCCTTAAGCGTGCTTGAAAGTCCTCTTTTTAACAGCACCGGCTTATCCATCTTGCCTATCTCCGTCAAAAGGCTGAAATTCTGCATATTTCTCGCGCCTATTTGTATCATATCTATATCTTCAAATAAAGGAAGCTCCTCCACACTCATTACTTCGGAAACTATCGGCAGCCCCGTTTCCTCTCTTGCGATCTTTAAAAGCTCAAGCCCGTCCGCCTTAAGACCCTGAAAGTCATATGGCGACGTTCTTGGTTTAAACGCTCCGCCCCTCAGCATATTTGCACCGGACGCCTTAACGGATCTTGCGATCTCTACTATCTGCTTTTCCGATTCAACTGAGCACGGCCCCGCTATCATTACAAAATTGCCTCCGCCGATCTTTACATCGCCTACCTCTACCACAGATGACACAGGGTGGAATTTTCTGTTGCAGAGCTTAAATGGATCCGTGACTATCTTAACAGCATCCACTATGTCCAGGCATTCTATAAGATCCTTGTCTATCCCCGCGGTGTCTCCGACCATTCCAAGTATGGTCTGGCTTTTTCCGACAGACATATGTACGTCCAGTCCCTGGCCTTTGATCCAATCTACCAGCTGATCACGTTTTTCTTCAGGTGTTCCATGTTTTAATACAACTATCATTTTTCTTTCCTCTATCGTATATTATTTTAAAATAAAAACGCGGCCCGGAGCTCTGTCCGTGCCGCGATATTCTAACACATTAATTGAACCTTCGCATCACAAAACAGCTCCCCGTGTACGGTTGCTAAGATAATAGTATGAATAATATCTTTTACTGCTCTGCATCTGTTTACACTCCATTCAAAATTTCGTTTACTTTAACACTTTAAAGTCCGGAAGTCAAGCGCCGTTTCGAAACGCTTACAGGCGCTATGAGCCGTTTTGAAACGCTTACAGGCGCTTGTGTTCTAATCCGGGATAAAGGATATATAGTCCTCTATCTCTTTAAAATCTATCTCTATCTCTCCGTCATACAGGGCTATCGGGACTTTGTCATCAAAGGTGTACATTTTTATCTCGGCATCATCATGAATGCGGAAGTCATATGTTATGACAGTTTTTTTCATAGGGTCTACAAGCCAGTATTCCTTCACGCCTGCCTCCATATACTTGACGCCCTTGATAAAGATATCTTTGTTTTTTGTTGACGGAGAAAGAACCTCAAGAACAAAATCCGGAGCCCCGAATACGCGTCGGCGGTTGATCTTTGAACGGTCGCAGACGATCAATACATCCGGCTGAACCATTGTTCTGTTGTCGCAGTCAAGCTGGACATCAATTGGCGCGATGAAAGGTATGCACTGACCTTTTTTGGCGTGAATGTAATTTGAAATCTGCCTGTGGACTTCCCCTCCGATAAGCTGATGCGGAGATGTGGGTGCTCCCATATCATAGATGACCCCGTCTATCAGCTCCACCCTCTGCTCGTCAGGAAGGGCGAGGTAATCATCTATGGTGTACGTTCCCTGCCTGTCATAGGTATTCCAGTTCACGGCTATCACAGGATTTGGCAGCAAGGGCTGACTATACGCCGGCTCCGGTCCACTGACATGATGAAGCTCTGACTCCGGCGCGCCGGTTCCCGCCTCATCTAAATAGGAGACCTGCCTGCGCTGCGCGTTTCCCTCAAAAACCGAAGAAAGTGCCCTTAAGGTTTCATATCTGGGGGATTTAGTTACATTGCCCAGAACCTTCTGGACCGTTCCCAACGGCACACCCGAAAGCTTTGCAAACTGTTTGTTAGTATACCTGTACTCTTCCTTCTTTTTACGTATTTCGTCTAAAGTCAACATCATACCACCCCTATGTAAGTTTATATAATATTGCCGATTCGTATTATATCCAAAGAAGGGGCGCGCGTCAACCGTTTGTATTCCATAATTCCATTTATGGAATTATTTTTTTGTATGCCTATTATGCAGTGCGACCCTCATCCGTCGCCTCCGGCGCCAACCCCCCCGGAAGGGGAAGGCTTTGCTCCTACCGTAGATGAAAATGCTCTGTCTCGCTACTTATATCCCGCCGAAGCTGCATATATATCGACGGATGACTAACCCGGCAATCGTCATCCGGAGGTATATATGCTGCAAGGCGGGAATTATATGATCAACCTTACGATATGCCCTCATCCGTCACCTCCGGCGCCACCCCGGAGGGGGAAGGCTTTGCGAAGCGAGACACAAAAAAAAGAAGACAGAGAACCGTGCTCTGTCTTCTTTTACTTAACTTTTACTAAATCTGCAGCTTAGCCGAGCGGCGGGAAAGCAATCCTTGATGCCTCAATCTTGTCTTTATACTGCTCCGCAAACGTTGTTCTGATCTTTTCTGCGCCTTCTGCTGCCTTCTTATGGCCGAGGCCGATGTTCTTCATATGAAGAGCCTGACCATAAACGCCCCAGCGGCTCTTTTCGATATCTTCCGGAAGGAAGTCAACCTTAACCTTGCCGTCTTCCACGCTAACCGTAGCCTTAACGAAGCACTGCGGGCAGTACGGAGTTCCGTCCTCGCCTATGCGAAGCAGGCTGCTGTGGCAGTACGGACAGATACCCTTCGGGCCAACATACTCGGCATTCTTTCCGGTTTCCTTCTTATACTGAACAGCTTTCGCAACTGTTTCACCCATCTGCCGCATACGCGGAGCGATGCTCTCGTCAAGGAGTACTGCGCCTTTAGATGTCTGGAAATCGAAGTGAGCTGAATCCACAACTCCATCAAATACACCAACCAGCTCCATCGTGATCATGCGCATAAGGTTAGGGATGTAGTCTGTCCAGTCGGTTCCGCCAATCGAGAAGCATGCACCCACCTTGCAGATGTCAACGCCCTGTGTGATCTTACGGTAATCGCCTGAAGCGTGAAGCTTGTTCAGGAAACGTATCATGATTCCCGGCGGGATCAGGTTATAAGCCGGCGCGGAAACGATTATCGCGTCCGCAGCTCTCATTTGCTGTTCGATGAAATAGAAATGATCCTGATCTGTTCCATGGATGCAACGGAAATCAAAATCCCCTGCCACATGCTTCGTCATGCAGGTCTCACAACCTATGCAGGACTTGATCTCAGCATCCTGCAGGTTAATGAATGAACATTCCGCTTCCGGATCCACATTCTTAACCCCGGTAAAAAGATCCTGCATCATTATCTCTGTGTTGCCGCCTTTACGGCCGCAGCAAATACCAAATACTTTCATACCTTAACTCCTTTTCTCTTTTATAGTAAAAAGTACACTTATTCCTTTACTATATTATACAAGATTTTTCGATATCAACAAGCCATTTGTGATCATTGATAGCGTAAATTTACTGTAGGAATTTAACAGACAGAGCATCCCTTAAACCTGTTTAGAATCAAAGATTTCTCCACCATTATATTCTTTTTATTGCTTTTTACAAACCCCAGATATGATTCTTTAATGCTGCTATCTTTTT
>JAZRZO010000023.1:0-3954 GCA_045601405.1 Lachnospiraceae bacterium | reverse complement strand
GATGATAAGTACAGTCAGCCCTGAGGGGAGTTTTTCCGTCCAGAATATAACAGCACAGATAATCCCAACAACAACTGCCGGATACCACGTAATCCGGTAAACCGTTCTGCATTTTACATCCTGAACGGATGCAATGATAAGGGTGATAAAAACCGCCGCTGCGGATACGGCAAGCGGGAGAATCATCTAATCCATTCCTTTAAGTTTCATGCCGCCCGCTTTTAAGAGAATCCAGAAGACAAGGGCAATGATGCCTGTTCCAAGAATACAGATGCCAAGTCCGCTGACGTACGATGGCCAGGGAAGCGTTCCTAAAATCATACCGACGCAGCCTAAGAAAATCAGCGCGAAGTTAAAAAGAGCTGACACTGCCCCTGTATCCTTATCATACTGACGAAGCAGAATACCAAGCGCGTAAGGTCTTGCAGTAATTGCCGCAATCGCGCAGGGGATAAAGCATGCGATAAAGACAAACTCATTCATGTGCCCGAATAAAAGCATCAGAATCCCGCTTAGAATACAGGAGATAAGAATAACACGCGCTGTACTTTTCGCACCTGATTTCTTCGTGGCTTTTCTTACAATAACCATGCCCAATGTTCCAATAATTACATTTGCGCCGAGGAACAGACTGTATGCCATCTTTGAAATGCCGAATCCATCTTCCATGATATAGGCAGAAACTGACAAGTATGCCAGAAACGGCAGGGAAAATATCCCCATCGAGATGAGGAAATAGGTAAACGCCTTGTTTTTACAGAGTGTGCCCATATGCAGAAGAACACTTGAAATGCTTCCGGTAAACTTTTCGTCTGTTGGAAGGGACTCTCCGAGGAAGAGAGATAAGATCAGTCCCAGAATCATAAGGACTCCAGGAAACACCAGAGTTGCCTGCCAGTTTACCATATCGATAAGCCATGACCCGATAATCGGGGATAAAAGAGGGCCAATTACTGAAAAGACCATGACTAATGTAAGCACTCTGTCTCTGATTTTTTCCTGGAAACAGTCTTTAACAAGAGCCGTCGAAATAACCATAAGCCCTCCCGCAGCAAATCCCTGAATCAGCCTGCAGACAATAAATGCTGCAATATTTGGGCAAACTCCGCAGAGAACGCTTGATATAATATAGACAACAATGCTTCCGAGAAGCACTGGTTTTCTGCCGTACTTATCACTGACAGGACCTAACAGAAGAATGCCTAAAGCCTGAGTAAATACTAAGCCGTAGAGGGTGGCATTTAAGATTGCTACCGTAGTATCGAAGTATTTGACAATCTCAGGAAGTCCCGGCAGATACATGTCTGTCGAAAATGGCCCTATAATTGAAAGAAGGGTGATTATGAATATGATGAGTGACGAAGGCAGATATCTTACCAGATGCATTGTGATTATGAATTACTGCTTAATTCCATATATCATTTCCGAGAATCATCCAACAGGATAAAATAAGGAGAAGGCTAATGATATATTCACATGTTGAATGATGCGGCCATAATTTTCGAAGGCGGAGGTATGCGCGGTGCATATACTGCGGGCGTAATCGATGCTTTAATCGAAAATGACATGGACTTTACCTCGTGCTACGGCGTTTCGTCCGGTGCATGCCATGCAACAACGTATCTTTCAAAGCAGTTCGGCCGTGCGCGGAAAATTATTGTTAATTATGCGCACGATAAACGCTACTTCAGTCTCAGAAGTCTTTTTAAGACCGGAAATATGTTCGGCATCGAGTTTATCTTCAAGACACTCACCCATGAACTTGAACCGTATGATTTTGAGACGGCAAGAAATAATCCTGCGAAATTTTATGTAGGTGTCATTAACGTAAAAACAGCAGAATCAGAGTATCTCTTAATCCGTGACCCGGATGAAGAGTATATGAAGCTTGCTGCTACTATGGCTTTGCCGATTATTTCAAAGAAGGTCGAACTGAACGGCAAAAAATATCTCGACGGCGGGATTGTGGATTCTCTTCCCATTAAGCAGGCATTTGCAGCCGGAAATAAGAAGGTTGTCTTAGTTCTTACGCAGGATGCTGCATATCGCAAGAAAATCAATAAGATTCTGCCGCTTCTCTGGCTTTGGTATCTTCCGTATCAGAAGTTTGTCGGAAAAATTGCGACTCGTCATATCCGCTACAATAAAGCCCTTTTAGAGATTGCTGAGGCGGAAAAAGCCGGCACTGCGTTTGTTATCCGTCCGAAAAAGCCTGTGGAAGTGGGACGTCTCGACTTCGATCAGGTAAAGATAGAGGCATTATATCAGGACGGCTACCGTGACGGGCTTGAGCTGATGCCGAAGTTAAAAGAGTTTCTTACGTCCTGATTTTTATGGAAAACGAGTTTCAGTCTGATTACTGTCTCCGCGGAAGACGATGGGGCGGTGCGGCTGATATTCCCTCTCTTCCCTTCGGTGCAGTTGTTCTCGAAACCGGCTGCGGTAATGGGAAATCTCTTCATGCGTTGTTATCTCACGGGGTGAAGGCATTTGGTGTTGATATCTCGTCTGAAGCTGTGCGGCTTGCAGGTTCTGCGTATGCGGCTGCAGCAGATGTCAGGTTTCTTCCGTTCAAAGACGAGGTGTTTGATGCTGTTTTCTGCAGACATGTGTTGGGGCATCTTTTTGATGGTGACAGGTATGTCGCTGCGGCTGAACTTCTGAGGGTGTTAAAGCCCGGCGGCACGCTCTATTTTGCCGGGTTTGGTGTTGATGATTTCAGGTTTGGAAAGGGGGATGAATTAGAGGTTCATTCGTTTCTCCGCGGCGACGGGATAATGACGCATTACTTTTCTGCAGATGAAGTTATGCGGTATTTTTCAGGCGTGTCTTCGGCAGATGTTTATGAAAAGATATGGGCGCTTCGGGTGAGGGGTGTTGAGTATCCACGGTGTGAGGTCTGCGGCGTTTTTGTGAAGTAGGTTAGATGGTTAGTCTGGTCAGGGGTGTGCTGCAAAAGGATATATTCAAGGAGAACAAAATAACTAATATTCATGGCAGAATACCAGAGTATCAAATCTGACGTCTTATCAAAACTTGAAGCGCATCTTCCTGAGATACGGGAACGTTTCGGGATTGAAACTCTTGGTTTATTCGGGTCTGTTTCACGCGGAGAAGATACCTCTGATTCTGATGTAGATATCCTTTATAGATTTGGAACTGATGTAGTGCATCTTAGACAGTTTATGTGGCTGAAATATTATCTTGAAGAGCTTTTTGAGCGTAATGTTGATCTTGTCGGAATTGACTGGATTGAGCCGTCAATAGAGTCATATGTTAAAGAAGAGATGATTCTTTTCGGTGTGGAGACAGCCGCAGCATGAAAAACGATGCTGTTTTCTTGAATCATATGCTTCAGCGCTGTGAGAGGATACAAAGTACTCTGCAAGGTCACACGAAGGAAGAGTTTCTGGATGATGAAGATATGCAGGATATTATCATCCGTTCTCTTGAAGTAATTGGAGAAGCAACGGTACACATATCTGATGAGCTGAAAAAACAACATCCTGAAATTCCCTGGGCTGATGTGAAGAATTTCCGTAATCAGATGATTCATCAGTATTTTCGTGTAGATTTGCAGATTGTGTTTGATGTGATTACATATGATATACCAGAACTGCAGAATCAGCTTACTGTTCTTCTAAACGAATAATTGTGATATATTTTTTTCCTCGATGCTGTCCCGGCAGCTTGAGTTAGCTCTCAAAATCTCTCCATTATATTTAGACCCCCTCCCCTCTTTTTAACCGCCTGACAACTCTTGCCTCTTATACCATCATTAAAATAATATCTAATGCGCACTCAATAATATAATGAATATCATATGATAGTCGTACCCGATACAAGTGTCGTCATAGACGGCCGCGTCACAGCCTTACTCGAGAAAGGCGAATATGCCGGCGCAACCATAATAATACCTGAGGCAGTCTTTGCTGAACTCGAAGCACAGGCGAA
>JAZRZO010000022.1:0-22813 GCA_045601405.1 Lachnospiraceae bacterium | reverse complement strand
TCCTTTGGTTATGAATACGTTTGATGCAGCTGTACAAAGTAAACCAGACGCTCACCCTTTGCTTCATAGCGACAGAGGTTTCCAGTATACAAGCCCACAGCTTAGGACAAAACTCAAGAAACAACACATGAAACAAAGTATGTCGAGAGTTGCTCACTGCATTGATAATGGACCGATGGAAGGCTTCCGGGGAGATCTTGAAACGAGAAACATACTATGGCAAAAGATCCAAAGAAAAAGACGTCCTGACCCAAACGATTGGATCATATATAACATACTACAACACAAAGCGTATACAACGGGAATTACACCTAATGACACCTGTTGAATATCACAATCAGTACCTTGTGGCGGCATAAAAATTTCGCCAGCCGCTAACACGACTGGCGAAACTGATTTTTAATTATTCACTGTCCACTTGACGGGCAGTACACCATTCCGGCTCCTTTAACACGATCAATATTGATCAAGCCCTGTCTTATTTGAAGAAGAATTCAAGAAGGCTTGAGCATCCGAGTGAGTTAAACACACTTATGAATGCAGGCACGAATACAAGCGACACGATCGTCATCAGCTTGATGAGGATGTTGATCGACGGTCCTGATGTATCCTTGAACGGATCACCTACCGTATCACCGACAACAGCTGCCGCATGAGCAGGACTGCCCTTTCCGCCGTGCTTTCCGCCTTCAATATATTTCTTTGCATTGTCCCACGCGCCGCCTGAGTTACTCATGAATATAGCCATGAGCACACCGCTTACCAGAGCGCCTGCAAGGAGTCCGCCAAGAGCTTCAACACCAAGGAGGAATCCCACAAGGATAGGCGCAACGATAGCGATCACCGCGGGAACGATCATCTGCCTTAATGCAGCCTTTGTGGAGATCGCAACACAGGTCTTGTAATCCGGAGTAGCATTTCCGTCAAGAAGTCCCGGTATCTCTCTGAACTGGCGGCGAACCTCCTCTATCATGTGGTTAGCTGCCTTTGAAACAGAAGACATTGTCAGCGCTGAGAAAATGAAAGTTAACATACCGCCGATAAGAAGACCTATAACTACGTTGGAATCCAGAATATCAATCTTAAACTTACCATCTCCGAAGAACTGAACAACCTTCTCGTTCTGCGCGAAGGATGTGAACAGTGCCAGAGCTGTAAGGGCTGCTGATCCGATCGCGAATCCCTTACCGATAGCTGCAGTTGTATTACCTACGGAGTCAAGCTGATCTGTTATCTCACGAACACTTTCATCAAGTCCGCTCATCTCTGCTATACCGCCGGCATTATCCGCTATCGGACCGTAAGCATCGACAGCAACGGTGATGCCTGTTGTTGAAAGCATACCAACTGCCGCAAGAGCGATCCCGAATACGCCCATCAGCATATAGGAAACAAAGATTCCGATACAGATCATGATGATCGGAAGAACCGTTGATCTCATACCAACAGAAAGACCTGAGATTATCGTAGTTGCGGCTCCGGTCTCTGACTGCTTCGCGATCTCTTTAACAGATTTGAATCTTTCAGATGTATATACTTCTGTCAGTGTACCTATGAGAAGACCCACCACAATACCGGCCAGTACAGCCACAGCCGGCTTTACGCTGTTAAGGAAGAATATGGAAACAAGGAACGCCGCGATGATAACAACTGCAGCCGAAACATAGGTTCCGACATTCAGGGCCGTCTGCGGGTTCTTTCCTTCCTTTGTGCGAACAAAAAGTGTGCCGACGATGGAAGCTATAAGACCGATCGCTGAAATGAGCACCGGGAATAATACATAGGAATCAAAAACAGCCGCTTCCACTGTTTTATCTAAATTTTGTGTTACCCATGCGACACCGAGGGTAAGAGCAGATATAAGAGAACCTACATAAGACTCAAAGAGGTCTGCACCCATACCTGCAACATCGCCGACATTATCACCAACATTATCAGCGATAACGGCGGGGTTACGGGGATCGTCCTCCGGGATACCTGCTTCAACCTTGCCTACAAGGTCAGCGCCTACGTCTGCGGCTTTAGTGTAGATACCGCCACCAACACGGGCAAAGAGCGCTATAGAGGAAGCTCCGAGCGAGAAGCCGAACATAACATTTACATCTTTTGTAATGAAATAGATCGCGCTTACTCCAAGGCAGCCAAGACCTGCAACGCACATACCCATAACAGCGCCACCCTTAAATGCTACGCTAAGAGCACCGTTCATGCCTTGTGTCCTTGCAGCGTTTGCTGTCCTTACATTAGCCTTTGTTGCCACACTCATTCCCACATAGCCGGCAAGCACTGAGAAAACAGCGCCGACAAGGAAGCAAAGAGCTGTTGTCCAGCTGATGGCAAATCCAAGAATAACCCCTAAAACAATTACGAACACCACGAGTATCTTATACTCGGAAAAAAGAAATGCCTTCGCACCGTCTGAGATAGCCTTGGCGATCTCTTTCATCTTGTCAGTGCCGGCATCTTTTTTGGAAACGACAACAGCGAGTATGATCGCATAGATCAGAGCAAGCGCGCCTGCGCCGATTCCGCACCACATTAATGCATCCATGTTGAATTCTCTCCTTTTTTTATTATTGTCACCTTTTTAACCACTCAATTTTAAGACATATCAGCAAAAAGTCAACACCTTCTTACGCCGCATTCAGGTTCCCTGCCTGTTATACGAGTGAAAAAGCACTGATCTCATCAACAATAATACGATTTTTATCGCTTAACAGCCTAAAACGGTGTTAAAAAAATATCAATGGTTTCTATTATGTTTCTATCATGCTAACATCTGGCCGATGTATTTAAAAAATACAATACTGAAATCATTTTACTTAGGAGGACATCATGAGTACAGCACAAACCCCTTTACCTTTTGATAATGACCGGGTTCTGATGGACCAGCTTCTGGACATTATTGAAAAGAACAAAGATGAAAAAGGTACACTCATGACAGAAGCTTTTCCCTTGACACCTGCCGCTGCGTCGACGCGTGCGGGCTTGCTCCTGTCATGCTTGTTAATGATGATGTCTACGGGCGTGTAACGCCTGCCGAGATCGATGCCATTCTTGAAAAATACAGATAGGAGGAGATACGATGAAATTACAAGATCTTAGCAGCATCAGGGAACGCGTCATCTCATCTGTTCTTGAACCGCAGAACCGGACACGCATGGAGTCTTGAGGATACAGTGCTTTACAAAAAGCAGACAAGGATTGCCTTAAGAAACTGCGGAGTTATCGCCCCCGAGAGCATTGATGAATATATCGCGGCCGACGGATACCGGGCACTGGGAAAAGCACTGACTGAAATGAATCCTGACGACGTTATCAGGACTATGCTGAATTCCGGCCTGAGAGGCCGCGGCGGCGCAGACTTTTCCACAGGCCCCAAATGGAATTTTGCCAGCGGAAAGCGAGGCGGGGTTCAGAAATATGTCTGCTGCAACGCGGACGAGGGCGACCCCGGAGCTTTCATGGGCAGAGCCGTGCTCGAGGGTGACCCTCACGCTGTGCTTGAAGCCATGGCTATTGCCGGTTATGCCATTGGAGCCTCACAGGGCTATATATATGTAAGGGCTGAATATCCTACCTCTATAGAGCGCCTTGGCATTGCCATTGACCAGGCAAAAGAGCAAGTTGTTCTTGGCGATAATATCTTCGGAACAGATTTCAGCTTTGATATAGGATTAAGGCTCGGCTCCGGCGCGTTTGTCTGCGGCGAGGAAATCGCGCTTATGACATCCATCGAAGGAAACAGGGGTGAACCCCGTCCCCGGCCTCCATTCCCGACCGTTAAGGGCCTTTTCGGAAAGCCCACCATCCTTAATAATGTAGAGACATGGGCCAATATCCCGCGTATCATCATAAACGGTGCTGACTGGTTCTTTCCAATTGGCACGGAAAGATCCAGGGGAACAAAGGTCTTCGCGCTTGGCGGCAAGGTCAACAACACAGGCCTTGTAGAAATAGAACTCGGAACTACCCTGCGCGAGGTAATAGAAGAGATAGGCGACGGGATACCCGGTGGCAAAAAGTTCAAGGCTGCCCAAACCGGCGGACCTTCCGGCGGGTGCATATCTGCTGAAAACTATGATATCCCTATCGACTATGACAACCTTATTTCCATAGGCTCCATGATGGGCTCCGGCGGACTGATCGTAATGGATGAGGATAACTGCATGGTTGATATCGCTAAATTCTTCCTCGAATTCACAGTTGATGAGTCCTGCGGCAAATGTACCCCCTGCCGCATCGGTACCACCCGCCTTCTGGAGATCATGAAAAAGATCTGCAATGGTCAGGCCAATATGACTGACCTGAAGCACCTCGACGACCTTGCTCTTTATATAAAAGAAGACGCTCTCTGCGGTCTGGGGCAGACAGCCCCCAACCCTGTTCTTTCCACCCTCCGCTATTTCCGCGATGAATACGAGGCGCATATCAGGAACAAGAGATGCCCCGCCGGCGTCTGCAAGGATCTGCTCCACTACAATATCAACCCGCATAAATGCGTAGACTGCGGCCTTTGAATGAATTTATCCGAAGAATACAGGACGGCGGCACACTCCCGCTTATCACATCATGTTCACCCGGATGGGTTAAATATTGCGAACACTATCATCCGGATATGCTCGAAAATCTGTCGAGCTGTAAGTCTCCCCATCAGATGTTTGGCGCTGTAGCTAAATCATATTACGCAGAGAAAGCCGGCGTTGATCCCAAAGACATCGTTATGGTAAGCATCATGCCATGCACAGCAAAGAAATTTGAAATCGGCAAAGACGATCAGTCAGCAAATGATGTTCCTGATGTCGACTTTGCCCTTACCACCAGAGAGCTTGCGAGGATGATCAAACGGGCAAACATCGACTTTTCTTCGCCGGCAGAAGAGGCGGAGTTTGACGACCCTCCGGGAAAGTCTTCCGGTGCCGGCGTTATCTTCGGCGCCACAGGCGGAGTTATGGAGGCAGCACTCCGTACCGCTGTCGAAAACTCACAGGCGGGGAACTTGCCGATCCCGACTTTATGGATGTACGCGGTACGGAGGGAATAAAGGAGGCAACATACAATGTTGCGGGCATGGATGTCAATGTCTGTGTATGCTCCGGAACCGCCAACGCCAACAAGGTTCCTAATATGGTAAAGAACGGTGAAAAGAATTATCACTTTATTGAAGTTATGTGCTGTCCGGGTGGTTGTGCAAACGGCGGAGGACAGCCCCGTCAGAGGCTTTAGCCCGCTGAAGACGGAGGTGTTATGTTTAAGACATACTTATTTTACAGCCATGTTTCAACGTTTTCGCGTCGCGGAGACCTCTTAGCCGGCTTCACCTCCGGATATCCAAGTACCATCGAGAGGTATAGCCGGTATCCCTCCGGAATAAATTTCGACTTGTTTTTTGATGTTTCTTCCGTGCGGAACACATCATTTGAGAGAACCGTAAGTCCGCATGCGGAAAGGCCAAGAGATTCCGCAGCATTCATAATGTTTCCCGCTGCCATAAACGCTCCCGCATCGGGCCACGGCGCCTTTGGATCATAAGATACCATTATCACCACGGGAGCACCGAAGAAATCTGACGGGAACGGCCATGTCGCTCCCTTCGGAGCCAGTTTTTTAAACTCGGGCGGCTCCGGCCCGACAGCATCAAGCAGTTCCTTTTTTCCTTCCCCGGTAGTTATGACCGTAAAGTGCCATGCCTGCATATTATGTCCGGATGCCGCGTATTTCGCAGCCTCAAGAACAGCCTCGATCTTTTCTCTTTCCACAGGATCAGCTTTATACTTCCTGCAGCTGAATCTGGATCTCATATTATCTATCACCGGATTGCTTATCATCATTATCCTCCTTATATTTCCTATACCCGGCAAAAGCCGTCTTTCAGCAATATGATATATTTTAAAATCTCCGGAAATTTTTTTCAACGCTTTGGCAGAAAAAAAGCACTTCACATAAGTGAACTGCTTTTTCGGATTTTTGTTATCTTGCTGTTTCAGGCTATTCCATCGAATTAACAGCTTTGGCCATTCTGGAAACCTTGCGACTTGTCATGTTCTTATGATACACGCCTTTTGTCTGAGCCTTATCGAGTTCAACTGTGGCGAGTCTTAATGCCTCCTGAGCATCAGCCTTGCTGCCGGACTCTATTGCGGCGTAAACCTTCTTTACGGAAGTTTTCACTCTTGATCTTACCGCCTTGTTCCTTTCAGCTCTCTTCTGGTTTACAAGGATCCTTTTCTTTGCAGATTTAATGTTAGCCAATTTGATACCTCCACATTTTGCAATATGCTTTCGCTTCTTTTCCCCGAGAGAGTGTTGGGAAACCAAAGCTCTACTCCCGTTCAGGCATGCGGACTTTCCCTGATACGAGCAAAAAACATTTTATGACAGCAACGTCAGACTTGTCAACAACTATTTTCGGATATATAACCTTGGGAATTTACGCTTATAAAAAAACAGGGTCGCGCCTCATAATAAAAGTTGGCAATCACATCACTTTTATGTTAATATGTTCTTCGCTGACAGCTTCAGCATACGCGGATATGGCGGAATAGGCAGACGCGCATGGTTCAGGTCCATGTGAGGTAACACTCATGCAGGTTCAACTCCTGTTATCCGCATTTGAATAAACCCTTGTTACCAGCAGCCCTTTAAGTGGTGACCTCGTGTATATGCGTTGGCTTTCAGCGCCAATGCTTTTCCCTCAAGAAAATGATTCAGAACCTCTACCATCTTTTCGGTACTTTCAATTGTGAAGTCTAAAAGAATATGCGGTATCATTTCTTTTAATTCCCCTGCAGGCTCCGGCATGAACGTCGGCAGGCCGTTATATATGATGTCGTAACACTGGCCGCATTCACTTGTCACATAGAAGTCATTGTTTTTTTTATCCATGAATCTCATCAGCGGGTTCATACATCCTGCGTAAGTTCTGTTGATGCACTGATCGGTTATCATCAATGGCTGATATCCGTACGCCTTGTATATGAAGTCTTCTCCTGAGGCCAGGCCTTTTTCTTCGCATTTTCTTATCATTGCTCCAAGCTCTCTGTCGCTGATCTCATCAGACGCTATAAACCTCATATCTGCAAAAAGCTGTTTGTAAAAGGCGACAGCAGATGAATTATATGCGTACAGGAATACATCTCCTATTACCTCTGTCTTCTTCTCCGCTCCATTTAGTATTTTCCTGATAAGACCTGTTTCATCAAGGTTTTTTATAACAACACCGTCAAAACGCATTGCCCTCTCTGCCATTTTTTCAACAGACTCCGCCCGCTTTTCCCTTAATACATCAGGGAGCTGAATATATATCCTCCTCTTTGGATACTTTTCCGCGGCAGCCAGGAGAGTGTCCTCTGAACAGCCGAAATCAGCTATGATCGCATCAATTCCGTCATAGCTTCCGGCTGTCTCCAGCAGAGCATTATTCTTCACTCTAACGATGATATCTCCCAACTATCTCCTCCCTTACAGCGTCTGCTGCTTTTCGTCTCAGCTCATTAAACGCGCTCATCCGAACAAATGCGTCTTCATCTATATAGCATCTTACAGTCGTTATCTCTATACCGCTGCCTGTGCTCTTCTTCATCTTTCCGGCCAGAACCTCTGCCGTTACCGGGGCGTTTTCAGCCTTTTCTACCAGCTCCCCCTCCATTTCAATGTTAACCTCACCGCTGTTCAGTATTATCTTTAACGGCCTGTTCTTATAAGCCTCTATATGGCATTCGGCTGCAATGACGGGCTCTGCGTCCAGTATATCTTCTTTTATACGACGGAGCAGGGCCGCGTTTTTTGTTCTGAAAACCTTCATCCCGGGATAAAGCCTTTTTAGTTCTTTTCCTTTAAGGGATATTACATCGCCTGCTTTCCCGGACACATTGCAGGTAAGCTCCACGCCGCTTTTTTCCCCCACGCCTATCAGCTCTAAAACATCTCCCTTGTTCACGTCTCGCGTAAGAGCGATGCTCACATCAGGCGCGCACACCTTTTTTATTGTTCCTGTCTCAAGACCCGCATGGCTGGGTCTGAGCGGCGAGAGCATCGTACGGGACGCCACGTCCGTCACCACGTTATCTGACTCAGCCCCGGCAAAAGAACCTTCCGTGAAGAAATATCCGCTGCTGAAGCCTCCTCTGTTGTATATATCCTTAAGATCGTTCATATATTCTTCCGTCTGCCTGAGGTATTCCTTTCTTGCCCCGGGGCTCAGATCGTCAAACGACGTTTTGTTTCCTTTGAGTTTTATGTAAAGATCCCTTGCGTTTTTATATGTCTGAGTGGTCAGTGCAACATAAGACGGATTTTTCATCCTGCCCTCTATCTTAAATGAATCTATCTGAGCGTCTATCAGATAAGGGAGTTCTTTTATCGTACACATATCCTTAAGGCTCATTATGTGTTCCTTCACCCCCTCCTTAAGTGGCAGGTCGTTATCTGCGGTCAGCTCATACACTTTTCTGCAGGGCTGGGCACAGCGGCCGCGGTTTCCGCTCCTTCCTCCGGCGAAGCTGCTGAAAAGGCACTTGCCTGAGTAGGCATAGCACATAGCCCCGTGGACAAAAGTCTCAATCTCAATATCCGCTTTGCTCCTGATGGATATTATCTCTGTCAGTGTAAGCTCTCTGCCGCAAACGACACGTTCAAAACCAAGCTCCTTTGCCAGACTTGCGCCGTAAGCGGATGTGATCCCGAGCTGGGTGCTGGCGTGAACCGGAAGATCGGGAAAGCTGTCTTTGATAACGGAAAAAACTCCCATATCCTGAACGATCACGGCATCAAGGCCGGCCTTATACAGCGGCATGATAAAACGCTGCAGAGCATCGCCTGCCTCAGTTTCTTTAAGAAGTGTGTTCAGCGTAAGATAAATCTTTTTACCGAAAAGATGAGCCCTGTCCAAAGCCTTAATAAACTCACCCTCCGAAAGATTTCCGGCATAGGCTCTTGCCGAGTACAGGCTGCCTCCCGCGTATACAGCGTCGCATCCTGCTGACAGGGCTGCCTCAAAAGCCTCATATGTGCCTGCCGGAGCAAGTATTTCCGGTACATTCCCGTTCATGACCTGATAGTAACAGAACATTTTTTTATTGTAAACACTACATAGCGGTTATATAATCGGTACATGTTTTGATCAATATATTGACATTTCTAAGAAAGTTGGGGATTTATTATGATAAGAATAGGAATTGCAGGTTACGGAAACATCGGACGCGGAGTTGAATGCAATATCAAGGAAAATACCGATATGGAGCTTGCGGCCATCTTTACAAGACGCGACCCCGATTCAATACAGACACTTGGCATTTGCCCTGTCGCTCCGGTATCCGAGCTTGAAAAATGGAAGGACAAAATAGATGTTCTTATCATTGCCGGAGGAAGCGCTACCGATCTTCCCGAGCAGACCCCCGCATATTCCAAATGGTTTAACTGCCTGGATACATTTGACACTCACGCCCGCATACCTGAGCACTTCGCTAATGTGGACGCGGCCGCAAAGGAGGCCGGGACACTCTCCCTTATCTCATGCGGATGGGATCCGGGAATGTTTTCTCTTAACCGTCTTTACGCCAACGCCATTCTTCCAAACGGAAACGACTACACCTTCTGGGGCAAGGGCGTAAGCCAGGGGCATTCCGATGCTATACGCCGCGTTGAAGGAGTGGCCGACGCCAAGCAGTATACTATCCCTGTCGAAACGGCTCTGGACGCTGTTCGCGCCGGTGAAAATCCGGAGCTGTCCACCCGTCAGAAGCATACGAGGGAATGCTTTGTTGTTTTAAAGGACGGAGCTGATCCTGAAAAGGTAGAACGCGATATCGTCACCATGCCAAATTACTTTGAGGATTATGATACAACAGTACACTTCATCTCCCAGGAGGAATTGGACCGCGACCACAGCGGGATCCCGCATGGCGGCTTCGTTTTCCGCACCGGTTCCACCGGTATAAACGACCAGAACAAACATGTTATCGAATATTCTCTTAAACTTGATTCCAATCCGGAGTTCACGACCAGCGTTTTAATGGCGTACGCGCGCGCTGTATACAGACTCCACAACGAAGGCAAGTCCGGCTGTATCACCGTGTTTGACGTTGCTCCGAAATATCTGGTTCAGATGACCGAGGACTATCAGAGAGCTCACATGCTCTAAGAAAAAAATACGTGCCGTGTTACAAAACGGTTCTTCTTTTTCCATACAGTTCTATGTTTGACATCATTGTCGCAAAGTTTTCAACCGCCTCCGCCCTCGGGTCTCTGATACCGAATCTGTGCAGGGTCTTCAGCCCTCTTTCAAGCAGCATCTCTTCTCCTTCTATCGTGTAATATACTTCTTTTTCAAAGTCCGCGGGCGCCAGCTTTTTCTTTTGCACCAGAGGTGAATTCTTTGAGAAAATCAGCGTGCCCTCTCTCTTTGGCAGTATCATCAGGCCATACTCGCTTTCGTTATACTCTGCGGGAGTATATGGCAGGCGGGCTCTATCAGTACATCAATATCATCCGCGTCCAATGCCTTTCGATTTTCTTTGATGCTCTGTCTCATCAGCTTGATGTGAAGCCGAGGGGTAGATGCCTTAAGTCCCGCGTATAATTTAGGCAGGAAATCGTCTGTAACAGCGCCGTCAAAACATCCTATCCTCAGCTCTTCCTCCAGCAGATTCATCTGTTTAGTGACCGCCGGCTGTAATACGAACAGCTGCTCCGCGGCCCTGGTTATGCTTGTGTGAGCTTCGATGGTAAGAAAGTATTGTATCTGGATCAATTTCATTCATTTAGCCCTCCCTGTCCGTTTCGCGAGTCATATGTATATTTTAATCTCAGATACTATCAGAAGACAAACAAGACGGCTCTCATCCTGCGCATTCGGCGCCATCTTCCCCCGGTGGGGGGATGCTATGTGCAAACCCCGCCGAAGATGCATATATATCGACGGACGACTAACCCGGCAATCGTCGTCCGGAGGTATATATGCAGCAAGGCGGGGGAACGTGATTTACTATTTCACACTCTTATACGTGCGATATGAGAAGAACGCCTCATGACTTTCCAGCTTAGGATCTCTTGTTCCGCTAAGCTCAAAAGTAATCGTATCCGCAACAGGATCATAATCGGCAAAAACAGGTCTGCTGCCTATGCGCAGATCATCAAAACCCGCATCCTTCATTGTACCTTCAGGCAGCATAGGTCCGAGATTGTCGTTCACCCCGTGCAGGCCCCATCCCATCATCACAGAAGTATCACTGTTATACTGTACGCTTCCGCAGTGACTTGCATTATGATACTTACCGCTTTTTCCACAGCGGACTCATAAAGGATCGGATAGTCCGCGGTATTGATCTTGTCTTCATTTTCTCCTCCCTTGATCTGTTATATGTATTGGCCTTAGTTGTTCCTTATTCTGATTTTATGAGAAGAGATATGACTCAACAAATATATAATGATGATAAGGGCATAACTATTAGTTATGCCCTGTTCCGGAACTCTGTTTTTACCGTTATTACATTGATGCTGCGCAGCTGCACGGACCGGGTAGCTTAGAGCTTTATCCTGCTCTTTTTCCACCTTCCGGAGAAGTAATATCCCGCTGCTGCCATCAGTGACGCGCATGGAGCGCACACATAGGCCCATGCTATTCCGTTAAAGCCCAGATCCGTGAATGCGTCAAATACCCATACAAACGTTATCCTTACAACAATCGCGGATATGACCGCACAGATGAACGTAAAAAAGGTGTGACCGGATCCGGATATAACTCCATAAAAACAGAACATAACACATTCCACCACTCCGCTTATCATGAATATCTGAAAATATCTAATTCCTATATCTATCACATTCCTGTCTGAAGTAAAGACAGACAGCATCTGCGACGGAAAGAACTGCCCCGCGGCCCAGAACAGACCCGAACAGACCACCCCTATTATTATACCTATTATCAGGCCCTGCCTTATCCGGGCATAATTCTTCTTCGCGATATTCTGCGCAGTCAGCGTGAGCAGAGCCATCTGAACAGATTGTCCGGAGATTATCTCGAACATCCATATTTTTGACGTTGCTCCGGATGCCGCACTCGCGCAAACACCATACTGGTTTACAAATCCGCTGATAAAGAGAAATGAAACCGAGGTGAGCCCGAACTGCATTGCTGTGGGAAGCCCTATCCTGATCAGTACCTTAAGTTCCTCTCTGTCTATTGCAAATGACCTTATCTTAAAATCAAACAATCCTTCTTTCTTTATATACAGACCTATTATCATCACACTGAGGAACTGTGAAATGACTGTTGCCGCAGCTGCTCCCGACACGCCCGTTTTAAGGGGGCCGACAAAAACATAGTCCAGAAGTATGTTGATCGCCGCAGTCACTCCAACCGCTACCATCGCAGGTGTTGACTTCCCTATGGCTCTCAATGCAGCTGCCTGGATATTAAAGATAAATACGAATATTGTTCCGGCCAGATATATCGTGAGATAGGAAACGGCCATGGACAGCGATTCATCCGGCGTTTTTAAACCTCTGAGCATAGGTCCTGTCACAGCTATCAAAATACCGGTCATTACGACGGCCAGGATCGCAAAGCTCGTGAGCATGGTTCCGATCACGGTCTGGATCTTATCCTTCCTTCCGGCACCGAAAAGCTGGCCTATATAAACACTTCCCCCATTTGAGAATCCCGTTACTACAGCCAGGACCACATTTACAACAAGCCCTCCCATCGTTACGGCAGACATCCCGGCCGATCCGACAAAATGCCCTACTATAGACATATCCGCCATATTGTACAGCGCCTGTATAAGATTGGTTATCGCAATCGGTATCGCGAACGCCACAAGCTTACGCCCCACGCTGCCTACAGTCATATCTCCCTTCACAGCATCCATATTTGCCCTTTCCATACTCTCTCCCCTCATTTTATCCGGTTAATTTTACCACATTTCTGTCATCTTCCGGATCCGGTCTTTTTTACAGGTCTGTTATCACGAGATCAGAAGCCGTTTTCATTCATAAAAAAAGCGCCCGAGACGATAGCAAGTATCACCCCGGACGCCTTTCAGCATAAAAAGATTATTTTGAAGCAAGGAATTCGTTCATCTTTGCCGTTATCGCTTCAACATCTGTGCCGTGAACCATACATGCCTCCTCAAGGCT
Organism: Lachnospiraceae bacterium; assembly: GCA_045601405.1. Classification (GTDB taxonomy): domain Bacteria; phylum Bacillota; class Clostridia; order Lachnospirales; family Lachnospiraceae; genus RGIG5612. The sequence continues at coordinate 9,676 of JAZRZO010000022.1, read as the reverse complement.
TTCTGCCTGTGCTGACGGGCACCCAAGACAGTGCATGCCTGTTTCCAAAAGAATAGGTACAAGACCTTCGTCTACTCTTAATATATCGCCGATAGTCATTTCTTTAGTAATAGTTGACATTTATTTACCTCCTGAAAATAAACAACTGCTGTTGTCTCTATGTCATTTTTACAAAAAAATTATATTATAGTAGTATATGCTTTTCAACAACACAGGGGTATTTTTGTTGTTTTGCATAATATAATGACTTAAATGTTGATTTTATTGGGTATTTTACCAATATAATATCCCCTTGTATTGCTAAAACAAATGTATTAGAATCAAACCATCATAAAATAATACCAAAGGAGGGATTTAGCACTATGGCATATGTAATTTCTGATGGCTGTGTTAGTTGCGGCGCTTGTGAAAGTTCATGTCCTGTAGGCGCTATCGCTGAAGGCGACGGCAAATATGAGATTGATGCTAATTCATGCGTAAGCTGTGGAACATGCGCAGATACATGTCCTACCGGATCAATCGCAGAGGAATAATTAAAACAGGCAGAAGTGATCAAAACTTCTGCCTTTGTTCATTTTAGTCTTTATTCAAACGGCACAGCTCCAACTCTGGCATCGCCCTCTCTCATAAGATTAACAAACCTTGTATATGTAGGCTGCCATGCCAGCTCTATCGTTCCCGTCGGGCCGTTACGCTGTTTTGCTATTATCACTTCAGCGATATTCCTTTTTTCCGAGTCCGCATTGTAATAATCGTCTCTGTAAAGAAACATGATAACGTCAGCATCCTGCTCAATAGCGCCTGATTCTCTGATATCGGAAAGCATAGGTCTGTGGTCTGTCCTGCTCTCAACAGCTCTGTTGAGCTGTGAAAGCGCTATCACCGGCACATTCAGCTCTCTTGCGATACCCTTTAACGCTCTCGATATCTCGGAAATCTCCTGCTGGCGGTTGTCATTACGTCCTCCGGAACTCATGAGCTGAATATAGTCCACGATAACAAGCTGGATATCCTGATCCATCTTATATTTTCTGCATTTTGAGCGCATCTCTGTCACGGATATACCCGGCGTATCGTCTATTATAAGCTTTGACGCGGCTATGGTCTCCGCTGAAGTGACGAGCTTTTCCCATTCGTTATCGGACAGATTTCCGGATCTGATGTTCTGAGCATCGATTTTTGCTTCCATCGCGAACAATCTGTTGACAAGTTGTTCCTTGCTCATTTCAAGAGAAAATATAACTGCCGACATTTCCTTTTTTACCACAACATGATCCAGTATCGACAGAGAAAACGCAGTCTTGCCCATTGACGGGCGCGCCGCTATAAGAATGAAGTCCGAGGGCTGAAGCCCCGCGGTCTTAAAATCGAGGTCAGCAAATCCGGTTGACAGGCCTGTCACATGCCCCTTGGTCTTAGATGCCTTCTCTATTTTCTTCAGGGCGTTAACCACTATATTTGAGATAGGCTCAAATTCTCTCTGATTTCTTGTCTGTATGAGGTTAAAAACTCTTTTTTCCGTAGTTTCCAGTATATTATCAAGCGCTTCCTGATCCAGATAACAGTCCTTGGTAATATCTTCGCTTATTCGGATAAGCCTTCTGAGCGTGGCTTTTTCATATACGATCTGCGCGTAATACTTAAGGTTTGCGGACGTAGGTACTGAGTTAAGTATATCCCTGATATATTCCGGGCTGTGCATTTCCTCCGGCGCATTCTTTTCCTTAAGCTTATTGCTCAGTGTGACGGTATCTATGGGCTTTGATTCCCTATACAGCTCTGTCATGGCATCAAAGACCATGCCGTTTTGCCTGGCATAAAAATCCTCGCCGACAAGTATCTCCTCAGCCTGGGAAATAAGGTCATTATCCATAAGTATGGCGCCGATAACGGACATCTCGGCTTCCATATTATGAGGCATTATTCTTTTGATGATCGCATCTTCTTCCATATCTTCCCTGTCCCGCTGTGTTTATGCCCCAATCACGTTTATAGTCATTTCGGTTGCCACATCTTTATGCAGCTTTACTTTAACCGTATGAACCCCAAGTGTTTTGATAGGCTCGTCTAAAACTATCTTCTTTTTATCCACATCAAGTCCCTTCTGTTCCTTAACAGCTGCCGATATCTCCTTGGAGGATATCGCCCCGAAGAGCTTTCCTCCTTCACCTGCCTTTATCTTTATCTCTACAGGCGCCTTTCCAAGCTCTGCCGCAAGCTTCTTAGCGGCATCAAGATTATCCTGTGCCACCTTTTCCTCATTTGCCTTCTGTAGCTTCAGCGTGTTAAGGTTTGCCGCATTAGCCTCCACGCCCTTTTTCTTCGGAAGTATGAAATTACGCGCGTATCCATCGCTGACATCAACTATATCTCCTTTTTTTCCAAGGGCTTTTACATCTTCCAATAAAATTATCTTCATTATAACGCTTCCTCTTCTACCATTTTTCTAATAGTAAGTCCAAGATTTTTCTTGATCTCCTCTACTGTGCTTCCTTCTATCTGAGCGCCGGCGGTATTCATGTGGCCTCCGCCGCCTAAGCGTTCCATTACCTTCTGGACATTTATATAGCCCTTGGACCGCGCGCTCACATATACCTTTCCGTTAACATCCGCCAGGACAAAGCTCCCTGTTATACCGTTCACATCCAAAAGCTCGTTTGCTACCTGGGCGGCAACCACCGTCGGGTTATCTATGTTGTCTGTAGGGCATACGGCCACGGCAAAACGACCTTCTATTATCTCTGCGCTTCTGACAGTTTCTGCCTTGGCTTTAAAATCATCCATCGAGTCGTTAAACAGTTCCTTCACCTTTGTTACATCAACACCGTTCTTCCGGAGATACGCGGCTGCCTCAAAGGTCCTCACCCCCGTATTCTTTGAGAAATAGTTGGTGTCTATCAATATTCCCGCGTACAGAGCCTCGGCTTCTATCTTTTTAAGCTTCAGGTCATCCGAGATATATTGCAGGACTTCAGCGACCATTTCAGATGCCGAACTTGCTGCAGGCTCATGATAGAACAACGAGACTGTGTCCATCTTATCTCCGTTCTGTAGATGATGGTCAATAATGATGATCCCGCCTGTCAGATGAACCAGCTCAGGAATCTCGAAGTGATCCGGATTATTCACATCCACCACGACCAGTGCGGTATCCTCATCCACATATTGCTTTGCCTCATCCGGATAGATGAACACATCATCATATTCCGCGTCCTCCTCAAAGTTGTCCAGGATCGGCCTTACAGTGTTTGTCAGGTCGTTTAATATGATATGCGCATTTTTTCCTAGTGCTCTGGCTGCGCGGTATATTCCGATGGCTGCACCCAGACAATCTATATCGCACACCTTGTGTCCCATCACGACAACTCTGTCCTTATTGAGAAAGACCTCTTTAAGAGCCATGGCATTAAGTCTGGCTTTAACACGGCTGTTCTTTTCCGCCTGCCTTGTTTTTCCGCCATAGTAATATACTCTTTCACCATCCCTTACAACAGCCTGGTCGCCTCCCCGGCCAAGGGCAAGTTCAAGGGCTCTTCCGGCACTTTCACTGTTCTTCGTTATGTCGGTTCCCACGCCTACACCAATGCTCAGCGTGATGCTCATATCGCCTTCTGTTTCTATCTCTTTAACGGTATCTAAAAGCTCAAACCTGCCTCTTTGCAGATTGCCCAGATATTTACGCTTGAACGCCGCAAAATACCTGTCGTCATCAAGCTTTCTTACTATGCCGCCTATGTTGTTGAAATAGGTGTCCACCGCACGGTCAACCATCGCCACCATGAGTGACTTTTTGATATCTGTGGAGTGCTCCAGAGTCTCGTCATAATTATCTATACATATCGACGCTATGACTATCTGGTCTGCAACACTTTGCTTTACCATATTAACTATTTCAGTCTCGTCAAAAAGATAAAGCGAAAGGACCTTCCCTTCCGGAAAAGCAAATGATATAAATCGCTTTTCAAAAAGCTCTTTATCTATGTCCATTTTCTTGAAATGAAGCCTGAGATTACGGTTGTCATAAACCGCGGAATAATCCTTCTTCTCTTCTTCAAACTTTATGTCTTCCTCATTCAGTTCATGAAAGAGGGAGCAGATATTTTTCTTGCCCGGTGCCTCGTCACAGAATTTCCTGAACAGGTTGTTGTATATGATGATATTCCCGTCCATATCCATTATTGCGTACGGCAGAGGGAATTCTGCTATCAGCTCAGACTCAATGCTTTCATACGACTTGGCAAATCTTATGAGATTTTCCATCAGTTTTCTGTGACTGGCTGCTGTATAAATGAGCGCGGCTGCAATAACGACAATATAAAATGCCCCGGCAATCAACCCTGCCTTTGTATTAATGAACATTAATACCAGAGACACGATAAAGCCCAGTACTCCTATCAGTATGAGGATCGTATAATAGCCCTTGAGCACATATCCTGTTTTTATATTTCTATTCTCATCCATAACGATCAGTGAATATTATACTACAATTCACGTATTATATCACAATTTTGCTTTTATACCAGTTTTGCCCGGACAGGTAATTAAAAAGCGGCAGGTCGTCCTGCCGCTTTTTCTTTTCAGTTTTCAGACTCAGTCAACACTATATGGCATCAGCGCAATGTGTCTTGCTCTTTTTATTGACACAGTCATAGCCCTCTGGTGCTTGGCGCATGTGCCTGTGATCCTTCTGGGAAGTATTTTACCTCTTTCAGAAATATATTTCTTTAAAGTGTTAACGTCTTTATAGTCGATCTTCGGAGCATTCTCACCGCAGAAAACACAAACCTTTCTTCTTCTGCGGATATTCGGTCTCCTTCTCGGAGCATCTCCTCTGTCTTCTCTGTTGTATGCCATGATCATTTCCTCCTAAATTTTCAGAACATTTCTTAATGGAATGGCAAACCCTCGTCCTCTAAACCATCTGCGATATTCATAAAGCCATCACCTGCCGCTTCAGCCGGCATCGGCTGCGGAGCAGGTATATTCTGCTGCGGTTGAGCCATACCTCCGGAGGACGCGTTTTTGCTCTCCGCAAACTCGGCGTTCTCCACAACCACATCGGTAGTGTAAACCTTGTTTCCGTCGCGGTTGGTGTAGCTTCCTGTCTGTATCCTGCCTTCAATGCAGACCTTCGTGCCCTGCTTCATATACTTTTCAAAGAACTCAGCCGTTCTTCCGAATGCAACACAGGAGATAAAATCCGCGGTCTGGTCACTATCTCTTTTAAAACGGCGGTCTACAGCCAGAGTAAATCTTGCATAGGCAGTGGATTTCTCATTTTGTGAATATCTGACATCGGGTTCTCTTGTTAAACGTCCCATAAGTATAACTTTATTCATGTTATCTCCTTTTTGTCCGAGCGTTACGTGCCATCAGATACTTACTCTTCGTCTTCTTTAACGATCAGATATCTCAGTACTCCGTCCATGATCCGCATCTGCTGCTCAAGCTTATTAGGGCAATCCGGATCTTCGGTTTCGAAGTGAACAATATAGTAGAATGCTTCGTTCATCTTCCGGATCTCATAAGCAAGTCTTTTCTTGCCCCATTCATCGACTTTGGTGGGCTTTCCGCCGAATCTTTCCATGAGCCCTTTGATCTTTTCGATGAGTGCAGCGCGGTCTTCATCTTCGAGTTTGGCACTGGCAACAACTACTGTTTCATATTTGCTCATATCTTGCACCTCCTTTTGGTCTCTGGCCTTCCGGTTCCGGAAAGCAAGGAATAATTATCACGAAACCGTATTTTATCATTATTTATTGTATACCACAACAATTATTTCGAAGTTTTTCCGCTGTTCTTCAGCCTATGCTCTATGCCTTGCAGTATCAGCGTTCTTTCTGCTGCCGGGGGCGCATTCTTTCCGTTCACATTTATTTCACAGATAGAACATTTTTTCTTCACTGCCGGACTTTATGATACAGCCACAGGTTACCAAAACCAATGTAATTCTCACCTCCCTTTTTTATTATACATTTAACAAGCCAATCAAAAAAAGAGCATCCCTTCAGGGATGTTCTTTTCTTATATGACGCAGTTTTTCCTTATTATCCTTTTACTCACTTCACTCTTATATACTTTTCCGATGGGGATAACTTTTCCTGTGTCTAAGGTTATGCTGTTGCCCTCTACCCTGCTTATGTGCCTTAATGATATCAGATACGACCTTTGCACTCTTAAAAATGACATATCCTTAAGGAGCTCTTCCATAAGTGTAAGCGACGCGTACGTGCTGAATTCCTCCTTATCTGTATGCAGGACCACTATCCTGTTGTATACTTCGATATATCGCAGACTGCTTATATCAATGCAGGAAACCCGACCCATATGTTTGATCAGAAGCTTGGGGACTCCGACCGCCGGATTGTCCGCGCTTAAATATTCAAATAAGCGGCTGAGATATTCTTCCTTCCGTGACAGTGAGAGCTGCCATACAGTATCCTTCAGGCTGAAGGCCTCGATAATACGGTCCGCATTTTTTTCTTCGAATGAAAACACCAGATTCAGCATATTCTGACAGGCTCCTATAAAACATCTGCCAATCGCTACACTGTCTCATCCCCATTTATACGATATATGTATAAATTGTAAGCGCAGTCACTTATCACTGTAAAGCTTAAATGTTCCGAAAACCCAAATATAACTGATTGCAGTTATCTTACGTCGTTATTAATAGGCATTTTCAGTTATTTCTGTCCACTGTCCGGGATATCAGATCGAAAGAAAGGAAAGGATATTTGGCGGTACAAATTAGGGATTTTATATCTTTAAGAAAATCGGCATAGTTTAGTGATTACGATTACTGGACTATGCCGTTTTTATTGATGTGATGTTGGTGTTTGAAATTCACTGATACAATTCCAGATGATTTTGATTTTTTGAACTCTATGACCATCTACACGTTCTGCCTTGTATACGATAATCTTTTCTACAAATTCCCTGATGATTTCTGCATCTAGTTCCTGTATATCAGTATATTTTCTTACCAGGTCTAAAAAGTGTTTGGTATTAAGAGCTATATCTTTTTCTGTTGCAAGTTGTGATTTAAGTTCTGCAATATGTGCTTCAAGCTGTTTCTGCTCATTCTCGTAGCTGGCACTCATTTTAGAGAATCTCTCGTCAGATATTTTCCCTTCGATATTATCCTCATAAAGCTTTTGAATAATGGTATCAAGCTTCTGGATACGAGCGGTTGCCTGCTCAAGCTCACGTTTGCCCTCACGCTGGCTTTTATTTAATGCTGCTGCAGATTTACTCATTGCCATTTTCCCATGGGCACATACACTCGTTATAAAAAGTAATAACAGTGCTATTGGTCTGCTGATAATCAGCTCTTGCCTGAGATATGCAGTCAGGCTCATCAAATCTGTAGCCATTGGAAATTACTTCCTGCAATGCCATTACAGCTTTATGGATAATGCCTGATCGCTCAGCATACATTTTGTCTAACAGTGCCTTATCCTGTTTGGACTTAGGAATAATATTTGGACAGTTTACAACCATGATCCTGTCATATACCCACTGACCATTATCACCGCCGAATTTTGGAAGTCGGTTCATACAGAACCAAAGCATTCCGCCATAGGTGTACTCAAAACCCTGCTCGCCCTTCATTTCTGCAAATACGCTGTCACCGCCGGTCATCTTCTTAAAAGTCTTTAGCTCATCTACTGACAGAAAACTCATATCAGAGCTGCCTGCAAGGCGTTTGCCACAGGTAGCACCGGTACCAAAGCGGGATTCAATCTCTTTAAGGTCAATTCCAATAAAGTTGCCTTTTCCAAGCAATCGCTCCACCAGGCTTTTAAGCTGTGATTTTCCGGTATCGCCATCACCTACAAGAAAAAGCGATTTTTTAAGACGATAGCCTTTGACATTGGAGATACATACTCCAATAAACTGGAGAAGTAATTTCTCAATATCCTTATTGCCATCTGTCAGTGTGTGCATATAGGCATCAAATACAGGAGTTGCAGTATTATTAAAGCTCCATTCACAGGGAATCTGTATTGTGCTGTAGATATCTGGGGAATGCGGGATAAGTTTCATGTCATCCGCTGTTATCTTCAAAAGCCCATTCTGGAAGTTGATAATACTTTCATCTGCATCCATGAGATCCATAGGCACATAATCCAGGTCTGTTTTGATATGCTCTAAAGCAGCATTTACATCCCGGAGATTTACTAGCGTTTCATCATAATCTGCGATAAACTGCTTAATGCGTCCTTTCATCATGTCATCAGCATGATATTGATAGTAGCCATCCTCATAGACATATTTCATAAGAGCATGTCTGCCATCATCCCTTACAAGCACATAATTAAGATGCTCCCTGACGTACTGGGCAAGAAGGTTTGGAATAACATATTCCCTGCCTTTGGCTTCATCATAGAGAATAAATGGCGGTCTGCTGCGTACTGCCTTATGGAATTGACCTTCAAGGGAATCAATGGCGTATCTTATGGTATTTTCACGATAATCATCACGTTCCCATTTATCTCTCATAAGAGCAGAAGTACGAAATATCTCATCCACCATTTCAGGATCATCGCCTGTCCTGAATGCAATCATGGAACAAAGTGCCGCATCTGCTTCGGATTGTGAGCCATAATCTGAGAAATCGCCCTTGTCATAAAGCTTTATGAACTTGTCTGCATTTTTCTGTTTTCTGGGATCACAGATAATATCAAATGGAGCCTTATCACCATCGAGCTCAGAGCTGTATCTGACCTTTTCCTTCTTACGCATTTCCTTATCAAATGTGGTAAGAAGAGCCTGTGTGCAGTCCTTTAATGGAAGGTCTTTTATCACATTTCCTGTAAAGGTGGAAAATCTTGCTGTTGCACAACCGGGATATATTTCTAGGTTCAGCTTTGAATTTTTGTAATAATAGGCACTGTCGAGGCGATATCTAGCATTTTTCTCATCATAGTAAATAGGCAATTTGTCTCTATCGAGCTTACCTAATATGTGGATGCCGTTTCCGCTTGGAGAATATTCTGTATAGGTATCAAACCTTGCGAGCATCATCTGTACAAACGGATCTGTCAGCTCCCTGTGGTCAATATCTAAGAGAAAATAATCTTCGGGAATTACAAGACCAACTCCATCCGCTTCATAAAGCTTCATAGCAGAAACCGCTTCATCATAGGTTGCAAGTGTATCAGCATGTGATTTATCAGCTCCTGTTGCAGTGTTCTTTGCAGAACGAGGCGATTTGGTAGTATTGCCGTTCTTTGTAATGGTCTTAAAGTAGATAAGCCATATTTTCTGTTGTTTTAATTCTTCAATCAAAGTCTGGGATACCACTTGTGGTTACCTCCTTCCGCTGAAATTTGGTATCTGTCAGTCTTTGATTGAAGTTCTAAGTAGCCATTCTTTGTAGGCTTCAATAGGTATGAGGATTCTGGTACCGATTTTGATGGTAGGAAAGCCCGGCTGTTTTACCAGTGCATAGGCTTTGGGAAGTGAGATACCCATCTGTGCGGAAAGCTCCTGAACACTCATCGTTGTTTTATTCATCACCATAATCAATTGCTCCTTTCGTAAAAATTGGACAAAAAAACACCGGAACTCTGATTGACTCGGATTTCCGGTGTTTGACTCTGATTGACTCTATATTTGTCTTATATTTACTTTGATTGACTATGACTCCCTGGCGATGGAGCAGGGCCTC
>JAZRZO010000021.1:0-1101 GCA_045601405.1 Lachnospiraceae bacterium | reverse complement strand
GTTTAGTCGCTTCGCTCTTATCCATAGCGTTCTCCTTTCCGCCCTCCGAAGAGAGCTGTGTAATATAAAAACAGGAGCCGTTAAGCCCCTGCTTCTAACGAGTTTCTACATATTTATATAGTGTGTTTAGTTGCTGTACTTCATTTCCATTGGCGCGTCCTGAACGATCAGGGTCTCCCCTGTGTCTTCACGGACTTCCAGGTGCCAGCCATCGGGAATGCCGAAAGTCTGACCGTTCATCTTCTTAAGCACCGCTCGTGCTTCCATATAGAGACCCAAGGTCAAAAGCCAAAGAATCAGCAGGATGAGAATAACGATTCTGCTTTTCACCAGCTGCCTCCGCTTCCGTATACAAATACGATTAAGATAAATAAGAAAAAGCCGTAGAGCGATGACCACAACCGATAAGAGAAGTAAGCCATCACGCCAAGGCATACCAATGCAATAAGAATTACCGCGATTTCTTTTTTACTCCATTTCACTTTGTCCTCCCTGTATATTCGTAATCCGCGCCATATAATAGACCTGTCGCAGGGTCTTCGGAAACAGCACATCGGGGTTCTTTATCAGCAGATAGAGCCATGCGGATGAAACAACACTTTCCCACACATGAAACTCCCAGGGAAGCTGTGCATGAGTGGCGGTGACATAGAGCACTCCGCCTGTTCCGTTTTCAATCTCCTGCAGAGCAATACACTCATCCACATAGGTTTTTGCTTCTTCGCCGTGACCGAGAAGGAGTGCCAAAGCCGCATAACCCAGCGTTCCTTCTGACCAGACAATATCCGGTGAACCGGTATAGCCGCCGTCCCTATCGCTGTACGGTTTGAAACCGGAAAAAGCTCTGCTGCTTGCATACCGCTGATTGTAATAATCCTGCTCTCCGCTCTGAACGATGTACTTGTCTTCGGTCAGATACTCACTCTTAGCGGATTCCTCACAGGCAAAAGAACACTCTTTATTGAGGATTGAAAAAGCTGTCAGTCCTGCCCAAGTAGTGCAGTCAAGTGCCCATGCACTATCCGGTGCTGCACTGATACCCTGATAGAACCGTCCGTTTTCTTTGTCATACAGTTTAAAATAAAGTTGATCACGGATCAG
>JAZRZO010000020.1:0-72145 GCA_045601405.1 Lachnospiraceae bacterium | reverse complement strand
GGGAAATTTTTTGCCGTAGAATTTACCTTGGGAAATCATCCCAAATATTTTTCACGGAGGTATAATCCTATGACAAACCAATTCAATCTGAAAAAGAACAAACACCTTACTTCTGAAGACCGCACTGAGATTCAGGAATGTCTGAACAGAAGAATGTCTTTCAAAGACATTGCCCGGCTTCTTGGCAAAGACCCTACGACGATCTCCTATGAGGTTAAGCATCACCGCATGGAACATAAAAGCGGGTTCTCTTCCCTCAATGATCCCTGTCCCACTCTGCTAAAAGCTCCTTTTGTTTGCAATGGTTGCCCTAAAAGATCTCTTGCTTCCTGCCGCTATGTTCGTTTTCTTTATAATGCGGGGAAAGCTCATGGTGAGTATAAGTCTCTTCTTTCAGAAGCCAGAGAAGGTATCCCTCTTAATAAAGAATCCTTCTACTCTCAGGACCGTATTATTACCGACGGACTTTCCAAAGGTCAGCACCTTTATCATATTATGTCCAACAATGACGGTGTGGTTTCCTCTAAAAGCACTGTCTATCGCCATTTTCACAAAGGTTACTACTCGGCTTCTCTTATCGACCTCCCAAGGGCTGTGAAGTTTAAGCCCCGCAATACTCCGCATCCTAAGTATGTCCCTTCCGGTTTGAAGATCGGACGCTCTTTTGATCTCTTTTCAGACCTCATTGGCTCTAATCCGGATATCCCTGTCACTGAGCTCGATACAGTCATTGGTGAGATCGGCGGCAAGGTCATCCTGACGATCCATTTCGTTGACTATGACTTTATGATCGGCCGCCTGCTTCTGAACAGATCTTCCGCTGAAGCTTCTAAAGCCATCATCAAACTTAAACAGGATCTATTGGATGCAAGCTTTTCTTTTTCCGACCTTATGCCGGTCCTGCTGGCTGACAATGGTGGGGAATTCGCCGATGTCTTTTCATTTGAAAATAATCAGGATGGTAAACAGGAATCAAAAATGTTTTTCTGTGATCCTATGTGCTCCTGGCAAAAACCGCATATTGAGAAAAATCATACTCTGTTACGAGATATCGTTCCCAAAGGGCATTCATTTAACAGCTTTTCTCAAAAGGATGTAGACCTGATATTCTCACATGTCAATGCGGTATCCCGCAAACAGTTCCATGGAAAATCAGCCTATGACATGTTTACATTCTCATTGTCAGAAAAACTTGCAGGTGTTCTTGGCATCAGCAGGGTCGCTCCTGAAGATGTTATTCAATCGCCGCTTCTTTTGAAAAAGATGGGACTTTAACTACTGGTTCAATTCCCATACTAAATCCATCTGTAGCTGAATTTACTCTGGGAAATCCATGTTTTCGGTTTATTTCGCATGCAAAAAATCCTTTGTTTTTACTTGTTTTCTCCTGATCTCACTCCTTTTCCCACACTAACTTCAGCGATTTCCCATAGTAATTTCAGGCGTGTTTCTACTGTGGGATTTACTTTGGGAATTTACGACTGTATTCCCCTCATCCGCCGCCTCCGGCAGAACATAAAAAGACGTGGGCTTTCGATGAAAGCTCACGCCCTTTCTTTTTGTTAATGTTGATCATTTAGCATAATCCGTAACTCTGGATTCACGGATGATATTTACCTTGATCTGCCCCGGATATTCAAGCTCGTCTTCAATACGCTTAACGATATCCCGTCCCATAACGACCATCTGCGCATCGTCAACCTTATCCGGCACGACCATTACTCTGACCTCTCTTCCGGCCTGAATAGCAAAAGATTTATCTACACCTTTGTGTTCATTACATATATCTTCAAGCTGCTTGAGCCTGTTAGTATATGTGTCAAGGTTTTCTCTTCTCGCACCCGGGCGTGCAGCGCTTATGGCATCTGCCGCCTGCACAATGCATGCGATAAGACTTTCGGGCTCCACGTCACCGTGGTGAGCTGCAACAGCATTTACTATAACTGCCGATTCCTTATATTTCTTGCACAGATCAACACCAAGCTGAATGTGCGAGCCCTCGATCTCGTGATCGATAGCTTTACCTATATCGTGCAGCAGTCCTGCTCTTTTAGCCACTCTGACATCGCAGCCAAGCTCCGCTGCCAGCAGCCCTGAAAGAATGGATACTTCTATTGAATGCTTAAGCGCATTCTGCCCATAGCTCGTTCTGTACCGCATCTTTCCAAGAAGCTTTACAAGCTCAGGGTGAATACCGTGTACGCCGACCTCAAGTACAGCTGAATCACCGGCTTCCTTGATCTTTTTATCAACTTCTTTACGTGCCTTTTCAACAGTCTCTTCGATCCTTGCCGGATGAATACGTCCGTCAACGATCAGTTTCTCAAGAGCTATCCTTGCGATTTCCCGTCTTACCGGGTCAAACCCGGACAGAATGACCGCTTCCGGAGTATCGTCGATGATAAGATCGATACCGGTGATGGTTTCCAGGGCCCTTATATTGCGGCCCTCCCGGCCTATTATACGCCCTTTCATTTCATCTCCCGGAAGCTGAACGACCGAAATGGTGGTTTCGGCAACATGGTCTGCCGCGGTTCGCTGTATGGCCTGGGTTATAAGCTCCCTTGCCCTGTCATCAGCTTCTTCCTTGGCACGCATTTCCGATTCCTTGATCATCTTAGCCGCGTCAAGCTCGACTTCTTCCTTAAGACTGTCTAAAAGAATATCTTTTGCCTGTTCGGAGGTGAGACCAGAGATTCTCTCCAATTCCTTTGTACGCTGTGCATTAACAACTTTCAGTTCCTCTTTTTGCCTTTCAAGAGCAGCCATTTTATCATTTAAAGATTGCTGTGTACGTTCAATCTGTTCACTCTTCTTATCAACAGCTTCCTCTCTCTGAAGAACTCGTCTCTCGTATTTCTGCAGTTCATTCCGTCGCTCTTTCGTTTCTTTTTCAAGGTCATTTTTAACCTTTAAAGATTCTTCCTTGACCTCTAAAAGAGCTTCCCTCTTTTTGTTTTCAGCTGTTAAAACGGCATCATCGATGATAGCTCTTGCCTTTTCCTCGGCATTGCCTATCTTTCCTTCGTACACCTTTTTCTGATGCGATGAAGCCACGAACCAGAAAATAACAGCTCCCAGACAGAATGCAACCACAGCAATGATTATTGCGATTACAACTGACATACGAGGAGTACCTCCTTATTTAATTTTCATTGTGCTAAATTTTTAACAAATTGAATTTTAATCTTTTTTTTGATTTATGTCAATAAATGAAACACATAAATAAATGAAACACATAAGAAGATTTTTGTCGGTATACGTTAAAAAGGGCCCGGTATGAGGCCCTCTTAATGATCCTGTTTGATCCATGCACGATTATCCTTTCGTAATATTTATATCCGCCGTCATACCACGGGATATATCATCAAAAGACAGTCCGCCAATTCCGCCTTATACCGCAATATAACTTTGCGGTATGCTGTCATAAGCTCCAAAAAATGAAGCATCTGCTGCATTCTCGTCTGCTGCCGATTGAACAAGGCAGATATTGACGATACAGATCAGAATATTTATTGCAATAAGAATATAAAGCAGCCAGTGTTTTTTCATTGATCTTATGTTCCTGCATTTCACATACCGGAGAGATGATACGGATCTGGCAGCAAGATCATCTGCCTGTGTATCACGGATGATATTATATACCCGCAGTATCATCTGCCAAGAGTATACCCGCGGAATTAAAAAAATGTTTATGTAAACAACATAAACATTTCATAAACACTATTTATAGCCATCAAACAACCATCACAGATCATATGGGGTAACCTGGTAAACATAGTAATTGAGCCAGTTTGTATAAAGAGTATTGGCGTGCCCTCTCCAGGTAAGGACGGGTCTGTTGGAAGGATCATCATCGGGGTAGTAGTTTTCAGGGATGGAAGGGTCAAGTCCTTTTTTTATATCCCTTCTGTATTCGCAATCCAGCGTATTTCTGTCGTACTCCGGGTGTCCGGTGACGAATACTCTCCTGCCCTCTTCAGCAATAGCTAAAAACACGCCTGCCTCTTTGCTGTCAGCAAGAATGGTAAGCTCCTTGTTTTTGGATACATCATTATAGGAAACCTCGGTATTCCTGGAGTGAGGAGCCCAGAATATATCATCAAAGCCTCTTACGAGCGGGGTTTTTCTGTGATGAACCTTATGCTTATACACTCCGGAGAGCTTTTTATTCAGTACTTGTTTTTTTATTCCGTAAAAATAAAAGAGCGCAGCCTGGGCAGCCCAGCATAAAAAGATAGTGGAGGTGACATTCTTATTCGACCAGTCCATTATCTCCTTTATCTCATCCCAGAAATCCACCTCTTCAAAATCGAGCATTTCCACAGGCGCTCCGGTAATTATCAGTCCGTCAAATTTTCTGTCCTTGACTTCATAGAATTTGTTATAAAACTGATGAAGATGTGAAACAGGGGTATTTTTCGACCTGTGACTGGCAGGTACGACAAATGTCAGATTTACCTGCAGCGGCGTATTTGAAAGAGAACGTATCAGCTGTATCTCTGTATCCTCTTTTAACGGCATAAGATTTACAAGCATGATCTCAAGCGGACGTATATCCTGGGATATCGCCCTTGTCTCATCCATAATGAATATATTTTCTTTTTCAATCACTTCCCGCGCGGGAAGGTCATGTGAAACTTTGATCGGCATGTTATTTTTCCTGTCTGATGATTTTAATGTGGATTATATATTTATAAATGGCAATTTACAACTGTTGTTTGAATCTTTCTATATATTCCGATTCTGTTATGATGGGAACCCCAAGCTTCTTCGCGGTCTTATTTTTCGACGAAGAGGAATTGATATCGTTATTTATCAGGAATGCTGTTTTTGACGAAACCGAGGATGAGACCTTGCCGCCCTTTGCCTCGATCTCTGATCTAAGGGCATCCCTGTTCTCATAGTTTTCAAGGCTTCCGGTTATTACAAACGTAAGGCCTGAAAGCGCAGCCGAACCCTCAGCATTCACATCCCTGACTATCCGCACCTCTTTAAGAAGCTCATCCACCGCCGCACTGTTTTCCGGGTTGGAGAAATAATCGATAAGGTTATTCGCCATCACATCCCCCACACCGTCGATCCCGGTAAGCTCATCCATACCGGCAGTTCTTATACGTGACAGGTCATCATTAAAATGACGGCATATCAGCCTGGCGTTTGCCAGACCAATCCCGGAAATGCCCAGAGCATTAAGCAGCCTATGGGCCGTTGTATCCCTTGACGCATCTACAGATGAAATGATATTTTCATACGACCTTTCGCCAAAGCCGTACATCGATATTATCTCGTCCCGGTGTCTGTCCAGCCTGTAGATATCCGCGAACTCCAAAATAAATCCCAGAGAAATAAATTTTTCAAGCGTTTCCTCCGAGATTCCTTCGATGTTCATGGCATTTCTTCCCACAAATTCAGCGAAGAGCATTATCTTTTTTGCGGGACAGAATTCATTTGCGCAATGCAGCGTCCTGACTCCATTTTCATTTTTTACCAGTGTATCCGCTCCGCACACGGGACATTCCTTCGGAAGCACTGCATTCTTCGACCTTGTAAGATTCTGTGCTATCTGGGGAATGATCATATTTGCCTTATATACTGTTATCCTGTCACCTATTCCCAGCTCAAGTCCCTCCATGATGCTGATATTATGTATGCTGGCACGGCTGACTGTAGTACCCTCAAGCTCAACCGGGTCAAATATGGCGATCGGGTTAAGAAGACCTGTTCTGGACGCCGACCATTCAAGCTCTCTGAGCGTTGTTTCGGCTATCTCATCCTTCCATTTAAAGGCAATAGCATTTTTGGGAAATTTCGATGTCCTGCCGAGACTGAGCCCGTATTCTATATCATCCAGCAAAAGAACAAGCCCGTCTGACGGTATATCAAAGTTTTCGATCTCAGCCGAATATTCTGCTACCTTATCTTCTATGTCTAAAGCAGTGGTTTCTTTAAAGGGAACTACTTCAAAGCCCTGCTCATTCAGCCACCTGAGCTTATTGATATTTGAATTGGAAAAATCCACGCCTTCCGCATTTTCAAGAGAAAACGCATAAAAATTAACCTTTCTCTTTGCCGTTACTGACGGATCGAGCTGCCTTACAGATCCTGAGCACAGATTCCTCGGATTTTTATATTTAGCGTCAACATCTTCTATTGTCTCGTTTATCAGCCCAAAGTCGCTGTATCTTATCACTGCCTCGCCTCTTATCACCAGATGCCCCTTGTACGGGATATCAGCCGGGATGTTAACAAAGCACCTCGCGTTTGCCGTAACTAACTCGCCTATTTCGCCATTACCTCTTGTAACAGCTTTGAACAGGCTTCCGTCTTCATAGGTAAGAACCATTGTAAGCCCATCAAGCTTCCAGGATAATATGCCCTTTTGAGTCCCAAGGAAGTCTTTAAGCGCCGCCGGTTCCTTTGTCTTATCCAGTGAGAGCATGGGCGTTTCGTGACGCTCCTTGATCAGTTCCTTCGCGGCCTCATAGCCCACATTCCGTGTTGGAGAATCCGGAAATATTATGCCGGTTTCCTTTTCAAGCTCTGCAAGCTCATCATACAGCCGGTCATATTCATAGTTGGACATCTTTTCGATATCCTCTTTGTAATATGCCTCTGCCGCTTCATTTAATATTTTTATTAATTCTCTTATCCTGTCTTTTTTTTCAGCCATTAGTCCCCAAGTTCGTTTAAAAGTTCTGTTATCTCTTCTTCAGTAAGCCTACGCCAGGTATCCTCTTTTATGCCGTCGAGTCTTATGTTCATTACCCGTATCCGTTCAAGCGAAACAACCTCGTATCCCAGCTCAGCGCACATCCTCCGTATCTGCCGGTTGAATCCCTGGGTGAGTATGATGGTAAAACTCTTTTTGCCCAGTTTTTTAACCTCGCAGCTTTTTGTAAGAACATGGCGGCTCTCATTATCTATATATATAATGATACCGCCACTCATCTTTTCGATAAAGTCCCTGTTTATCTCTTTATTAACTTTAACGATGTATTCCTTCTCGTGACCGTTTTCGCCCTTAAGTATCTTATTTACAATGTCACCTGCATTGGTAAGCAGGATAAGTCCCGATGAATTCTTATCAAGCCTCCCGACGGGATAAACCCTTTTCGGATATGCCACCCGGTCAACTATATTATCCGGATTGCTTTTGTCAGTAGTGCACTCAACTCCTTTAGGCTTATTATATGCTATGACCACAAGCTCATTATCGATCCCGACAGCCTTTCCGTCAACTGTTATCAGTTCCCCGCCTGAAACCTTCTGGCCGACAACTGCCTTCACCCCGTCAACAATCACTCTCCCATCCCGGATCAGAGCATCAGCCTGTCTTCTTGAACAGTATCCCGCGTCGCTTAAAAACCTGTTTATCCTTATGTCATTTTCCTTATCCCTGCCGGGGATGATGTCCTTGGTTAAGCTGCTCATTCTTTATCCCGGACCGCTACACCCTTTCTTACACTGTAGGTATCTCCTTGATACTCTGCCGTACCGGTATATGTCCAGTCAAGTTCTCCTCTATTAACGTAATACCACGCGTTACCATATTCAGTAAGGCCTGTATATGACCAGTCAACTTTTCCGTCGTCCACGTAGAACCACCTTCCGTTGTAATATACCAGCCCTGTATATTTGTAGTCAGCATAGCCTTTCTGCACAAAGAGCCAGTCATTACCCCATTTGATAAGTCCTTTATAGCCCCAGTCTATCTGCCCGTTACGCACATAGAACCAGTAGTCAGTTCCCTCTACCGAAGCAAATGTATGAGCATTCCAGTCTATCTCGCCGTTTCTGACATAGAACCATCCGCCATTGTAATACTCCAGTCCGGTATGAGCCCAGTTCACTTTTCCATCGCTGACATAGAACCACCTTCCGCTGTAATATACCAGCCCGGCATATTTATAGTCAGCATAGCCTTTCTGCACAAAGAGCCAGTCATTACCCCATTTGATAAGTCCTTTATAGCCCCAGTCTATCTGCCCGTTACGGACATAAAACCAGTAGTCAGTCCCCTTTACCGGAGCAAATGTATGAGCCTTCCAGTCTATAACTCCGTTTCTGACATAGAACCATCCGCCGTTATAATATTCAAGACCGGTATGTGACCAATCAACCTTTCCGTCTTTTGCGTAGAACCAGTTTCCGTTGAAATATACAAGCCCGGTATAGTCATAATCAACATAACCATTGTGGACATACAGCCAGTCATTACCCCATTTGATAAATCCATTGAAGCCCCAGTCTATCTGTCCCCCGCGGACGAGCCACCATGCTCCCTGGCCGTTCACCTGCGCAAAGGTATTGGCGCTCCAGTCAAGAAATCCGTTCTTGAAATAATACCAGCCGCCGTTTTCCTTTTTCTGAACGAGTCCGTTCTTAGACCAGTCTATCTTTCCATTTTCCGTATATACCCAGGCATAATAATACTCATCAAATTTTACTCCCGTATAATCATACGGATACACCTCATTTATAACAGCGTCAAACGGGAACAGATACCACCGTGAATTGGCACACCCTGCCCTTATCTCTGAAATATTATTGCCGATGGCTGTCTGATGCCATATTTTATCATCATAGGCATTATTTCCCCAGAATATACCTATATGTGTGTCAGCCCCCTCAAACCATACGCGGGGATAGGACATTATGATATCCCCTTTCCTGAGCTTACCATCGTATATCATCTCTTCCTTGGATTCATATACATAGTATCTGGTATTGGTATGTGCCACATAATTCAACCACGTGGAAGCTCCACATACACCATTGCCGTTGTCGGACCATGCCAGAATAGGGTTAAGATCGGCCCCGGCATCACATAATGCTCTGCTTACCCAGCCTGCGCAGTTCATGCCGGTAAACCCGTCATAGCGCGGGCTTCCGTTCGGATATATCAGATTAATCCAATTTGAGGAAGAGAAAAACCGTGTGCCAAGATAATATCCGTCGTTACTGTGCCTGTACAAATGATTTAAAAACTGCTGTCTTGTGATCTTCAATGCGCTGCCAATATAATTATTTGAACCACCCATTTTAGCTTCGGTCTTAACGGGTGCCAAAAAACACGAAAAAAACAGTATAACTGCTAATACAGAAATAATGACTTTCTTAATTCTCACTTTATTTGTTTCCTTTTATTAAAATTGTCAATATTTTATCACAGATTATTTGATTTTTTAACCCTGAAATTCAGGATGATAATCGCTGTAATAATGAAAACGATCCCGGTTATCTTAAGCAGGTCATGAGGCTCACGGAACAAAAATATGCCTATCACGGCACCTACCACCGGTTCGACCGCTACAAGAATGGCTGCTTTTGTCGGCTCCATCCGCTTTAGTCCCCAGGTATATAAAAAGTAAGGCATTACGGTTGATATTATGCCAATCCCGACTCCCCACAGTATCAGCACAGGCTCATTGACGAAAGCATCTACTATTTTCCCCGGACTCCCGAGAGATACAGCCGATATAAATGCAAATATAAATGTCCACACTGTAACTGTCAGAGTATCATATTTTTCAAGCGCAATATTGCCGAATATAGAATAAAGAGCGTAAAAAAAGCCTGACGCTATACCTGACATAAGCACGAGTGGCGGCAGCGTGTACGAGCCTCCTGCAATGCCGGATACAAGAACGCAGCCGGCTACAGTAAATATGAGTGCTATTATTTTTCTTGCCGTTATCTTTTCCTTAAAGATGATCGCTGATAACACCATGACAAAAACAGGCGATGTATATAAAAGGACGACTGCAACAGACGCCTGGCTGTTTATGGCTGTGTGAAAATAAAAGGTATTAAACAGTACGATGCTTATTATCCCGGTACAAGCGAATATCCAGACATCTCTCAGGTCTATACGAAAAAGTTTTCTGTCCTTTATCAGAACGACCGCAGTGAAAACGATAAATGCTATTGTCATTCTGATAGCAGATATCTGCAGCGATGTAAGCCCTGAGGCTGCAAGTCTTTTTGCAAAGATATTTATAACGCCCCAACATACTCCGGACAATATAACAGCAAGAGCCGGTTTTGTCTTATCCATGTTAATTCCAGACCACCACTCCGCCTCTTACATTGAACGTGTAGCCGAGATACTCCACCGTTCCATTATAGTTACAGTCAAGCTCTCCTCTTTTAACGTAAAACCAAGCGTTACCATACTGAGCAATGCCTGTGTATGACCAGTCCAGTTTCCCGCCTTTAACATAAAACCACTTTCCGCTGTAATATGCCAGACCTGTGTATGCATAGTCAACATACCCTTTATGTACATAGAGCCAGTCATTGCCCCATCTGATAAGGCTGTCATACTCAAAATCAATATGGCCTCCGCGGACGAGCCACCATGCGTCATAACCATCAATTTGTGCCAGGGTATTCATGCTCCAATCCAGAATACCATTCTTTACATAAAACCAGCCGCCATTATAATACTCAAGTCCTGTATGTGACCAGTCTACTTTTCCGTTTTTCACATAGAACCATTTACCGTTGTAGTAAACCAGGCCGCTATGACCGTAGTCAACATATCCGTTGTGTACATACAGCCAGTCATCACCCCACTTTATAAGACTGTTGTATGCAAAGTCTATCTGGCCTCCGCGGACGAGCCACCATGCGTCATAACCATCAATTTGTGCCAGGGTATTCATGCTCCAATCCAGAGTACCATTCTTTACATAAAACCAGCCGCCATTATAATACTCAAGCCCTGTATGTGACCAGTCTGCTTTTCCGTTTTTCACATAGAACCATTTACCATTGTAGTAAACCAGGCCGCTATGATCGTAGTCAACATATCCGTTGTGTACATACAGCCAGTCATCACCCCACTTTATAAGACTGTTGTATGCAAAATCTATCTGGCCTCCGCGGACGAGCCACCATGCGCCCTGTCCGTTCACCTGTGCAAAGGTATTGGCACTCCAGTCAAGAAATCCGTTCTTGAAATAAAACCAGCCTCCGTTTTCCTTTTTCTGAACGAGCCCGTTTTTAGACCAGTCTATTTTCCCATTTTCCGTATATACCCAGGCATAATAATACTCATCAAATTTCACCCCCGTATAATCAGGCGGATAATACTCATTAGCGACGGAATCGATAGGGAAAACGAACCACCTTGAATTGGCGCATCCCGGTCTGATTTCTGAGATATTATTACCTATTGCTGTCTGGTGCCATGTTTTATCATCAGACGGATAATCCCCCCAGAAGATGCACAGATGTGTATCCGCCTTATACATTGACCAGTCACGCGGCTCGGTCATTATGATATCGCCTTTTCTCAGCTTGCCGTCGGCAAGCATTTCCTCCTTGGATTCATAGACAAAATATCTTGTGTCTGTTTTTAACACGTAATTCAGCCAGGTGGAAGCTGCGCAGCAGAAAAGGTTATAATTATCTCCCTTGTATCGGTTTATCGGATCAAGGTTTGCTCCCGCATCCATAAATGCCCTGCTCACCCATCCTGCGCAGTTCATCCCTGTGTACCAGCCATTGAGCGGAGCTCCGTTGGGGTATATCAGGTCATACCAATTGGCTGATGTGCGAAAACACGTGCCGAGATAATAGCTGTCATAACGATGTCTGTTAAGACTGTTTACCAGCTGTCCTCTGGTGATCCCCAGAGCCTGACCGATATACCTTCCACTGCCTCCTACCCTTGCCTCTGTCCTTACCGGGACTGCCAAACATAAAAAAAGGATTAAAAGAACTAAAAATGAAATGAATATCTTTTTGAGCTTCAACTTATACACCCTCACTGATCTTTTATATAGATCTTAATACTTTATCCGTATAAATTTAACATTATTTATAAATAAACTCTATATATATTTGTTCAAAAAACAACATGACCGTTTATCACATTCCAGGTTCCGGCCGCATTCGTCACTCTGCCGTTAAAGGAAAAATCTATTACTCCGTTCCTGACAAACCACCAGCCGTACTCATTTTGAGCCAGCCCGGTGTAACCCCAGTCAATCGAACCTCTGTTAACATAAAACCAATGTCCGTTATAGTATGTGAGAGTGGTCACGCTCCAGTCAATGTATCCGCCGTTTATATAATACCAGACGCCATCCCAGCCCTGAGCAAGACCATAGTATCCAAAGTTGATCTTTCCGCCGTTTATGTAGTACCAGATGCCATCCCAGCCCTGAGTCAGGCCATGAAATCCCCAGTCAATACATCCTCCTCTTAAGTAGTACCATGTATTGTTATACATACATAAACCATTAAAATTAAAATTAACCTTACCGTTTTCTATGCGCCACCAGCCATACTCATTTTGAGCCAGCCCGGTGTAACCCCAGTCAATCGAACCTCTGTTAACATAAAACCAATATCCGTTATAGTATGTGAGAGTGGTTACGCTCCAGTCAATGTATCCGCCGTTTATATAATACCAGACGCCATCCCTGCCCTGAGTCAGGCCATGAAATTCCCCGTCAATACATCCTCCTCTTAAGTAGTACCATGTATTGTTATACATACATAAACCATTAAAACTAAAATTAACCTTACCGTTTTCTATGCGCCACCAGCCATATTCGTTTTGAACCAGCCCTGTATAGTTAAAATCAACCAATCCGTATGTTATTTTCCACCAGCCGTATTCATTTTGCGCGACGGTGTCTTTCCCGGAGACCTGCCCGTTTTCCACAAACCACCATCCGTTAAAACCTTTTTTCAGCCCGGATACATTCGCTTTTCCGTAGATAACACGGCTCACCCCCTTTGCCTGACTCCCTGCTTCAAAATAAAACCAGCCCGTAATGTTATCAGCAAATCCGGTGTATGATAAATCCACCCAGCCGTTGGTTATCTTCAACCAGCCGTTTATGTAAAGCTCGGCACCGTTATGAGTAAAGTCAACTCTGCCGCCTTTAACATACAGCAAGCTGTTTCCGCTTGATATTATCCCGGCGGAATCTGTATCAAACAAACCGTTACGTATGTACAGCCTTTCTCCTCCGTCCGGTATCAGTCCGGTGTAACCTGTGTTCAGCATCCCGTTTTCAATATAAAATCCTCTGTCCTTGTACAGAAATAATCCCGCAAAGGAAGTATCCTCACTTCCTTCTACCATATAAATCCATCTGCCGGTACTTTCCGAATATCTCAGTTCTTTTCCTTCCCCGTCTGAATAGCTCTGCAGGATTGCATAGAGGTCAACAACGGGATAATTTTCCGCAAACCATGCAGCAGACTGGGTAGTGTTGGCATAATATTCAACATTAAAAAACTTTGGTGTGCGCGTCCAGCCAAGTATATCCCCGGATGCCATGATGTCCGGGTCTCCGGGCAGGATAATGTCGTCGCCGCAGCTGTAGACGATCTCTGTTACATCGTATCCGTTTTCTGTCGGGACATGATATCTGACTGTGATATGTGCCTTATCCGACTTATAATTTGTTATAAATGTATATATATGACTGCCTATTGCATTTTGTCCGGCTTCTGCGGGATGAATATAATCTACCGAAAAAGCATTTTGAGTATTCTGAAGAACATATTCACAATTCGCGATATATCTTGCTCCTGCATCCATTGCCGCCTGTTTATATGCGGGAAGTACCTGCCCCCAAATCCTGTCCTGTATCCAATCTTCAGCACTGTTCCATCCTATCATTCCGATCAGTATCTCAGCGTTTGGATAGTAGGCTTTCGCTTTTTGCAGAAATGATACAGCTTTAGAATATATCGTGTACATATCGTACCAGAAATCATTATAGCCGCCGCATACGATAAGAATATCCACTTCATCAGGGGATACTGTTTCGCTATATGCCCGGTTTAATAAAGATTGAAAATTGATATTTCCTACGGTATTAACAAAGCCGCTTCCGCCCCTGGTATAGAGCGCAACATTCGCATTATCCATCTGTTCCGCAAAGATTGACGGCCAGGCTTTAACATACGGATATATATCATCCACCGGTATATATCCTTCGGAATAAGAATCACCTATTATTACGATATTCACCGGCGGAGCCGGCTCCCGAATGCTTTCGCCGGCCGAATACTCCTCCCGGGCGGAAAAGTCTTCCTTTTGCGCCCCGGTCTCACCTGCATCCTCCGGCAGGAATGTGTCGCTTTCTGTCTGCCCCATTGTGTCAGACAGTTCGGTATTATCACCGTAAGCTATTGTTTCCTGCCCCGATGACAGGTCCTCTTCAGCATATGATGGCACGGCAGATATTACCAGCCACAAAAATAAACATATAAAAAACGGCGCGGCGCACGCTAAGATCTTTTTCATATAAGATAATCCTTAAGAACTTTCTGTGTGATCTCCGATAACAGTATCCTCAGAAATAAGAGTAATACGAATAAGCCATTAGAGTATCTTCGATCTTGCTATATGGAACTGGCGGGAATCGAACCCGCGTCCGAAATCTTTTTCACGCATCTTTCTTCCATCACAGTCATTGAAACTTTGTTTCCGCCCGGAGGATCCCCAATGACAGACTTTCCTCAGACGTAGCTTGTGGTTTTCCCTGCCTTACAAGCTTAGGGTAGGGAGTTTTCCGCTTAGAATGACACCTCCAGCCGACAGCGGAAACCCGGCTTTCGGCGTGCTGCCCTTAGGCAGCAGGTGCTAATTTATTATCTTTAGCGTTTAATTTAATGTGGGCATTTTAAGGTAGTTACCCGCTACCGATGGCTTAATACGCTTCTAAAACCCCGTCGAAACCTTTACAGCCCCGTTTGTTCTGTTGATTTTAGCATATATATTATCCGGCAGTCAAAAACAACTGTTCACACCTTCAGCTTAAGCTTTAATTCTCTCTGCGCTTCTCTTTTCTGGTCCTTTTTCGCCATTGCCTCACGCTTGTCATAAAGCTTTTTGCCTTTGCACATTCCTATCTCAACCTTGCATAGACTGTCCTTAAAATATACCTTGAGCGGAACGATGGTATATCCGTCTCTCTGAGCGTCAAGAGCGATCTTTCTTATCTCTTTTTTATGAAGCAGCAGCTTGCGTATCCTCAACGGATCCCTGTTAAAAATATTCCCCTTCTCATATGGGGATATATGCATCCCATAAATAAACAGTTCTCCGTTTTTCTCCCTGATGAAAGCTTCCTTAATATTGCACTTTCCGAGTCGCATTGATTTTACCTCTGTACCCTTAAGCGCAATTCCTGCCTCATATGTATCTTCCACAAAATAGTCGTGGTAGGTTTTTTTATTGTTCGCCACCAGTGCGATATTGCTGCTCATTTTCGCCCTCTTGCTCCGCTTATAAAAAAACACACCCTGTATCGAGTGTGTTTATGACCTACAGTTTTGTGAAGAGTCCTACATTCAGCAGTATAGCGGCTATGAAAAAGATTATCGCCAGTATGGTCGTCCACTTTTCCAGCCGGCCCTCCTTGGACCTCCCTTTGTTTCTGCTCCAGTAGGTCTCAGAGCCTCCGCTGATGGAGCTGGAAAGACCCGCGGATTTTCCTTCCTGTAAGCAGACCAGTACGATCATTATAACACTCACTATTGATACGATTATAGTTACAATAAGATAAAACAAGATAATCCCTCCTTGTTGCATCAGTGCAGAGTATGATATCACAGAGATAATTATATTTCAAGGTTTTTTAAGGCAGTCTGTCCACAACATATGAGCCTAAAACATCATTTGCCTTCTGTTTGAGTAATTCGACAGAGAATGCG
Organism: Lachnospiraceae bacterium; assembly: GCA_045601405.1. GTDB lineage: Bacteria > Bacillota > Clostridia > Lachnospirales > Lachnospiraceae > RGIG5612. Next base: position 56,452 of record JAZRZO010000020.1, on the reverse strand, counting down.
CTGTCATAAGAAAGAAAGGTATCATGAACTGCCGCGAGATCCGAAGTATAGTCCGCAAGATAATATGCTTCTATAACCGTCCCCGGCCCTGTCTTGTCATTGTGTGTCACTATCGGTATGGCCTTCTCACTGCCTTCTGAAATGCGGCACCCTTTATCATCCTTTTCTACCTCCAGATATGCCATGGCTCCGAGCACCAGATCGGTATATTGCTGATTTGAAAGAAAGTTTCCGACAGAATAATAACAAAGAGCCCTGTTTCCGTTTTCTGTTACGACCCATTCTATATTTTCGATAACATGGGGATGGGTTCCGAATATTAGATCCGCTCCAGCCTCAGTAAAAAGCCACGCCCAGTCGCGCTGAAACTGAGTAGGCTCTCCTACCTGGTTTTCCTCTCCCCAGTGCGGGCAGACTATCACAAAATCAGCGATCTCATCAGCCCGCTGTATCTGCGACCTGATGAGATCCCTGTTTTCATCATTCATCAGAGTTAAAAGATACGACTCATCTGCCGGTAATTCATAGCCGTTAAGACCATATGTATAATTAAGGAGGGCAAAGGTTATGCCGTTTCTTTCGATCGTCCTTATCTCATTTTGCTCTTCATAGGACTCATTAAGACCTGTCATAAGTATTTCTGAGCTATGCTCCTTCCAAAAACCTATTCCATGCCTTATTCCTGCTGTTCCCGCATCCATTGAATGATTAGATGCCGCAAGGGCCACATCAAATCCGGCATCTATTACCGCCAGGCCCATTTCATCCGGAGTGTTAAAATTAGGGTAGCCTGTATAAGGTCCTCCTCCCAGAGGCGTTTCAACATTGCATATCGCTATATCGACACCAGAGATATCGTTTTTTAGCCTGGAGAACATCCCTGTGAAGTCATATCCGTAATCTGTAGCGGCGAGCTCAAGAACAGTGTCATGGGCTATTATATCTCCGACACCTGCAATACTCACCCGGCTGGTTTTATCTGTATCGTCGGCCTTCGTTGTCTCTTCAGTCACAGGAGTATTCCCGTCAGTATCATCCCTGCTCTTTTTATTGCATGATACAACTGAAAGTACAAGACCCGCGATAAGCGCGACCGCAATAAGAATAGTTATGATCCTTATCGCCATTACCTGTCTTCTGTCTCTTCTGTAGCTTGTGCTGCCGCGTCTTCCGGAATATTTCCGACTGCGTCTTCTCTGTCTGTTGTCTGCCATGTCCTTCCTTTTAGTATTCCTTTATCCAGCTGCCGAAAACTTCATTGGCTATTTCCCACAGACGGCCAAGTGAAAAGTTATCCCTTGAATTAGTTACTATATCATGCCCGCCGGCAAGCTCATCCGTATAATCGGCAAGCTTATAGCAGACAACCTCGTTGGTAAAGTTTCCGTGATTAATATTATGGGTGACTATGGGGACAACTCCTGTTTCAGCCTCGTCAATATAGGTGTTGTCACCTTCTTTGACGATCTTAACCTTCGCCATTCCGCCAAGTACCTCAGGTGTTTCCTGCTGATTTGAAGCATAATTACCCAGAGAATAATAGCAAAGAGTCCTGTTTCCGCCTGCGCCCGTTACCCAGTCTATCCTTTCACACACATGAGGATGGGTTCCGATGATAAGGTCTGCTCCCGCATCCGCAAAAAACTGCGCCCACTGATCCTGTTCCTCGGTTGTTTCCGGCCAGAGATCCTCAACTCCCCAGTGTGGAAAAACAATGACAAAATCGGCATTCGCCGCCGCCTGCGCTACATCTGAGTAGATGATATCCCTATGGGCATCATCCATGATCGTCACCAGATAATCCATGTCCCACGGAAGCTCAAACCCGTTAAGACCATATGTATAATTTAAAAGCGCAAATCTGATTCCGTTTTTATCCAGATACGTTATAGTGTCTCTTTTTTCCTGAGACTCATTCATTCCTATCATTTTGATCTGGCCTTCTTTTGAATTCCAGAAATTTATCGTATTAAGTATGCCGTCGCTCCCCATATCATAGGAGTGATTTGATGCCTGCAGTACTACATCAAACCCGGCATTGATCTCCGCATCGCCTATGGCTCCGGGAGTGTTAAATATAAACTCGATACCTCCATCAGGCTCTCTGGTCGTATCAACCGGCGTTTCCTGATTGCAGACAGCGATATCAGCCCGTGATATATCATCTCTCATAACGGAAAAAATGTTATTAAAGTCAAAGCTTCCGTCCTCCTGTCTCGCGAAGTTCAAAAGAGGTGTATGCATCAGAACATCTCCCACGGCTATCAGCTCAACCTCGGATCTTGGAGGAACGGTTTCCGTTGTTTCGGTCTGGGAAACGGTCTTTTCCTTTTCCTCATCTCTCTTTTTTTTGTTTCCCGTAAGCGCGATAACAGTAACGACTATGGCCGCTATGATCAAAACAGCAATAAGTATCGTTATTATTCTTATTCTTCTGGCTTCCCTTTGCCTCTGCTGTCTCATCCGTCTGCGCCTCATCTCTTCCGCTGACCTCTGTCCGGGAGTTCTTCTTTGATCTCTTGTTCTTCTGTTATCATCCATTACTTACACCTCTTATCAGCAGGCTGCTGCCTGTCATCTCCTCCGGCAGCGGCAAATCAAGCAATTCAAGCATGGTAGGCGCTATGTCACACAACCTTCCGTCTTCTCTAAGACTGATATCATCAGGCGCGTTGACGAGGATAAAAGGAACCGGATTAGTGGTATGCGCGGTCCACGGTTCCTTTGTCTTATGATCTATGAGCTCCTCGGCGTTCCCGTGGTCTGCACACAGGAACATCACACCACCAGTTTTCTTTACGGCGTCTACCGTCCTTGCCACACACTCATTCACTTTCTCTATAGCTTTTATAACAGCGCTCATAACGCCGGTATGTCCGACCATATCAGGGTTCGCGAAATTTACCACTATCACATCGTGTTCCTTTGCCATGATGGTCTCTATGAGCTTATCGCATACTTCATCCGCACTCATTTCCGGCTTAAGGTCGTAGGTAGCCACCTTTGGAGACGGGATCAGGAAGCGGTCCTCATTTTTATCAGGCTCCTCAACACCTCCGTTAAAGAAAAATGTCACATGAGCATATTTTTCCGTCTCTGCTATCCTTGCCTGTTTAAGACCTTTTGACGCAATATACGCACCAAAAGAATTTATTATCTCCTCCTCACCGAAAAGCACGTGCTTGTCGGGAATGTTTACATCATACTCGGTAAAGCAGAGATAATATGTTTTTATCCTTTCGCCCCTGTCAAAGCCGTCAAAGTCATCGCAGCAGAATGTCCGTGTGATCTGACGCGCCCTGTCCGGTCTGAAATTCGCGAATATCACAGAATCATTTTCCTTTATTGTTGCGACAGGCTCTCCATCTGATGTGATGACGGCAGGAACAATGAATTCATCTGTGATCTCCCGACTGTAGCTGTCTTCTATCGCGCTTACAGCATCAGTGTAATAGACGCCCTCTCCCCTTACAAGGGCTGCGTAGGCTTTCTCTATCCTCTCCCATCTGTTATCTCTGTCCATTGCGTAATAACGGCCCGAGATCGTGGCTATCCTGCCTGTTTTATGTTCGCGCATACATTTTTCAAGCTCTTTAGCATATCCTGCACCGGATGTGGGTGAGGTATCCCTGCCGTCCATAAAGCAGTGAACAAATACATCTTCAAGGCCTTCTCTTTTTGCAAATTCGATCAGTGCTTTAATATGGCTGATATCGCTGTGTACTCCGCCATCGGAAAGAAGCCCCATTATGTGAAGTGCGCTGTTGTTGTTTCTGCAGTTATCGGCGGCAGCCTTCAGTCCTTTTTTTTCAAAGAGATCACCATCCTTTATGGATCTGCTTATCCTTGTAAGATCCTGATATACGATACGCCCTGCGCCCATATTCAGATGACCGACCTCGGAATTACCCATCTGGCCGTCCGGCAGACCTACATAAAGTCCGCTTGCCTGCCCTGTAACAAAAGGATATTCCTTCATAAGGGCATCCATAGCTGAAGTATCTGCTGCCATAATGGCATTGCCTTCCGGATCGTCCGAAAGACCGTATCCGTCAAGTATCATCAATACTACCGGTTTTTTTACAGTTTTTTCCATATCATCTCATTTTCTTTCCGAGGTGTTCAACGAAGCTCATATCGTTCAGCCTCATTATCCTGGCGATCAGCGAGGACCTGCTGACTCTTATGACATCCTCATTTTCGAGCAGCAGCTCAGAGCTTCCGTCAAAAGACACTACCTTCTGCTGTTTCTTTTCTCCCGACCGTTCCTTTATGATAATTTCTATCACAGCATCCGCTGAAAAAGCAATGCTTCTTGAGTTTAATGTGTGGGCGCAGATAGGAGTGGCCAGCATTATCTGCGCAGTGGGGTATACTACCGGCCCCCCTGCCGAAAGATTATAACCGGTAGATCCTGTGGGTGTTGATACTATTATCCCGTCCGCGCTGTAGCGGTTCAGAAACCTGCCGTTTACGTTAACCTCATAGTCAATGATCCCCGACTGTCCTCTAAAGAGCACGATATCGTTAAGAGCTATGTCCTCTGCTATGCTCTTTCCGTTTCTTATGATCTCTCCAAAGAGCAGCATCCGGTCCTCAATATGATAATCACCCGCCAGCAGTTTGCGACAGTCTTCCTTAAAATCATGCACATCAATTTCAGTAAGGTATCCGAGGTTTCCCAGATTCACTCCGATTATCGGGATATTACAGGTTATCAGATCCTTCGCAACATGTATAAAGGTTCCGTCCCCGCCTAAAACTATTATTACGTCCACACCCTCAGGCACGTCCGATGGCGACGCAAAATAATAGTTGTCAGCATCAACCCGGCTTGTAAATATGTTTCCCATACAGCAGGCTCCGCCTTTTTCAAGCAGTGATATTATCTCTCCGGAATATTCGCTGTTTTTATCCTTCACGGAATTTGTTACTAAAAGAAAATTTTTCATCCTGCAAGTTCCCTGTGCGCCTCATTTACAACAGCTGCTATCTCGTCTTTTCCAGGTATGGTCAGCTCCCTGTCACCGCCTACCGCATGAATAAGGTATTCTATGTTTCCTTCAGGCCCTCTCACAGGCGAATATGTCAATCCTGCCGTTGAAAGGTTGTTATCGTATACCAGCTTCGTTATCTTCTCTATCACTTCAATATGCACATCGGCATCCCTTACAACGCCTTTCTTCCCTACCTTTTCTCTTCCGGCCTCAAACTGCGGCTTAATAAGCATTACCAGCTCCTTTTTTATACCGAAAAATTCCAGAGCCTTAGGCATAACTATCCCGAGCGATATAAAAGAAACATCTATGCTTGCTATATCGATAACCTCATCCAGAGAACCCGGGTCCAGGTGTCTTATATTAGTTTTTTCCAGAACGACAACTCTGTCATCATTTCTGAGCTTATAATGAAGCTGTCCGTAGCCGACATCCACTGCATATACCTTTGCCGCCCCGTTCTGGAGCATGCAGTCGGTAAACCCTCCGGTTGACGAGCCTATATCCATACATATTTTACCATTCAACTCAAGAGAAAAACAGTCCACAGCCTTTTCAAGCTTAAGTCCGCCACGGCTTACATATTTCGGGAGTTGTCCTCTAATCTCAACAACCGCGTCTTCTGCGAACATTGATCCGCTCTTTAATTCCTTCTGTCCGTTTACATAAACAAAGCCACTCATTATGGCAGCACGGGCCTTTTGCCTGGAAAGCTCCGGGGACAGTTCGCATACGAGCAGGTCCAGTCTTTTCTTCATATACCCTCTTCCTCAAGTCTCTTCATGATCGAGGCAATATCCATCCGGCACTCAGCAAGCTGCTCCTGCCGTGTGCCCTGTTCAATGAAGCCCGACGGAAGGGCAAGGTTTATCACTTTAATATCAGAGCCATTCTGGTTTATATACCGTAATACGGACATACCATACCCGGCCACTATCTCATTTTCCTCCATCGTAACTATCACATCGTGGTCTTTTATTATCTCATCTATCATAACCTCATCAAGAGGCTTTATGAATCTCGCATTCACAAGTGTTACACTTCGTCCCTTTTCCTTAAGCAGCTCCCTTACTTTTACTGCGTCCTTTACCATTGACCCTGCGGCAATGAGAGCGATATCTTTTTCTCTGTATATATATTCGCTCTTACCGTAAACGATAGGCTCGTTAAATTCCTCCAGTCCGCAGTATGCCTCTCCTCTGCCGTACCTTATTGCCAGAGGACCGTTAAAATCCGCCGCAAAGCTTACCGCTGCTTTCAGCTCTGCTGCATTTTTTGGTGCAAGTATATTCATATGGGGTATGGTATTTAGATACGAGATATCATATATACCCTGGTGCGTTTCCCCGTCCTCGCCTACAAGTCCTGCCCTATCTATACAGAAGGTGACTGGAAGATTCTGCATACAGACATCATGAGCTATCTCATCATATGCTCTTTGCAGAAAAGATGAATAGATGGCAACGAACGGCTTCATCCTGCCGGCCGCCATTCCGGCGGCAAAAGTTGCTGCGTATTCCTCCGCTATCCCGACATCATAAAACCTGTCCGGGAACCTTTTGCTGAACTCGCCAAGCCCCGTGCCCGCTGTCATTGCGGCCGTAATTGCAACTATCTTTTTATTTTTCTGCGCCGCATCACATATAGCTTCAGAGAAAACATCTGAGTATGTCCTGTCTGAGCAGCCGTTTATAAGCTTTCCTGTCTTAACATCAAATTTCCCTACTCCGTGAAATATCTCCGGGTCTTTCATTGCCGGTCCGTATCCCTTGCCTTTGATCGTTCCAACATGAATGATAACAGCATGATCATAATTTTTTGCTTCATTTATGATCTTTGTGAGTGCCTGGACATTATGCCCGTCAACCATCCCCAGGTATGTAAGTCCCATATTTTCAAAAAACATCCCGGGAACCACAAGCTGTTTTATGCTGTGTTTGGTCTTTTTGATATTTTTTACTATCTTTTCTCCGGCATACGGGATCCTGTTCAATATCTTTTTTACGCCTGATTTAAATTCAATATACGATTCTCCGGCCCGTATGTTTGAAAGGTATGTGGAAAGCCCTCCCACATTCCGGGATATTGACATATCATTATCGTTGAGTATGATGATAAAATTGCGGTCGATCTTGGACGCGTTATTTAAAGCTTCGATCGCAAGTCCTCCTGTAAGGGCTCCGTCGCCGATCACTGCAACTACGGTGGAAGAATCATTTCCTGCCAGCCTGTCTGCCTCAGCCAGCCCAAGGGCAGATGCTATCGATGTTGATGAGTGTCCCGTATCAAAGGCATCATATCTGCTTTCTCTTCTTTTGGGAAAACCGCTGAGTCCGCCGTGCTGTCTTAATGTGTCAAAGCCATCCTTGCGCCCTGTGAGTATCTTATGGACATATGACTGGTGACCAACGTCCCAGACTATCTTGTCCTTGGGAAGATCAAGGCACAGATGCAAAGCCATGGTAAGCTCCACAGCACCCAGATTAGATGCGAGATGTCCGCCCGTCCTGCTGACCTTTTCCACAAGAAAGCTGCGTATCTCCTTCGCAAGCTGATCGTATTCTTCAGGGGCAAGCTTTTTTATATCATTGGCCTGTTCAATCTTCTCAAGTATCATGATCTTCTTTCAATTAAATAAACTATCAGTTCCTTCAAAAAGCAATCACCGCTGTTTATCGTATTGAGTTTCTCCAGGGCTTTACGCGAATATGTCTTAACATCTTCCGCTGCCTTTTCCAGTCCGTAAAGGGAGACATAAGTGATCTTATTGTTTTTTTCATCGCTTCCCGCAGGCTTGCCCATTTCTTCATCACTTGCTGTCACGTCCAGTATGTCATCTCTTATCTGGAAGGCCATCCCCACATCTGAACCGATCCGCTCGAACAGATCCACTGTTTCCTGATCTGCCCCCGCAACTATAGCGCCCGCCATCATCGAAGCCTCGATCAATGCCGAGGTCTTGTTTTTATATATATAATCCAGCTCGCTGCTTCTGATGCTGACATTACCGTCTTTTTCAGAAAGCACATCAAGACATTGACCTCCTATCATTCCGTCAATGCCCGCCTTCTTTGCCATCACAGAAAGCGCGGTTATCCCTCTTTTTGCAGTTTCCGCGTCATCACATTCCGCGGCCGCGCCTGTTCCGACACTATAAGCCAGATTCAACAGCGCGTCTCCTGCCAGTATCCCTACAGCCTCTCCGTATCTGCAATGAGTAGTGGGACGGCCCCTTCTCAGATCATCGTTATCTATAGCGGGGAGGTCGTCATGCACAAGCGAAAAGGAGTGTATGAATTCCATAGCGGCCATCAACGCGTGCAGCATCCTTTTCCCGCCGCTTCCCCCTGCCAGCTCATATGCCTCAGCCATCATCATCGGACGAAGTCTTTTCCCTCCGGCTCTCACGGAGTAAACTGCGGCCTCCGTTATCAGCTCATTGTATGCCCCGCCTTCGGGGAGGAATGAGTACACTATTTTATTAACCTCATCGGTTTTTTTGCTTAATACATTAATATCCATGATCTATTCGCTGAGTTTTTTTATATCACACTCAACTTTTTCTATTTTATCATTACAGAATCTGACCATATCAAGACCCTGTTTATAAAACTCAAAGGTCTTCTCAAGGGGCAGTTCGCTCTCCTCCATCGCTTCTATTATCTCATCAAGCTTCTCAAATGCTTCCTCAAGAGTCATGTCTTCAATGTTCATTTCATTACTGCGCATTTTTCACCTCTTTGATATCTGATATTTTTGCGTCCAGCAGTCCGTCTGTCACTCTGATATTTATCATATCGCCTTTTTGTACCTGCCCTATGCTCTTAAGTGCCTCTCCCGAAGAAACGGTACAGAAGGAATATCCCTCGCTAAGCCTTTTCAACGGTGAAAGCCCCTCCAGTTTTCCTGCGATGAGCCGGGTTCTTTCATTTGACCTTCTCAGTCTTTCTGACATGATATCCTTCACCAGTTTATCTTTATCCCTGAGATCCTGTTTTTTTACTATCAGCTGATTTTCGGGCGACAAGGTCTTTATCTTTAAGTCGTACTGCTTTACCATACTGTTAAGCAGATCAACCCTTCTGTCCAGCTTAAGCCTCAGAGTATATTTTATGTTTTCAAGGTCTTCCACAAACTGATCATAATCGAAAACCGCCAGCTCTGCCGCCGCGCTTGGTGTTGGCGCCCTCAGATCGGCAACCATATCTGCGATCGTAAAATCTGTTTCGTGTCCCACAGCGGATATCACCGGCTTTGAGCATTCAAATATTGCCACGGCCACCTCTTCCTCGTTAAATGCCCAGAGATCCTCGGCTGAGCCTCCGCCGCGCCCTATGATTATCGTGTCGACATCCTCTTTATCCAGACGCCTTATACCTGCCGCTATAGCCTCCTTAGCACCCTCTCCCTGAACAACCGCAGGATATAACAGTATGCTGCTGTAGGGGTTTCTCCTTGACGCCACATTGTATATATCCCTTATCACAGCTCCTGTCTCCGATGTAACAACACCTATCTTATGCGAAAACCTTGGGATCTGTTTTTTGTATTCCGCGGAAAACATGCCCATCTGCTCGAGCTTTTTCTTCAGCTCTTCTAATTTTGCCGCGATATCGCCTTTACCGTCCTCTTCCACAGTCCTGGCTGTAAGTTGATATCTGCCCCCCTCGGCATATACCGCCACGGTACCGTTAACAACGACCTGCATTCCGTCTTCAAGTCTTTTTTTAAGCGACCTCGTATAAGATGCCCACATAGCCACAGGCATGATATATTTTCCATCTTTAAGTGTGAAATAGATATGTCCTTTTGCGGAATATGAGCAGCCTGATATCTCTCCGCGGATATAAATATTATTCAGGAAAAAATCCCTGTCGAAAAGACTTTTGATATATTTATTTATCTTTTCAACAGAATATATCTTTCTGTTATCATCCATTCTTTGCCACCTGAGCAAGTATCCCGTTGATAAAGGACGCACTGCTTTCCTCGCCATAATTTTTAGCCATCTCAACAGCGTCGTTTATCGCGGTGGAAACAGGTACTGACTGGTCGTATCTGATCTCATAACAGGCAAGTCTGAGCAATGTCAGATCCACCTTTGACATCCTTTTCACCTTCCAGCCTATACTGTAATTGTCAAGAAGCCGGTCTATTTCCGGAAGTCTGTCAATGATATTAAAGATCTTGTCTCTTATTCTCTCCCCCTCAGATCCTGTGAAGTAGTCTTCCCCATCCAGGAAATCCCGTATCTGCTCCTGCATATCTCCGGGGCCGTAAAAATCGTATCTGAACAGCAGTAAAAATACCGCTTCTCTTATTAATGTTCTTCTGTCAACCTTCATGATCCATAAAGAAAGGGTGTATGAAAACACCCTTCAGCCTAAAACTCTTAATTGTTTTCAATGTTCACATTCGCTATCTTGACATCCACCCTGCATACATTGAGTCCTGTCATGTTTTCGATGGCGGTCTTTACTCTTTCCTGCACTTCCTTCGCTACCCCCGGAATGTTATATCCGGTTTTGATCACGAGCGAAAGACCGGCTTTTATCCCATCGTCACCGCACAAGACGCTCACACCCGCGGAGAGATTTTTGCGCCCGAGCCTGGCAACGATCTCGTTGGTGATATTTCCGGCCATTGAATGTACACCCTCAACCTCCGTTGCCGCAAGCGCCGCGATAACAGCTATCACATCCTCTGTTATCTGAACATCCACAGTTCCGTCAGCATTGTATATTTTCAAAGTATCCATTTCATCACCTCCATATAAGGTATTGATTAGTAATTCTATTAAATAAGCATGTCAAAGTAAAGTGAACTATTTGTGATATGGCTCATTTCTTATTATCTTAAATGCTCTGTATATCTGCTCCAGGAGTATCACTCTCATCAGCTGATGAGGGAATGTCATATCGGAAAAACTGATGTTTGCATCCGCTCTTTCCAACACACTTACGTCAAGCCCCACGGAGCCGCCTATCACAAAGATTATATCGCTTCTGCGGCTTTGTCTGAGATCATCTATCATTTTCGCAAAACCGGCAGATGATCTTTTTTCCCCTTCTATCTCAAGGGTTATGACATAGTCAGTATCTTTTATATTGTGAAGTATGGACTTTGCTTCCTTCGCGGCCGTCTGCGCGTCGCTTCCCTCGTCCTTTATCTCGACCACACAGACCCTGTCATATGCTGAAAGTCTTTTCAGATATTCATTGACTGCATCACGGAAAAAGCGTTCTTTTATGCTGCCTGCGGCTATTATCTTTATCATTATCCGTAAACAAAATTCATTCCGCTCTTCGCAAGCCTTACAACTTCTCCTGTCATGTCATTAACGCCGTAATAAGTGGTTGCCTGAACAGAATTTCCGTTATTTATATAATCCACCTGCAGGACATAATAATTGATGTTTCCGATCATTGCCGTGCCGTTGTTCAATACTCTGCGTGTTCCACCGTCGCCGGCATCATACGCATCATTTGCCTGTCTTATGGTATTTCTGATCAGCCCTTCCTGCAGCAGAACATTCACCACGTTTCCAAACGCCTCATCATAGGAGATATTCGGATCCATCACAAGATTATAAACACTTGAGGCCACCTCGCTTTCCGCACCGCTTTCATCTATTGCGATCGCGGAAAGTATATTGTTGCCCCGGAGCATTTCTATGGGCTCGTAATAAACCGGAGAGTTTGCGGTAGGTGTCGATCCGTCATAAGTATAATGTATCGTTGTTCCTTCTGCTGCGGCTATCGTTATATATTCCTGCTGATAATAATCTCCGCTTTCATGGCTGAAAGAAGGCGGTGCTACAGCAGATTTTTCGACAGTGAAAGTAATGCTGACACTCCCCGCTTTAAGCGACGTTTTGTCTGTATAGGAAACAGCATTCAGGATTACCTGCATACTATCTCCGTTAATATCAGTATTATTGAATATGATCGGATCTTTATATTTTGATAAAGAGGAAAGGGATGGCTCCGTGCCGTCAAGCGTGTAAGCGATACGATATCCCTTTTCAGACGTAAGCGTTATCTCCAGAGGAGCTGTATATTTTGCTCCGTTTTCAACGCTGCAGCTTATCACATCATTAAGCTCCGCCTCTTTTTTTGCCCTTCCGTTGATCCACAGCAAAACTCCAACCGCCACTGCAACTGCAACTGCCACAGCCGCTATGATCACTATGATATTCCTTTTACGTTTTTTCGCACGCAGGTCCGCCCTTTTCTTTCTGGCATCTCTGCTTTCCATATATTCTTCCCTGGCGCTTAAAAGAGCCTCATCTTCCGGACCGTCCTCATATTCATCCTCATCCTCGTACTCATCTTCCTCAGTAATCTCCCTGTATATGGAATCACTCAGGTCGATGGTTCTGGTTATTGCCAGGCCATCATCAGCCTTTTTCTCTGTCTGAGGCTTTTCCGGAATGTCTATGATGGGTTTATCACCTATCATATCTCCTATGATGTTCAGATCGGGAGGCTCCTGCCCGGACGCGTCTATGTCCGCCTCCGGCATCGAAGGATCATCTGACGATGAGTTATCATCACCGTTGCTTAAGAGCTGATCGACCTTCTCCCCGATCTCCGCCTGAATATAATCATAATCAGCCGTGACTCTTAAAGGCGCTCCGCACTGTGAACAGAACACCTCAGAACCAATTACCTCTGTTCCGCATTCCTTACATTTCATTGCAGTAACTCTTTAACCTTTTCAAGTGCCTCGTCTATGCCGGAAGGATCCTTGCCGCCTGCCTGCGCCATAGCGCTTTTTCCGCCGCCTCCGCCACCTACAAGGGGCGCGATGGCTTTGATGATATTGCCGGCATGTGCACCGTCCTTCACAGCGCTATCAGTTGCCATTACTATAAGATTTACTTTGCTTTCGTTTTCCGATGCAAGTACTACAACACCTTCTTTGATATCATTTTTTATCTTGTCGCCGAGTTCTCTCAGATTATTCATATCAACACCTGAAAGCTTTTTGGTGACCAGATTGATATTTCCGATCTTTACAGTTTCAATGTCTCCGAGAGCGTCCTTTGCGGATGCCGACTTCAGGGAATCAAGCTCACTCTGAAGCTCCTTTATCCTCGTGTTCATATCTGTGATCTTCTGCACAAGTCTTTCCGGTTCAGCCTTGGCCGCGGACGCAGCCTGAAGATATTTCTGTTCCATATCTTCAAAATATTCCAGAACATGCATTCCTGTAATTGCAGTTATCCTTCGTATTCCGCCTGCCACGCTGCCTTCGGATATTATCTTGAACATACCTATATCAGCGGTTTCACCTACATGTGTTCCGCCGCATAATTCTCTGGAAAAATCACCGATAGAGACAACACGTACCTCATCGGCATATTTCTCTCCGAAAAGAGCCATTGCTCCGCTTTTTTTGGCCTCATCGATATTCATTATATCCGTTCTGACCCTGATATTTTCCTCTATCTTTCTGTTTACAAGTCCTTCAACCTCTTTTATCTCCTCTGCAGTCATAGCGGTAAAATGGGTAAAGTCAAAACGCAGCTCTTCATCGTTCACATTTGAACCGGCCTGTTCCACATGGTCTCCGAGCACCTCTCTTAAGGCTGCCTGAAGAAGGTGTGTCGCGCTGTGATTTCTGGCAGTATCCCTTCTTTCGGATGAGTTGATGATAAGCTCTGCCATATCACCAACTACAAACTGGCCTTTTTTAACTATCCCAACATGACCGGTGAGTTCATTGGGAAGCGCGATGACATCTGCGACCTCGAATTCCGCATTATCCTTGCGGATGATACCCCTGTCAGCCTGCTGACCGCCTTTGGTAGCGTAAAACGGTGTTCTTTCAGTTATCACGGTTCCGCTGTCACCCTCGGCTAAAGTTTCTACTATTGCTTCGTCAGTGGTAAGCGCGCTTATCACTGAGCTGTCCGAGAGCTTATCATAGCCGGTAAAAGCAGACCTCAGCGCAGGGTCAAGCTCAAGATATACTGTCGCGTCAGCTCCCATGTAGTTGGTCTCGCCCCTTGCGTCTCTGGCTTTTTGCCGCTGAAGCTCCATTTCTTTTTCAAAGCCCTCCGTGTCAGCGCTCAGCTGTGCATCCTCAAGCACATCCAGTGTTAAGTCGAGCGGAAAGCCGTATGTGTCGTATAATCTGAACGCATCCCCGCCGGAAAGCTCTGCCTCGCCGGCAGCCTTCAGGTTCTCTATCATCTCATTGAGCTTTTTCATTCCCGAGTCAAGTGTTTTATAGAACCTGTCCTCCTCGTTAGCGAGAGTCTTAAGTATCATCGCTTTTTTCTCTTCAAGCTCCGGATACGCTTCACATGAACATTCTATTACAGTCTCACTGAGTTCAGGCATGAAGTGGTCTTTGATCCCGAGCATTCTGATGTGTCTTGCCGCCCTTCTGATAAGCCGTCTCAATACGTAGCCGCGTCCTTCGTTGGAGGCATTGATGCCGTCCGATATCATAAAGGTGGCGCTTCTTATATGGTCAGTGATGAGTCTTATTGATATATCTTTTTTTTCATCCTCATGGTATTTAACACCTGCTGCATCACAGACCTTCTGCCTTATCGCCCGTATTGTATCCACATCAAAGATGGAATCCACATCCTGTGAAACAACGGCAAGTCTTTCAAGTCCCATACCGGTATCGATGTTCTTGTTTTCAAGCTCGATATAACCGCCTTTTCCATCGCCTTCAAACTGGGTAAAGACATCGTTCCATATTTCTATATATCTGTCACAGTCGCAGCCAACCTTGCAGTCTTCCCTCTTGCAGCCATACTCCTCTCCTCTGTCATAATAGACCTCGGAGCAGGGACCGCACGGACCTGCGCCATGCTCCCAGAAATTATCCTCCTTACCGAACCTGCTGATCTTTTCAGCAGGTATACCTATCACCTTATTCCATATCTCAAAGGCTTCGTCATCATCCAGATAGACTGAAGGATACAGCCTTTCGGGTTCAAGACCAACTTTTTCCGTCAGAAATTCCCATGTCCACTGAAGCGCTTCGAGTTTAAAATAATCACCAAAAGAGAAATTACCCAGCATCTCGAAAAAAGTTCCGTGACGCGCGGTCTTTCCCACGTTTTCAATGTCGCCCGTGCGTATGCACTTCTGGCATGTGGCAACTCTTTTCGACGGAGGCGTTTCCTGACCGGTGAAATACGGTTTTAATGGAGCCATTCCGGCGTTTATCAGTAACAAGCTGTTGTCATTATGCGGTATAAGCGAAAAACTCTTCATTATAAGGTGATCCTTGCTCTCGAAGAAGTCAAGGAACATCTTTCTTAATTCATTTACTCCATATGCTTTATGCATGCTGATAACCCCTGCAATTTATTTTATTTCGATCTTAACGGATTTTTTCTTGCCTTTCTTAAGGATAAGATATCCGTCGCTAAGATCAGTATCCTGAAGGGCGCGTTTTACATCCGTCACCTTTTCGTCATTTACCATAACTCCGCCGCCCTCTATAAGTCTTCGGCCATCTGATCGTGTGCCGGCAAGCCCTGTGTCAACAAGCGCCTGAATAACATCGGCTGCGGCGAATTCCTCCTGCGTGTATTCATGAGTCGGCATATCTGCGCTCATTCCGGATCCCGCAAACACCTCTCTTGCGGCCTTACGTACCTTTTCAGCTTCCTCTTCTCCGTGAACGATCTTTGTGACCTCATAAGCAAGTATTTCTTTTGCTTCATTTATCTTTGCACCCTCAAGAGATCCGAGCCTTCTCACCTCGTTCATCGGCAGGAAGGTAAGCAATCCGAGGCATTCCTCAACTTTAGCATCCTCAATATTTCTCCAGTACTGGAAGAATTCATAGGATGATGTCTTTTCCTTATCCAGGAATACAGCGCCCTTTAATGTTTTTCCCATTTTTATGCCGTCGGATGTCGTGAGCAGCTTAAATGTGAGTCCGAAAGCGGGTTTTTGCTCCTTGCGCCTTATGAGGTCAACGCCGGAGAGGATATTTGACCACTGGTCGTCCCCGCCCATCTGAAGAACAACTCCTTCATCATTAAAGAGTTTAAGAAAATCATATGACTGCATTATCATATAATTAAACTCAAAGAATGTAAGACCTTTTTCCATACGCTGTTTATAACATTCAGCCGCAAGCATCCTGTTCACGGAAAAATGCACGCCCACCTCTCTCAAGAATTCCACATAATTGAGATTCAGCAGCCAGTCGGCATTATTTCTGAAGATCATCTTCCCTTCTGTTGTGTCCAGGTATCTTCCGATCTGTTCTTTAAAGCATTCAACATTGTGATCGATGGTCTCCTTCATCATCATCTTGCGCATATCGCTCTTTCCGGACGGGTCGCCTACCATCGTGGTCCCGCCTCCCATTAGCGCAACCGGTACATGACCTGCGTCCTGCATATGCTTCATAGCCATGATGGTAAGGAAATGTCCTACGGTAAGAGAGTCCGCAGTGGCGTCAAACCCTATATAAAATCTTATCTTTTCATTTCCGAGAAGAGTCTTAAGCTCTTCGGGATGAGTACATTGAGCTATAAAGCCCCTCTCTTCAAGAATATCGTATACGTTACTGCTCATTCATTCTTTCCTCCGTCCGGATGTTCTCTGGTATATTGCTCGTGCATCCATTTAATTATCTCTTTTCGGGTAAGGATGCCGATAAAATTATCATCATCGTCGACTACAGGAACAAAATTCTGATCCATAGCCACATCGATCACACCTTCTATACAGGTGTTAGCGCCTATAGCTTTGTAGTCCCTTGTTCTTTTTATATTTTTCAGAGGAAAATCGGCTGATCTTTTTATTGAAAGATCAAAATTTTCTTTTATGCATCCGAGTATATCCCCCGAAGTTATCGTTCCTATGTATCTCCCCTTTTTGTTGATCACGGGGATCGCGGAATAGTTTCCGTTTTGCATGGTCTGAAGTGTTTTAAACAGCGATGCGTCTTCATTAATGTAGCTCACTTCGCTTTTAGGCGTAAGGCAGACCAGAATGTTCATTGCTACCAGTCCTCCATAAATCATAAATCAGTTAATTATAATCTAAGTAATGTATTTTCACAATCTTTATATAAGCCCGGCAAAGCCGTTAAAGGCTATAGCCATAAGTCCGGCAGATATCAGAAGTATCGGGATTTCCTCAAATGGTCTGGGCACATCATTATATCTGATGCGCTCACGTATACCGGCCATTATAACTACAGCCACTGCGAAGCCGAAGGCCCCGGAAAGCGAATTGGCAAGGCTTCTTAAGAAGCTGTATCCTACCTGGACATTGTTTATCAGTATTCCGAGTACAGCGCTGTTTATAACTACAAGAGGGAGCATCCCATTATATTTTTCGTCATACCTTTTAACGCTCTTCCTGAGTATCGCGAAAAAGGCATATGAAAGAGCCCCCACCACCAGTAGAAATATCAGGATATCAAGGAAGTCTACCCCTATACTGTCCAGAACATAAACTGAAATGGGCCAGGTAACCGCTGATGAAAAGAATGTGACAGTGATTATCGAAAAACCAAGCCTCAGAGCGGTGCTTATTCTTGAAGACCCTTTGAGCATGGCGTTTACGCCATACATCTGGCTCAGCACAAGATTATTGACAAAGGCTGATATTATCGCAACATAGATTATCTTACTCATGCTTCCCGCCTCCGTTTATCCTGTTTGCAAATGCTATGATGCAGGCCAGAATGAAAAAGCCTCCCGGCGCAAGCGCCGTTATCGAGATAGTATATTGCGTAAAAAGCACCCTGAACCCGAATATGGTTCCAAGGCCCAGAATCTCTCTGATACAGCCCAAAACTGTTATCACCAGCGTAAAGCCGGCTCCCATTCCTACAGCGTCAAAAAAGGACAATACAGGATTATGATCCAGCGCGTAGTTATCTATGCGCGAGAATATTATCCCGTTCACTGCGGTAAGAGCTACAAATATTCCAAGCATCTCACTTATGTCCGGGAAGAACGCATTTAAGAACAGCTTGAATATAGTTGTGAAGCATGCGGACAGTACCAGATACATTAAAAGTCTGCCTTTTTCCGGTATAAGTTTTTTAAGCAATGAGGCAATGGTCTCTGTAAGTATGAGCACAAAAGCTGTTATTATCCCCATAGCAAGCGCACCCTTTGCCGTCACTGAAACGGCCAGCGATGGACAGAGACCTATGCACAGAACTGCTGTCGGGTTTTCCCGGAGAAGCCCGTTATATATCCTTATAAAGATATTATCCTTTTGCTTTTTCATCCGGCAATACCTCCGCTTGCTACAGCCATGAAGTCATTTGCGAGTATCGCAGCATTCACCGCGGTGACAACGGCCTCCGAGGCATCCTCAGCTCCGCTGGCTTTTACAATTTCATTTGGTTCAACGGCATCCTTCTCAACCAGGATGAATTTATCGGTAAGAACGTCTTCAAACTGTGAGGAAAACTCCTCTTCCTTAACCTTCATCTCAAGTCCCTTTGCGTCAGTGATCTCAAGAATGGAATATCCGTTTACCGTTCCGTCGTTTCTGACCCCTGCCAGCAGGTTGATGACTCCCCCGAACTTCTTCAGGACAGTTATGTTCACTACTGTTCCCTGAACATTATTCTGGTCGTTGCGCGCGTATATCACATCTCTTATCAGTATCTTATCCGGCGAAAATCCGTTATCATCCAGATATCTGTCGAGATATTTCTTCTCAAAAACAGCTGTGTCGAAGGATTGTGCATCGCTGTAAACAAGCCGCATCGCGTTTTCAAATTTTTCCGCGTCATGCTCTTCTGCGGTATGCGCACTCAAACGGTTTGCGACAAAGATAAGTACGACGGCAGCAAGAACGGTTGTGATTATGGTAAAGATATAGCCTGTTTTTTTCATTTAAGGTGCGCCTCCTTCCCGAAAGACCTCCGTCTTGTGACCCTATCGATAAGCGGGACAAACAGATTGCCCACAAGTATCGAATACGCGACGCTGCCTATGGTAGTGCCGAAAAGCAAAAACGTACTTGTCAGTATGCCCAGGAGAGCTCCGTATATCACTCTTCCGGACGGGGACTGCGGACTCGTAACGTAGTCCGTTGCCATAAAGAACGCCCCTAAAAGAAGCGAGCCGTTAAGCAGATTTGCAAGCAGGAACCTTCCGTCTATGCCGCCTCTTGTTACCATGGAATAAACAGCTATATAGATCACCACCGAAAGAAGGTAGAAGAACGGTATCCTTATGTCGATTATGCGCCTTATTATCAGATATACGGCTCCGGCAAGCAGCGCCAGCGCGCTGGTCTCACCTATAAAACCTGAGGTGTTGCCCAGGAACATCTGGAACAGATCGACCTGTCCGCCAGCTCTCAGAACCTCCATGGGTGAAGCGCTTGCTATATTCTGATATACAAAGGAAGACATATTTCCCGAAAACGAGATCAGAAGAAAGCATTTAGCCGCCAGCGCCGGATTGACGATATTCTGCCCAAGCCCGCCGAAAAGCATCTTCACAACTATCACAGCAAAGAATGAACCTATGATCGCCATCCACCACTTTGTCTCAGGTGAGAGATTAAGCGCCAGTATCAGACCTGTTACCACTGCGCTCAGATCCCTGAGAGTGGTCCTCTTTCTTCTTGATACGGTCCATATAAACTCCGCCGCCGCGGACGATACTATACAGACCAGTATAAGGATAAGCGCTTTTGCGCCGAAATTATATATGCCAAAAACAGCAGCCGGAAGGAGCGCTAATATCACATCAAGCATTATCCTTGTTGTTGAAGCCTTATCTCTTATATGAGGATGAAAAGAGATCCTCAACATTTTATCACTGTTCAAATCCCTCTCCTTACATATCCTCTTCTATCATCTGTTTCATCATTACTATCACTTCCGTCATACTTCTTTTCGCCGGACAGATATAAGAGCATGAACCGCATTCAATGCACTCCATACCGTCGTTTTTTTTGAAAAGATCCACTCTTCCCAGAGCGGAAAGATCCGCGAGCTGCGTGGGTATGAGCCCGGAAGGACAGACCTCCGTGCATCTTCCGCAGCGGATGCAGTTGGTGTGATGTACTCTTAATACCGGATCTCTTGTAAAAGCAAGCACGGCGTTTGTATCCTTTGTTACGGGCCGATCCAGATCCAGGACAGCCTCTCCTGTCATCGGACCTCCGATCAGCACTTTTTCCGGCTGCTCCCTAAATCCGCCGGCAGCCTCTATCAGCTCTTTTATGCAGGTTCCCAGTCTTACTCTGAAATTACCCGGCTCTCTTATCGCGTCTCCGGCAACCGTCACCATCCTGCTGATAAGCGGTCTTCCCTCCACAACAGCGGTTCTTATGGCGTATATAGTCTCTACGTTAAGCACGATGCAGCCGATATCATGCGGTTTCATCCTGGAATTTATCTTTTTCCCGGTAAGCGCATATATCAGATGCCTTTCCGATCCCTGCGGATATTTGGAATAAAGCATTTTGACATGGATGTCGTGATCCTTTGCCATATAGTTTTTTATTTTTATAACAGCAGGTTTTTTATCATCCTGGATGGCGATCGTTCCTTTTGCGTTCCTGAACAGCCTCAAGACTATCTTAAGCCCCTCCACAATCTTATCCGGCTCCTCGATAAGCCTTCTGTTGTTGCATGTGACATACGGCTCGCATTCACAGCCGTTAACAATGACATGGGTTATACTGCCCGGATCCTCCGGTGAAAGCTTGATATGGGTGGGATAGCCTTCCTCGCCTCCCATTCCGACTATTCCGGCATCCTTGATAAGCCCGAGTATCTCTTTATCGGACAGCTTTTCATAAGGTCTGACTATAGACCTCGGTTCCTCGTTGACGTCTCCGACGTTTTCTATCACGATGCTGTCAAAGTCAACATATTTAACTATACCCGCGATCGAAGAGTGAACATTGGATGAGACATAACCGTCCGCCCTTGCAATAAGAGTACCGGCGCTTACCCATTCCCCTCCTTTCACCACCGGTCTGGCATGAATGCCGTGGTGGAGAAAAAGCGGAAACGTCAGATCTCCCTGCGGCAGGAGGTCCTTAGCCGGTTTTGAAGATGTAAGTTTTTTATTTGAAGCGGGATGAACGCCGCCTTTAAATGTCAATACAGCCATAATTCCATGATTATATTATCAAAAACTCATTATATCAAGTGCATATCTGACCATAAGCCTCTCATTCAGATCCATGCTGTCAGCAAGCTCAAAAAAGTGTTTTTTTTTATCCTCCTTCAAAACATATGAAGGTGAAAAAAGCTCATGCTTCTGCGGAAGGAATCTCCCTTCTTTTTTTAGAAAACAGTTGTTTTTATTCGCTTTTTTTCTATGCTTTCTGTCAACAAAATCCGCCACGGTCTTATGGACTATAATGTCCTCATCGGGAAGATAGTAATAATTTTCTATATCCTTGACCGGCATCAGCGCACAGCCCTCATATACCTTTACATTGAGTGTGAGCCGGTCTTTATCTGCCTGTATGACCACGCTCTCATCGGCGAAATGCCTTTCTATAGCGACGGGCACACTCCCGTCAAGAGAATATTCAATTATCGCTTTGCCGTCGGTCTCCTTCATCGTGCGAAAGCTGAAGGCACCCTCCGTGATCGAGTTGTAGTTAAGAACTCCCATGATCTTCAGCATGCCGGTTATATCTTCATAATTGTGGAGCAGCATCAGCCTTTCCGCATCAGTATCCAGGCTCCTCTCATATTCGAAATAATAAGGTATGAGCAGACCTCCGTCTAATTTGTCGAGCCTGTCTATCTTAAAAAAATCCTCTATGGCGCGCTGCTTCATACTATGCAGTCCGAGAAGCTTTTTCAGCTGTTTAGCCCGCTTGAAGATATCAAAGCTTTTAAGCCTTTCAAGTCCGCTGTCAATTAGATAATGCTCCGCCTTGTACCTGAGATAAGGTATATCAAAGCCGTCTCCGTTAAAGTGTATCAGGGTCGTAAAGCCTCCGGCAAATCTAAAGAACTCCTCAAGCACTGCCTGCTCGTCCAGCGCGCTCCGTGTAAGATATTGTCTTATATTCCACCTGTTGTTTTCATAAAACGCACAGCCTATCAGATAGACCTGGGTGCTTTCTTTCCTCAGCCCTGTTGTTTCTATGTCAAAGAACAGGATATCCTCTAATGGTGCTATGCTTTCCAGGTCATACCCCGGGATGATATCTGTTGTGTCATTAAAAACCTTCATTTTGTAAGGAAATCAACTATTTCTTTAAAATTCATCGAATTTGATGCTTTAACAAGGATGTTATCACCTGAATGAAGGATGTTCGGGAGCGCGTTCATGCAGCTTATTATGTCGGAAAAATACTCTGCTCTTTTATCTGAGTTCATCTTTGCGCCCATATAAGTCTTCTCGCTCAGGCTGCCTATGCAGATGATGATATCTATACCGGCATCGGCAGCGTATTTCCCTACCTGATAGTGGAACTTACCGCTGTCTTCGCCAAGCTCGAGCATATCTCCCAATATAGCCACCTTACGTTCATTGGCCATTTTCAGTATATCAATTGCTGCCTCCATAGATGCCGGGGATGCATTATAGCAATCATCAAGCACCACATATTCATCCGTCTTGATGATGTTATTCCTTCCGACCATAGTGGAAAGATTTTCTATGGCATCTTTTATCATAAGAGGTGAAAGCCCGTATTCCGTTCCCACCAGATACGCGGCAAGTGCGTTATATATCATCTTACTGCCCGGAACCGGCATATCCACACGCATAGCCATTTTCGCGCCGCCTTCTCTTAATACGATGTCGAACTCACTGCCCTCAAGACCTTTTAGCTTAATGTTTTCCGCGCAAAGGTCCACGTCCTTTCCCAGTCCGAAGAACTTGGGCGTTATGCCTCTAACGCTGCGGAGCCTCGAAAGAAGGTCATCATCTCCGTTCAGTATTATCTTTCCGTCATTTGCCAGATATTTAAACATCGAAGTCTTTTCCTTGAAAACCCCTTCTCTCGTTCCGAAATTTTCAAGATGGCTCTGTCCTATATTTGTTATCACTGCCATATCCGGCTTAACTATCCTGCCCAGTCTCTCTATTTCACCGAAATGATTTGTTCCCATCTCTATTATTGCGATCTGAGCCGACTCCTTCATCGCAAAGATAGTATAAGGAACTCCCCACTCATTATTGAGATTGCCTGCCGTCTTGTGTACGCGGTATTTGCGGCTCAATACCTCCGAGATGAATTCCTTTGTGCTTGTTTTTCCCACACTTCCTGTGATGCCTATAAATTGAGCATCAAGGTTTTCTCTGTAAAATGCCGCTATATCCTTTGCCGCCTCAAAGGTTGAGTCCACCAGAAGATACGCTCCCGGAAAGCGCGGCATCTCTTTCTCAGATACAACCGCCAGGGCGCCGTTCTCTATCGCGCGGGGCGCGAAGTCATGGCCGTCCGAGCGTTCACCCTTTATGCATATAAAGAGCGAGTCGTCCTTCACTTTCCGGCTGTCCGTTATGATCGATGATATCTCAAGATCCATCAGTCTTTCGCCGCCGAATACTCTGCCTTTAGTTACTTCCTCAAGTTTTCTTAATGTAATATTCTTCATAACTATCTGTATTTTTCCAATGATACCTCTATTATCTTTTCACAGAGCGACGGATAGTCGATCCCTGCTGCCCTCGCCTCCTGCGGAAGCAGCGATGTGTCTGTCATGCCCGGAAGAGAGTTTGCCTCAAGCGCAAACAGCCTTCCGCTCTCGTCCAGGAGATAGTCGATCCTGTAATAAACGGAAAGACCTAACATTTCTCCGAACTCAACTGATATATCAGACATTTTCTCCAATACATCCGCAGGTATATCCGCGGGGCATACCTCTTTTGTTTGTCCGTTATATTTGTTTTCGTAGTCATACCAGCTGCCTCTCTCAGGGATGATCTCAACCGGAGGAAGAGCTTTGCCGTCAAGCACCGCCTGAGTAAGCTCACGACCGTTGATAAATTCCTCTACCAACGCCGTATCGTCCAGCCGGAACACCTCCTCGAAGGCTTTTTCCAGCTCATTCCGGTCCTTGATCATCAGTACTCCCACGCTCGACCCTCCGTTGCTGGGCTTGATAACACAAGGAACGGGAATATCCTCCGGAACAGCTTCTCCTTTGTTTACGACCGTCCCCGCAGGCATGAGAAAATGCTTTGACAGGAGTTCTTTTGTTTTTTCCTTGCTCATTGTGATCGCGCTGCTTGCCGAATCCGATCCGGTATATTTTATGCCTTCAGATTCAAAAACCTGCTGTATTTTTCCGTCTTCACCGTTTTTCCCGTGAAGCCCGATGAACACTATGTCCGCTTCCTTGCAGATATCCAGGATATTCGGCCCCAATAACGGGCTTTTTTTCTTAAGCTCATCATTAATCAGATGGTCTTTTTTTCTGTATTCATCAGCTATGGCAAAATAATCCCGGCTTTTATACATAAAAGGGGGGATCTCATCCATTCCGAACAAAACATCTGCCAGTATCACATTGTGACCTCTGTTGCTCAACGCCTCTGCTGCTTTTGCCGATGTCCTGAAGCTTATTTCTCTCTCAGTGCTGATTCCGCCGCATAAAACTACTATGTTCATAATATATTACCTGTCAGATCCTGTACTGATAATATATCACAGATCACAGAAGTATGCTACCGGCGGCAGCTGACGCAGCACCTTCAAGAGCCACGCTTTCCCTCTCCGACAGCTCCATGCTGCCGGATAAGTATTCCTCCACTGCCTCCTGTGCCTTTTCTGCGATGTGTATATCTCTTTGTATATCAAAGTTTCTGAAGGATAGCGCGCCGCTCTGCCGTGTTCCGCCAAATTCGCCGGGCCCTCTCATGCTAAGATCCTTAGATGCTATTTCAAAGCCATCATTGGAATTAAGAAGTATCTCCAGCCTTTCTCTGGCCTCCTTTGAGTGTGATGAGCATACAAAAATACAGTAGCTCTGCTCTTTTCCGCGGCCAACCCTGCCCCTGAGCTGATGAAGAGTGGCAAGACCAAACCTGTCGGCATCTTCTATCATCATTACTGTTGCGTTTGGAACGTCAACTCCCACCTCGACAACGGTCGTTGATACAAGTATATCTGTTTTGCCCGACGCAAAGCGTTCCATCACTTCATTTTTCTTATCAGCGCTCATCTGTCCGTGAAGTACATCTATTTTAACCGACTCGCCCATAACGTCCTTCAGCATTTCGGAATGGTCTGTAACATTCGCAGCTTCCATCCCTTCGGAATATTCTATCAACGGACATATCACGTATATCTGGCGCCCTTTCTTTATCTGCTTTTCTATAAATGAATACGCGTTTTTTCTGTAGCTTTCGTCAACCACGGCGTTCTTTATCGGCAGCCTTCCCACCGGCATCTCATCAAGAACAGAAACAGCCATATTTCCGTACAGGATAAGAGCAAGTGTTCTTGGAATAGGGGTGGCACTCATAACGAAGGTGTGCGGGATGCTTCCCTTGCCGCCCGCCTTTTGCGCGAGCGCCCGCCTCTGTCTGATCCCGAAACGGTGCTGTTCATCCGTGATCACTACCCCTAGATCACGGTATTTCACCTTTTCCTGGAACAGGGCATGCGTGCCCAGCACTATATCAGCTCTGCCGTCTTCAAGCGCGTCATATACCACCTTTTTTTCGAGGGCTGTCATTGACCCCGTAAGAAGCACAACATTCAGCTTTATTCCGGCCTCCTTAAACATCGAGGTGATATTATCATAGTGCTGCCGCGCCAGAACCTCTGTCGGAGCCATCAACGCCCCCTGGTATCCGGCATAAGCGCAATCCATCAGCGCGGCAAGAGCCACCATGGTCTTACCGCTTCCCACATCCCCCTGTATCAGCCTGTTCGCAGCATGGCGCGAACAAAGATCAGCTCTTATCTGGTCGATCACTTTTTTCTGCGCGCCGGTAAGCTCAAATGGCAGATTCTCTAGAAATGCGTCGGTATTCGAGCCCGGAGGTATGACGATATCAGTATCCGGCAAAAGCTTGTCACTGTTTTTTTTCATGGCGAGGATAAAGAGGAATATCTCTTCAAACGAAAGCCTGTATGCCGCTTCTGATAACAGCCGTCTGTTTTCCGGGAAATGCATGTTTTTTACTGCCCTGCTTTTATCGATAAGGCAAAGTCTCTCCCTGAGCGCCTTCGGGAGGATATCATCCCGGTCCAGAAGCCCAAAGGCTTCTCCTGCCATCGCCTGCTTTACGGCCATCGTGATCTGATGGTTTGAAAGCCCTTTTACGGTGTTATATACGGGAAGCATTTTTCCTTTCAGCTCTTCATAAGCCTCCGGAGTGTAGACCTTCGGCTGTACAAGGCCGGAAGTGTTATATTTATGCGATACTCTGCCCTTCAAAATATAGAGCTGTCCGGTTTTTATCTGATCCTTGATATAAGGGGCGTTAAACCATGTTACCTTTATGGTGCCTCCGATCTCATCCCTTAAGGTTCCGGTTACGATCGACAGTTTTTTTACCCTTCGCATGAACAAAGGTTCAGCAAATACGCCCCTGACTGTCGCAAAAGTCTTATATCCTATCTCCCCTATTGTTTCAGGCTCAAAAAAAAGTTCATGACCGCGGGGAAAGAACTCAAGAAGGTCCTTTTGATCATGAACTCCCAGTTTTTCAAAGCCTGCTGCTGTTTTTTCTCCTATACCCTTAAGGCTTGTAAGCTCCATTATTTATCATTCTGCGGAAATAATGTAATAATATACAGGCTGTCCTCCGTAAGCTACTTCAATATCAGCGTCCTCCAGGATGGCTTCAAGCTCCTCTGAGATGGCTTCAGCTCCGGCGCTGTCTGCTTCCGCCCCATAATAAATGGTTATCAACTCTGTCATATCATCCGACATATATTTCACAGTGTCTATTACAACCTGCTTTATATCTGTGCCCGCGCTGGCGATATGACCGTCCGCAATGCCCATATAGTCACCTTTGTTTATTTTTTGTCCGTCTATCTCTGTATCCCTAATGGAATAAGTAACCTCGCCTGTTTTTATGTCCGCGGCAGCTTCCGTCATCTGAACCGTATTATCCTCAACGGAAAGGGCCGGCACGTAGCTTATAAAGGCATTAATTCCCTGGACAACAGTTTTTGTCGGTATTACCACAACATTTTTTCCTTCATATATTCCGGCTGCCTGGTTGGCCGCCAGGATTATATTGCTGTTGTTCGGGAAAATGAAAACATTGTCTGCATTGACCCTGTCTATCGCAGCTATGATATCCTCTGTGCTCGGATTCATCGTCTGACCGCCTTCGATGACCTCATCCACACTCATTCCCTTAAATATGTCGGCTATGCCGTCACCCGAACACACTGTTACAAAACCGGCTTCTTTTCTTTTAGGGGCACAAAATTGCGCAGTTACATCAGAAGGTGATGGACCCGCTTCAGGCTCTGATCTTACTGCAGCTTCATTTTTTTCATTAAATGCCTTCCGGTCTGCCTCTTTTATAACTTTTTCATTGTGCTCCATCCTCATATTGTCGATCTTAAGGTTTGTAAGAGCTCCATATTCAAGAGCTTTTTCTATAGCCTGACCGGGATGGTCGGTATGTACATGAACTTTGACTATATTTTCCATGCTGACGCAGACCAGAGAATCTCCGATAGAAGAAAGGAATGACTTGAACGCATTTTCCTCTGACTCACCAAAGTCTTTATCCAGTTCAATTATGTATTCCGTACAGTAGCCGAATTTGATATCAGACGTTTCTATATCAGACGAATCAACTTCTGCGCGCCCGCCAGAGTGCACATATCCTCCTTCATCATCTGTAAGCACAATATCATTAATATCATAATCATTGACAAGTGCCTCATGAGCACCTTTAAGGAATTCATACAGGCCCTGTCCTCCCGAATCAACTACTCCCGCTTCCTTCAGAACCGGAAGCATATCCGGCGTTTTCTGAAGCACATCATACTGATACGCTATTATCTCTCCGAGATATTCCTCCATAGACATATCCGTCCCGCATAGTTCTTCCGCCTTTAATACTCCTGCTTTCGCAACTGTGAGCATAGTGCCCTCTTTGGGCTTCATCACTGCCTTATACGCAGTTGCTACGGCCCTTTCAAAAGCTCTTTTTATAACATCTTTATCAACCTCGTCCACGTTCTCACATTCCTTCGCAAAGCCTCTGCAAAGCTGTGACATGATAACACCCGAGTTGCCTCTTGCTCCGCGCAGTGTGCCTAAAGCAATGCAGCTGCAAACATCATGAAGGCCGGCATCGTCCGAAAGATCTCTTATTGCGTCAACTGCATTCATAAGCGTGAGCATCATATTCGTTCCGGTGTCTCCGTCAGGCACAGGAAACACATTCAGCTCGTTTATCCATTCCCTTTTTCCGCTAAGGCTTCTGGTTCCCGAAAGGAACATTGCCTTAAGCTGTCTGGCTTTTATCACTTTATACACGCCCTTAAGCCTCCTTAATCAATAACTCTGACGCCTTCAACAATGATGCTGATCTTTTTTACCGTAAAATCGGTAGCGCTTTCAACGCTGTATCTGACCGCATCCATCAGATTGGCAGCCACTGTCTTTATTGATACACCAAAGGCGACAATGACGTGAAACTCCAGGAATACATCATTGTTCTGGACCTCTACCTGTATACCTTTCGCAATGCTGTTTCTGGTAAGCATCTTAACAATGCCGTCTCTCTTGCTCAGAGCCGACATCCCCACTATACCTGCGCATTCAAGAGCGGTGAGCCCCGCAAGTTTTGCTATAACGCTGTTTTCCACAATGACGGTTCCGGTGTCAGTGGTGTACTTTCCTTTCATAAAAGGCCTCCGATTAAAAAACAAAACAAAAAACAGCATATGCTGTTTATTGCTCTGTATTATAAACTAATTATACATAAATATAAAGTTGTTTTATACTCTTTCCACTTTGCCGGATCTTAAGCAGGAAGTACATATGTGCATAGTTTTTGCACCGCCTGTGGTCTTAACCTTTACAGACTTGATGTTTGATTTCCAGATCTTATTAGACCTTCTGTGTGAATGGCTGACAGCATTACCAAAATGAACGCCTTTGCCGCAGATATCACACTTTGCCATACTCAGCACCTCCTTTTTAGAGTACTTAATGCATAACGCACGAGATGTATTTTACCAAAGATAACCTGCCATTGCAAGAATAAAATTTCCGATCCAGAAAGCATTTATGAACCATTTTTGATAATGTCCTAATATACCACAAGGGAAAATGTCCCAAAGTGGTATTATACTTCCATCAAGAGATGGAGGTGACTATTATCAGAAAGGTAGAACTATCAATGGATGAACAAAAGAAATATGAAGTAATTAAGTCATTAGCAGATCACCCAAACCCAAACAAGCAAAGAGCTGCGGTCTCTCTTGATTGTACCGTAAGACACATTAACCGCATGCTTAAAGGTTACAGGAATCATGGTAAAGAGTTCTTTATCCACGGCAACAGAGGGCGAAAACCTGCCAACACTATTCCTGAGGAAACCCGCACTCTTATTGTCGACCTATACCGCACCAAATACTACGACGCCAACTTCGAACACTTCACGGAGTTATTAGGAAAGCATGAAGATATTCACGTCTCTGCATCTGCAGTTATGTCTATTCTTGAAGCACAGTATATTTTCTCACCTAAAGTAACAAAGGCTAAAAAGAAGAGAATCAAAAAACAACTACAAGTTGAAAAGGAAACTGCTAAAACACAGAAAGAAGCTGAGCAGATACAGACGAATCTTGTGGCTGTTGAGGACGCCCATTCCCGACGCCCCAGAGCCGCTTATTTCGGTGAGCTTGAGCAGATGGACGCTTCTCCGTTCGAATGGGTTCCCGGCCAGATATGGCACCTGCATTTAGCCATTGATGATGCTACAGGAAGAATTACCGGCGGATACTTTGATACACAGGAAACCCTGAATGGCTACTACCACGTATTCCACCAGATCCTCACAGCATACGGTATCCCCTACAAGTTTTTTACTGACCGCCGTACCGTTTTTACCTACAAAAAGAAAAACTCCCCATCCATTGATGAGGATACCTATACACAGTTCGCTTACGCCTGCAAGCAGTTCGGCGTGGAACTTGAATCGAGTAGCGTACCTCAGGCGAAAGGACGCGTTGAACGATTAAACCAGACGCTACAGTCGCGCCTGCCAATCGAATTAAGACTCGCAGGCATAACGACCATAGACGCGGCCAATGAATTCCTTAACTCCTACATAAAGGAATTCAATGAGAAGTTCTCGCTTCCCATTAATGGTATCAAGTCTGTGTTCGTAGAGCAACCGGAAAATGAAAAAATCAACCTGATTCTTGCAGTTTTATGCGAAAGAACTGTAGATACCGGTCACTGTTTAAGACATTCCAATAAATACTATCGCATGATCGATGGTAATGGGAATCAGGTTCACTATCAAAAAGGAACCAAAGTAATGTTTATCCAGGCCTTTGATGGCCATAAATACTGCTGTGTGAACGACAAAGACATCTACGCACTGGAAGAAATACCAGAACATCAAGCAAAATCAAAAGATCTGGATATGGATTACGCTCCACCTAAGCCGAAAAAGACTTATATCCCGCCAATGAACCATCCTTGGCGACGTCAGCACTTTGGAAAGTTCGTCAAGCAGCAGGAACACCACTGGAATGATGAAGATACAAAAATCGCATAGGAGCGGAGCTGTTGTCAAGAGGACCGTGGAATAATGAGCCGAAGGCTCCTTATGCCGCGAAAGCCTCTTGACATAAAGCTCACGGATTATCCTTTTAGCAGGAAAGAAGTAAACAACTTCTTTCCCTGCCTTCCCGACGAGGGACGGGTGTGGGCAGAGCCCACAAAATAAAACTGGCCCCAGCAAAATAGCCGGGGCTAATGTTTCAATTTTTTCGGGACATTTTCCAAAATGCTTGACAGTGCCCGCAAGCAGGTTTTGCAACTGAAAAGTCCGTTTCTGTCTTTAAGAGACAACATCCTTAGTCTCTTGCCGGAACGCGTCAAACACAGCCTCCGCGGCTCTTTCATTCATGCCCTCAACAGCTGCAAGCTCCTCCTTATCAGCCGCCTTTATTGCGTCGATGGATTTAAAATGCCTTATAAGGGCAAGTCTTCTTTTCGGGCCTATTCCCGGAATGTCATCCAGAACGGAATGTATCTGTCCCTTGCTCCTTAAACTTCTGTGATATTCGATCGCAAACCTGTGAGTCTCATCCTGTATCCTTGTGATGAGCTTAAACAGTTCCTTTGTCCTGTCCATGTTATATTCCCGGTTCTCGTATAAGAGCCCTCTTGTCCTGTGGCGGTCATCCTTTACCATTCCGCAGACCGGTATATCCTCCGAAAGCCTTTCCAGAACCTCCTTTACGGCATTTACCTGTCCGCGCCCTCCGTCTATCAGCAGCATGTCCGGCCTCTGCCATTCCCTGTGTTCAAATCTTCTGGCAAGCACCTCTGCCATACTGGCGTAATCATCGGACCCTATCACGGTCCTGATCCTGAATTTTCTGTAGTCGTTCTTTTTCGGCTTTCCATCCTCAAACACAACCATTGAGCCTACCGAAAGGTATCCGGATATATTTGATATATCATAGGATTCTATGCGTTTCGCGTAATTTATGCCAAGCATACGGCTTATCTCGGTTACAGCGCCCTTTGTCTGCATCTCTTCCCTTTTAAGCTTCTCTCTGTCCTGCTCAAGGACGAGCTCCGCATTCTTTTCGGCAAGTTCCACCAGCTTCTCCTTTTTCCCCTTTTGAGGGACTGTAACGGCAACCTTTCGCGAGGCTTTTTGCCTTAACAGCTCTTCAATAGCGTCCCTGTCTTCGATATCACAGGGGAGCAGTATCTCAGACGGCATATACGGAGTTCCCGAATAATACTGTTTTATGAAGCTTGCAACAATATCGTTCTCTCTTTCATCCGGGGCAACGCTCATATAAAAATGTTCCCGGTCGATAAGCTTCCCTCCCCTTATAAAGAATATCTGTATTACCGCCTCAAAACCTGAAACCGCAAGGCCGATAACATCCCTGTCTTCTCCGGGCGAATATTCCATCTTCTGTCTGGCGGATATTGCCATGCATGAGGCGAGGAGCTGCTTCCATTTTCCGGCCTCCTCAAACTCAAGGCGATCGGACGCAGCATTCATATTATTCCTGATATAGCTTTCTATCTCTCCGGGATTCCCCTCAAGGAATTTCCTTACGGGCTCAATCTTCCCGGCGTATTCCTCCATGCTTATGTATCCTGCGCATGGAGCGTCACATTTTCCAAGGTGGTAATTAAGGCATGGCCTTTCTCTGCCTATATCCCCGGGCAGCTTGCGTCTGCAGGTCCTCAGCTTATATACTGCATTAAGTAGTTTTATGCAGTCATGCACCGCCGAGGCATTCGGATATGGCCCGAAATATTTATCTTTGTCCTTTTTGAGCTTGCGGGTCAGGGCGAGCTTCGGGAACGGATCGGTGATATTCAGCCTGATGTAAGGATAAGTCTTATCATCCTTCAGCATAGTGTTATACCGCGGACGATGCTCTTTTATCAGGTTGTTTTCCAGGATAAGCGCCTCTGTTTCGCTGTCCGTTACTATATATTCAAAGGAGCCGATGCGGCTCACCATCTTATCTATCTTTGGAGAACGCGCACGGCTGGTCTGAAAATACTGACTCACGCGATTTTTCAGATTTTTGGCTTTTCCGATGTATATGATCTCTCCGGAAGCGTCATGATGTATATATACACCGGGGGCTCCCGGCAGCTTTTTAAGTTCTTCAGATATATCAAACATGCCTATAATTTAATGGAAATATTATTTAAAATCAAGGCTTGCTGTGTTATAATCCTTTTCGATATTTTTGATGAACGAGGTTACTGATGGCAGACAGAAACGGTAAATACAGCGAGGTTGAAAAACTGTTTTCAGAAGAGTTCGAAGAACCCTCAGGAACGGCAGGAACGGGTCGCGAGGCTGATGCCCGAAAGCGCAGACCCGAAGCTTCAGAACCATCACCTTCAGTCAAAAAAAAGTCTGCCCCGGATACTGGAGGCACTTCAAAGGCTAAAAAAGCTAAAAGCAAAAAGCCCCCTGAAAACCCCCGTTCCAGGGTCGCGACAGCTGTTTTTTCCATTATACTTACACTTGCCATAGGCGTTTTCCTTTTTTCCGGAATAAAGCTTATCTCAATATGGCTCCAGTATAAAACCGCCAACGATACATATAAAAAGATCGATAAGATCTTCTCAGACGAGGGAGCAGACGAATGGAAGTGGGATTTCTCCGCGCTTTTCGCGGAAAACCCCGAGGCGAAAGGCTATCTCCACTGCACAGATGTAGTCTCTTATCCTATAGTTCAGACAGACAACAATGACGTATATCTCTACACTATGTTCAACGGCGAATATAATCCTGCCGGCTCTTTGTTCATAGATTACCGCATACAGGAAGGACTTGAGGCACGCAACTGCGTGATCTACGGTCATAACATGAACGACGGCTCGATGTTCGGAAAGCTCGGGAAGTTTGACGAATATTCATACTATGAGGCTCACAAGGAGTTTGATGTCTATACTCCGGAGCATCATTATGTGTACAAGGTTATATCCGCCTTCACAACGCCTGTGGACGGTTTCATCTATACCTACAGCTTCGCTGATGACAATGACTTCCTCCGCTTCGCCGATAGCGCTGTCAGCGCCGGAAGCTACAGCACCGAACATGCTCCCATAACGCCTGAGTCCAGGCTCATCACCTTGTCCACCTGCACCTGGGACGGCAGCGACGAATACAGATATGTGGTTGTGCTGCTCAGAGATCGTACGGTTGATTAAACCCTGAAAGACTTTTTAATTGCCCTCTTCCGGATGCTTGTCTTCTTCCGGAAGCTTTTTATACACCATTGCTATCGCGTCATCGTTTGTTCTTGTCATGGTAAGGATGCCGTCTTTGATCGTATATTCATAGTCGGTCTCATCGGCAATGCTGTCGTCATATGTTATATGGATGATATCCCCGGAAACTGTATACCTGAACGAAAGATCCCAGAATGTATCCAGACCCGTATTGTCCTGTTCAAAAATATAGCCCGAAGGAATTCCCATTTCCGGGAGTGACGGGCTTCCATCTTCACTGATCTGCTCCCATTCGCCTACAAGTTTGGCCTTGGCTGCCTCATCATCCGCGTCTGTCTTTTTTCCCTTGCCGCCGGAGCAGCCCGCAAGGAGGATCGCGGACAACGATATGCAGATCGCAGCTGTTACAAGCTTTTTCATTTGTGTCACCTCAGCTCAGAAAGGGCTTGCCCTCAGAGCGGATATATCGTCCTCACTTTTTGTTCATCCGGTTATTGATTATAATACACCGCATTTTAAATAACAAGTTGCGCCCGGCCTCGCGCAATGAGGTTTTCCTTGAAGTTGGTAATTCAAGGATGTAAAATCGTGGTTGATATTCTGCGGTTGTTTAGCCGTGTACAGTAAGATAATCAGGAAAGAGGTCATTGATATGAGTAAAGTCATCTCCGAAGAAATGGAAAGGCTGCTGGCCACAGGTTCCACACTTCGCACCATGTTTGAAGAGGGAAAGAAAATGAGAAAAATATACGGTGACGAAGCCGTATATGATTTCAGTCTCGGAAATCCCAGCGTTCCCGCACCGGAAGAATTCAACAAGTCTCTTAAAAAAGTAATAGACACAACCGACAGCAACACCCTGCATGGCTATATGAGCAATGCCGGCTATGAGGTTTCAAGAAAAGCCATAGCGGAAAACCTTAATAAACGCTTTGGAACAAGCTTTGACACCAGAAATGTCACCATGACGGTCGGTGCGGCCAATGCCTTCGTTATTGCCATGAAGATACTGATCGATCCGGGCGACGAGGTGATAGTCTTCGCCCCATTCTTTCTGGAATACAGAAACTATATCTCGGATTTCGGCGGCGTGACCAGGGTAGTTCCTCCGAACCCCCCGTCCTTTATGCCGGATATGGAGGCATTCGCTTCCGCCATAAACGAAAAGACCCGCGCCGTTATCATAGATAATCCCAACAACCCTGCCGGGGTTGTTTATGACGAGGAAACTATAAAGGCCCTGGCAAAGGTTATGAGCGATGCCGAGGAAAAATACGGCCGGCCCATCTTCCTTATCTCAGACGAGCCGTACAGGGAGATCGTATATGACGGGGTCGAGGTACCGTTCCTTACCAAATATTATAAAAACACTCTGGTATGCTACTCATTCAGTAAGTCACTGAGCCTTCCCGGTGAGCGTATCGGCTATCTGCTTATCCCGGACGAGGCTGAGGAGAGCGATCGCATCATCGACGCTTCGGCGATCGGAATAAGAGTCATCGGCTGCGTTAACGCGCCTTCACTTCAGCAGCTCGCTATCGTCGACACGCTGGATATAACCACCGATATCGCGGCATATGACAGGAACAGAAAAGCCTTAATGGACGCCTTTGACAAGGCCGGCTTTGAGTATGTGCCCCCGAAGGGAACATTCTATATGTTTATAAAAAGCCCGATGGAGAACGATCATGAGTTTGTCGCGTTCGCGAAAGAAAAATATCAGATATTATGCTCAGCCGGAGCAGCCTTTGACTGCCCCGGGTATGTGAGATTTGCTTACTGCGTATCTTATGACATGATCATGAGGGCAACGCCTCATATCATAGAAATGGGGGAAAAGCTGGGGCTTTCTAAGTAAAGTACTGCCTGTACCATACAAGAAAGGTATAGATGGTCCACAGCTTGCGCCAGAGGTCTGAATCCCCGCCGGTGTAGGCATCCCATATCTTTTCCACTTCTTCAATATTAAAGAACTGCTCTGCCTCTTTCGAGCGCAGAGTTTTCTTTATATCGGAATTATACCGGTCGTCCGACATCCAGTGGCGTATCGGAACGATAAAGCCGAGTTTCTTCCTGAACGCCACCTCTTCCGGTATCATACTTAGCGCCGCCGTTCTGAAAGCAACCTTGTTCTGCTCCTCATTCACCTTAAACGCGGCAGGAATCCGGGAGGCGATGTCAAACATCCTGATGTCTGTCAGCGGCATACGGATCTCAATGCCGGCGGCCTCGCTCATCTTATCAACGTTCAGGTATATATCGCCCTCCAGCCATATCTGAATATCCACATCAGACATTTTCGTCAGCGGATCATAGCCTTCTGTTTCCTCATAAATATCCCTGACAAGGTCTATCGGAAGAATACCTTCCTTATAATTTTTAAGAAGAGCTCTTTTTTCGTCCTCTTTCATTATGTTTGTGTTTCCCACGTAGAAGGTTTTAAGCGCGTCTCCGTACCTTTCGGCATTCCTGTACATATTATAACCGCCGAAGAATTCATCTGAGCCTTCTCCGGAGTAGCAGAGCGAAGTGTGCTCTTTTGCCGCCCGACAGCCTATCGCAAAGGCGATAGCGGAGGCATCTCCTAACGGCTGCTCCATATTTTCCATTACCCACGGAACTATCCCGAAATATTCCTCCGGCTCTATTTTCCGTCTTATGAGTTTTCTTCCCAGTATGTCCGCGGTCTGCTGCGCCAGCGGGCTTTCGTCGAACCTTTCGTCGTCATACCCTATCGTAAAGGCCTCCTTAGCGTCACTCACCGCAAGCACATATGAGGAGTCCACTCCGCCGGAGAGAAAAGAACCTGCGCTCTCTTCCTCATCCTTTACCTCCGGCATGATGATATCCATAGTGCGGTTTATCTCATCCGCCCATTCCGCCAGAGTCTTATCCTCATTAGGGGAAAACTCCGGCTTCCAGTATCTTTTTATCTCAAGCCTTCCTTCAGGTCCGGGGCTCCACTTAAGGTATCTGCCCGGCAGCAGTTTTTTTACGCCCTTGAAGAAGGTGTCCTCTCCCGCAACATAGGTCAGCGTGAGGTAGATCTGAAGAAGGTCTTCATTAAGTTCCTTCACAAATCCCTCTTCCTTCATTATGTCCCTGATAAATGTCCCGAAAAGCAGGTTTTTATCCTTTGTTTCGTAGTAGTAAAAGGGTTTCGTGCCGAAGTGGTCTCTGCACGCGAACAGCTCCTGCGTCTCCTCATCCCAGATCGCGAATGCAAACATTCCTATGAGATGGCTGCCTATGTCCTCGCGCCACTTATCATATGCTTTTTCAATGATCTGAAGCTCCCTTTCACGCCTGTCCGCCTCCGGGGATATCTGCAGCTGTCCGCACAACTCTCTCCAGTTTCTGATATGTCCTCTGTATGTTTTAATCTTCGCCATCTGTATTGCTTTCCTGTTCTGTACCAGCCTGTTTCGCCGTTCCTGTTATAGTCCGGCCTACACTCTTCATTGCTTTTCCTATATCCTTGCCCGTTTTCCGCCAGCTCCCGTCGTTAAACACATTGCTTCCGGCTTCGGCGCCTACTGCTGCGCCGTCTTCGCTTTCCGCCCATTCCTTTGCCTTATCAAGTCCGGTAAAGGCTGATCTTATCATCGTTTTAGCCAGTCCCTGAGCCGCGTCTCCGAGCTCCCTTCCTGTCTCTTTCCATTCCTCTTTTCCCATATCTTTCTCTCCTTTCCATATCCATGGCGAGTCTTTTTTCTTCTTTTTTTTATTTTCGCACTTTTTTCCGGTTACGGCAATCGTATAATTCCTTTAAATTTTAACATTTTTGTTATATGATGTAATGGATTTTGAAGGCCGACCCGTCATTACCGGGGCGGCATTGTACAGAGGTTAAAAATGTCATTAATCACGGCAACCGGTCTTAGTATAGGATATGACCAGCACGAAATAGTCAGCGGCCTGTCTTTTTCCATTGACAGCGGCAGCTATCTTTGTATTGTCGGGGAAAACGGCTCCGGCAAGACAACACTGATGCGTACCATCCTGGGACTTATCCCGCCGATACAGGGAAGCATTCATTTCGGCGACGGTCTGCTGAAAACCGAGATAGGGTATCTTCCTCAGCAGACCTCATACCAGAAGGACTTTCCCGCTTCTGTTATGGAGATAGTTGTCTCCGGCTTTCAGGGGCAGAAGGGAATGCAGCCTTTTTACAACAAACAGGATAAGTCGGCCGCCAGAGCCAACATGGAGAAGCTTGGCATACTCCAGCTTGAAAAACGCTGCTACAGGGAACTGTCCGGCGGTCTGCAGCAGCGGGTACTCTTAGCCAGAGCGCTGTGCGCCACGCAAAAGCTCATCCTCTTAGATGAGCCTGTATCGGGGCTTGACCCGGTGGCATCCGCAAATATGTATGAGCTCATAGCTCAGCTTAACCGCGAGGGCATAACTATAGTAATGATCTCTCATGACATAACCGAAGCGGTAAAATACGCTACCCATATATTAAATCCGGGAAAGCCTTTCTTCTTCGGTACAGTCGAAGAGTACAAAAACACCGGGGCAGGAAAGCTGTTTCTTAACGCTGATAACAATGCGGAGGCGCAGGGCAATGTTTGACGAGCTGATCAACTATCTTCAATATCCTTTTGTGAGATATGCCATAATAGTGGGCGTTCTGGTTGCCCTCTGTTCCTCTCTTTTAGGCGTTACACTGGTATTAAAGCGTTTTTCGTTCATCGGCGACGGACTCAGTCATGTTGCTTTCGGAGCCATAGCTATCGCCAGCGTCTTGAACCTTACAAACCAGACGCTTCTTGTGCTCCCGATAACCGTGCTCAGTGCCATACTTCTTCTGAGGACCGGACAGAATACCCGGATAAAGGGAGACGCGGCCATCGCTATGATATCCGTCGGCGCTCTCGCCTTCGGCTACCTTATAATGAACATTTTTTCAAAATCCTCCAATCTTACCGGAGATGTATGCAGCACGCTTTTCGGCTCCACATCAATACTTACCCTTACCTCCCAGGAGGTCTGGATATCCATCATACTTTCCGCCGTTGTGCTGGTTGTGTTCGTTATCTTTTATAACAAGATATTCGCCGTTACCTTTGATGAGGACTTTGCGCGGGCATCAGGCATAAGAGCCGGTCTGTATAACCTCATCATCGCCATCATCATCGCCTTTATAATAGTTCTGGCGATGAACCTGGTCGGCTCTCTGCTGATATCGGCACTTGTCATATTCCCGGCGCTTTCCGCTATGAGACTGTTCGGGAACTTTAAATCCGTAACTGTATTTTCGGCAATATTATCGGTAGTCTGCGCCCTTCTGGGCATACTCATTTCCATACTCGCAGGCACGCCGGTAGGCTCAACCATCGTAGGCGTGGATGTCATAGCCTTTGCCGTTTGTTTTATCGCAGGCGCTCTTCGAAGAGGCGTCCGTGCATAGGAGAAAGACATGAAGAAAAAACTTTTTATATTTACCGCATCAGTCATCCTGGCCGTATGTCTTCTTGCCGGCTGCGGCAGCTCATCTTCAACAGGAAACAGAAATAACGCCCGGAACAATGTAGTGGACGTTATACAGGACCAGATGGATCAGGCTGACGGGAAAACAGACAGTTCTGACGATAACTCAGGCAGCAGCTCTTCAAAAAAGAATGAGGCTGACCCTGATGTGGACGTTGACCTGACCGCAATGTCAAGCACGATGGTATATTCCGAGGTCTCCAACATGATGTATGATCCGGAGCAGTATAAAGGCAAAACGGTCAAGATGGGCGGTCAGTACAATGAGTATTATGACGAGACCGCAGGCAGATATTACTATTCCTGTATAATAAAAGATGCCACTGCTTGCTGCGCGCAGGGCATAGAATTTGAGCTTACCGACGACTATGTGTTCCCCCGGGACTACCCGGCTGACCAGGATGATGTCACCGTCATAGGCACCTTTGACACCTATGTTGAGGATAATTTCTTATTCTGCACACTGAGGAATGCGCGACTTGTAAGCTGATCCCTTTATCTTCCTGATCTCCGGAACATAAATGAGCGGGCTATATTTATACCTATCCTGTACGGGAGCGGGCGAAGCGCTCTGTCCGCCTCCTTTAATTTCTCTCTGATAGGGATGTTCTGCGGGCAATGCTGTTCACACTTGCCGCAGCCCACACACTGCGATGCAAAGGATGGCTCTTTAGTGAGGCCCACCGTCTGGGCGAACTGCTTTCTCGCATCCGCTTTCCCCTCTATATACATGGCATTATAGCACCGGAAGTTTCCGGGGATATCCACCCCCTTAGGACACGGCATGCAGTATCTGCATCCCGTGCAGCCTACTTTTTCATTTCTTTTTATTTTTTCCTTAACCTCTTCTATGAGCTTAAAGTCTTCCTCTGTAAAGCTGCCCGCCTCCATTTCGGATGCAGTATTGCAGTTTTCCTCCACCATTTCGGAAGAATTCATTCCGGAAAGCACCACCGTCACCTCAGGCTGGTTATAAAGCCATCTGAAGGCCCAGCCTGCCGGAGTCCATCCTCTTTCGTTCTGCTTTATGAGCTCTTTAGCGTCCTTCGGAAGAAGATCAACCAGCTTTCCTCCGCGCAAAGGCTCCATTATCACAACCGGAATACTCTTTGCGGCTGCCGCCTTAAGCCCGTCAACGCCCGCCTGACTCACCTCGTCCAGATAATTGTATTGGATCTGGCACATATCCCAGTCATAGTCATTTAATATCTTAAGGAAATTATCGGTGTTTCCGTGATATGAAAAGCCTATGTTCTTTATTTGGCCGGCCGCCTTTTTAGCCTCTATCCACTCAAGGATGCCTATGGCTTTCAGTTTTTCCCACATTGCCACATCGGTCATGTGGTGCATCAGATAATAGTCAACATAGTCCGTTCTGAGTCTTTTCAGCTGCTCATCAAAGTACCTGTCTATCGCAGCCCGGCTGCCTATGAGGTACTGGGGCAGCTTTGTAGCTATCTTTATCTTATCCCTGATATTGTTTCTTTCAAAGATCTCACCTACTGCTGCCTCGCTGCCGGGATATATATACGCGGTGTCATAATAATTCACGCCGGCATTGTACGCGGCCATTATCTCTTTTTCCGCTTTTTGAATGTCTATATTTCCGCTCTTTCTGGTAAAACGCATGCAGCCGAACCCCAGAACGGAAAGATCGCTGCCATATTTGTCTTTTCTGTATTTCATGTTCTTTCCCTTTTCAATATGATGTTTATAGTATCTTTTTATTAATGCTCTGTGTCAATATAATGTTTTTAAAGATAAATTATCCTTTAGACACATATATGTGGTAAAATCACTTTCGAAGTACAGCCGACCCAAACATTTTTGGCTTATACCTGATAATCCTGAAAGGAGGCCGTTACATTGGACAGAAGAACACAATTACGCGAAAAGGAAAGAAAAAGAGTGATCCGGAACAGACTCATTGCTTCTGCTGTTCTGGTGGCGCTCATCATCGCTGTTATAGTTATATTGATAAGCTGCAACAAAAAAAATAAAAAAGCAGAGACAGAAACAACATCCCTGACAGAAACCACAACCGAAGAGACCACGACTAAGGCCGAGATAAAGAATGACAAGCCCGTCCACGCTTACGGGGACGACTATGAAAACAACAGGTTTTACAGGATGCAGCTTATATCAAAGCCATGGACCGACACTGAGGACCTGGAGACCATCTGGGCTGTTCACTCACATCTGGAGACTCTGGATTATGAAAGTGAGATACAGCTTTTAAGGGATCTCTGGTATGGCAACGAAACTCCCGTTCCTTATAAGATCGGCTATGAACTCAGCTTTGATGTAGGCGGAGAGCATAAGATCATCACAATACTCAAACCGGGAGACATCGAGAACAACCCTGATCTCTACAGCGGCGATTATCCCGAGGACGGAGACTACAGCGGTATCGGCGGATTTATGGGCGCATGGCTGTATAACGATATCCAGCAGGAGGAAGGCGCTTTCTACAGTCATGTCACGCAGGAGGAGTTTACTGATGATACCCTGCTCACATCCATTAAGCTCCGCCCCACACCACGCAGCGTAGAGATAAGCAACCTCGTGCTCAAGGTCTTCTCCTATTCATCTGACGAGGAGTTTGATGAGAACGGGCACTATGCGGGCAATTATCCGTCGGTCGTAGAAATACGCAACGAAAATAATTAAGACCGGTATATATTTATACTACAGAGGCAGACTGCCGGCCTGTGATATTATATTTAAAAATCAATTTGAAAAGGAGATTTTAAAAATGGCATCCGCAACAACTCAAGCACCTAAGAAAAACGGTTTTTTCAACAATCTCGCTAACCCCATACTAAGAAAGATGGAGAAGAACGGCGATTTTAAATCATCCGCCTGCGCAACCTACGGCGGGATCGTCGCTAAAACGGTTTTCTTTCTCAT
The DNA here is from genome assembly GCA_045601405.1 of Lachnospiraceae bacterium. Taxonomy (GTDB): domain Bacteria; phylum Bacillota; class Clostridia; order Lachnospirales; family Lachnospiraceae; genus RGIG5612. The sequence goes on along the minus strand of JAZRZO010000020.1, from coordinate 14,201 downwards.
CGTTACCATAGCCGGGGTGTTCCTGTGCCTTCTCATTCACCAGCTTTTAATGAATGGCGCAGAGTCGGCAGGAAATGTTATCCATACTATTGATTCCAAGAATTCGATCTATGACTTTTCGCTGAGTCCCGCGGAAGTACCGATCGTCATAGCCATACTTGCGATAAGCATCATCGTGCCATTCCTGGCATGGTTCATCAGAAAGACTATTCCGGTAACCGGCACTATCTACTGCGTAAGCCAGGGCTTTCTTATCGGCTATATAACAATAGCTCTCAGTCAGCAATATAAATTCATCTCCCTGCTTGCCATGCTTATAACTCTCGGGCTTGTGGCCTCTATGCTTTTTATATACGCGAAAAAGATAATCACGGTCACTCAGAGGTTCCGCGGCATCATAGCAGGGATGTTCCTCGGAATAGTTGTTGCCGGCATATTGTTCTTTATCCTTAACCTTATCCCGGCAGTACGCAACTCCGCTCTATTCGGCGGGATCGCGGGTGCACTGAACAATCCTGCCGTAAGCATAATCATTTCTGTTGTGTTTGTTATCATCGCCTGCCTTTTCATGCTGGTTGATTTCGACACGATCGACAGATGCGTTCAGAATAAAATGGACAAAAGCTTTGAATGGATGGCTGCGTGGGGCCTTGCGTATACTATCCTGTACATTTATTTCAAGGTGTTGCGCATCCTTATTATGATATTAGGCAACAGAGGCTCTTCTAAATGAAAAATCTCTTTTTTATTGTTTGATCTTGACGGTACACTCTGGGATTCCGCAAATGAGGTTGCGGAATCCTGGAATATCGTTATGCGGGAATATGATCCTTCGCTCCCTGCCCTTACCTCAAAGGATATCCGGAATGTCACGGGCCGGACTATGGACGAGATCTCCGGCATGGTGCTTCAGGCAATGCCTGCCGGGCAGCGCAAAAGTCTTTTTGAAAGATGCTCTTCTTTTGAGGTGGAATATATATCGGAGCACGGAGGAACGATATTCCCGGGAGTCAGAAGAACAATAGCCCGGCTTTTTGACGCAGGTTATAATATGGCTCTTATCAGCAACTGCCATCGCGGATATATAGACGCATTCCTGCATTCAATGAACATGAAGGAATACTTCTGTGACAAGGAGAAGTGGGGAAACACCCGCCTTTCCAAGGCGGACAACATCCGCCTGGTAATGGAGCGCAACGGATTTAAACGGGCCGTATATATAGGTGATACCGAGCACGACAAGCAGGCCGCGAAGAATGCCGGGATACCTTTATATGTTATATATAAACAGGATTTTTTTCTGAGAGGTGTAAAGCTATGACAAATATCGAGGTTGTAAAGAAATTATACGCGGATGTATTCAACAATAAGGATCTTTCCGGACTGGACAGTATTATGCGCGATGATTATATGCAGCACAATGCTGCTGTTGAAGATGGAATGGATGGCTTTAAACGGTTTCTGGAACGCTTCTTTTTGCTGGAGCCTCACATGGAGATAATAAAGATCTTTGAAAACGCAGAAGATGAGGTTGCTGTATTTTTCAAGTGTACCTGCCGGGCGAACGGCTCTATCAACAAGGTGGTGGATATATACCGCCTGGAAGACGGAAAGCTGGCCGAGCACTGGGATGTTGTGGAGCATGACGTAACAGAACACAGCCCCATAAACGGAAGAAGTGTATTTTAACCCCGGCCGGCCCCGGCCCTTGTTGCGGGGGGGATACCTGGGATCACTCCGCTGAAGAATCATTCATGCTGAACCAATAGCGGAAGAAAAACAAGACATGCATTGAGCTCAAGCAAAAAAACGCTGATGTTCCCGGACTCCTTGCGTCATCAATTCAGTCGCCATGGAAGATAAGTTGTCCTCTTTATACTCCTTTAATATTTCCCTTTGCCTGCTCAAGCGCGGCCATTACCATTTCTATCGAATTATCTATCCCGTAATCAGACGTGTTAAGCTGATCCTCTGTCTCCCATTACTGTACCTCCATGTTTATGTATTATATACCGGATGATCCATCCGCCGGTATTTGCGTTTTTGTTTCCTGAACTTTTGTATATCATTGAAACATATTTTTGTGCGACAGAAGCGCCTGATATAATAACTGAGCGAGTATTCCTGCGCACACCACCTCTCCTGCTCCTACTGTAAGCATAAGGAAGAGATAGCTTTCCGGTGCTCCGTAAACATATTGGAGTACAAGCGGAATGATGATCATGTTGCTTGCTATCGGCGGAACGCACGCCAGAAAACGATTTTTTCGCAGAAGCCGGGTTCCGACTGCTCCGATAAGTGTTGCCAGGGTCCCGAAAACAATGTCCCAGGCTGTGCACCCGGTCAGGAAATCTGCCAGAAGGCAGCCCACCGTCAATCCCGGGATCGCCGCCGGTGTAAATACCGGCAGGATGCAAAGCGCCTCTGAAATGCGGAACTGGATAACTCCGGAGGCCAGGCCAAGGGCTGCTGCTGCATAGGTGAGCGCCACATAAAGGGCTGCGACGATCCCCCCAAACGCGATCATTTTGATATTTCTTGTGGTGTTACTTTTCATCGTGATGTCTTGATCTTCCCTTTGTCTGTATGTACTGTTTGTGAGTTAAGTCAGATTATAACACGAAATCCCCACCAGAACAGCCACCTTTCACAAAGCCTCCCCTTCCGTCATTCCCGGATATCATCAGAACAAAGACCACTGGAACACTATCATTCTGGACGGGTCTGTTCCCGACAAGGATATTAAAAGAATGATAGCGGAGAGCTATGACCTTATCTCATATAACCTCACTGAGCGGATCTATGCTGCCGTTAGAATGATCCCCGAGGGGCATGTAGCCACATATGGGCAGACCGCGCGTCTTGCAGGCAACCCAAGGATGAGCAGAGCCGTCGGAAACGCGCTTCATAAAAACCCGGATCCGGACAGCACCCCATGTTTTCGTGTTGTTAGTTTGAAAGCAGAACTCTCAGGCGAATTTGCCTTCGGAGGTAAAGGGCGACAGCAGGCTCTGCTTGAGGCCGATGGTGTTGACGTGGTTGACGGGAAAGTTGATCTTGATAAATTCGGTTTTGATGACGCGCCCCTGATCCTTTATTTGTGGCGGTTGTTATAGTCTTCTCTTATCGGCGCGGTACATGCTTCCATCACCATATTGATCTCATCCTTACTGTGGGAGCATCTCACCCCCGAAACGATATCGGAAACCACACGATAGTTAAGCCGGGTTCCCTCACTGTCGCACTCATAGTTGAGCGCCCTGTCTGCGCATATGCCAAAGTCTCCGGCGGTTTTGACCGCGTCGATATTCGCTCCCAGGAACAGAAACTCCCAGCCGTACTTCTTCTGTTCCTTTTCTACCATCCTCTTCACCTGTTTAAGATCATATCTGCGGCTGGCATTTTCCATACCATCCGTCGTAATGATAAACAAAGTTTTCTCCGGCCGGTCCTCCTCCCTCGAGTACTTATGAACATTAGCGATGTGATGTATAGCGCCTCCTATCGCATCAAGAAGCGCCGTGCACCCCCGCACATAATACTGGCTGTCGTTCATCGGCTCAACTTTTCCGACAGGAACCCTGTCATAAAGGACCTCCATCCTGTCGTCAAAAAGAACGGTGGAGATATATGCCTCTCCCTCTTCCTTTTTCTGTTTTTCGATCATCGAGTTAAAGCCCCCGATCGTATCTGACTCCAGGCCGCTCATAGAACCGCTCCTGTCTAAAATGAAAACAACTTCCGTTAAATCTTTACGCATTATTAACTCCTTTCGTGATCTGTTCTCTGCTTTGTCGGGCGTATTATACGACGGCGCAAAAAAAGAGGTCGCCCATTAGAGGGCTTCACTTAGGGATTTACAGAAAAACAAGTTTTGAGGGAAGTCTTCAAGCGGTGCGTAGTAAAAGTAGAGGGTTACACGAGTGTATAAGATATATCGTGTAACTTTTATTTATTGATTGTTTAGATTGTCTTCTATTATCAGGTTATCTGTTTCGTATTGAATATGATCTTCGTATCTTTGAAGAATCCTATGTACTTCTATTCCAGCGGTGGGGACAGTTGTTTTTATTTCTTTTGCAAGGTCAATAAACTCTTCGTCAGTTGCACAAAGACCCTTAAGAGAGGCTATTTCATAACCTACTTGAGTAAACGGATACTGCGCCACATTGAAATCATTTTTATCACTATCAGTAAAATTGTATGTTAATAATAAATTATTGTTTGAAAGTAATATATTAATTCCATCCTGTGGTTTCACCTTTAACACAATTGTTCCAGCATTGTAGATAAGGCCAAGTTCACTCAACTGCATGATTTCTGAATAGCTTATATCAGCATTATTCAGATATTTATCATATCGCGGCAAAAAATATCTCCCCTCTGAATATATAGCATGTGTACATATCTTTTCAAACAATGTGGCATCCGACTTGCTGAGGTTCTTAAGTGTATCGATAGTCCTCAAAGAATATGTTGAGGGATGACTAATTTCTCCTGCAAGTATCTTTGCCCACAACTCCTGCATTTCTTCGTTACTTATGTTTCCAACCGCATCATAAAACTTTATAAACCAGTCAAAATCATAGGTATCAAATGAATCTTTTGTTGGCATATCTTTATAATACTCATCTGCCTTCTTAGCTATTGCCAGAAAATTATTAGCCTTGTAGTATTCTGTATATGTCATCTTTCCTGATTTTAATAATGCTTCTGCAGCTTCTTGAAGCTGACCCGCCTTGATTTTTTCAAATTCAGTCATAGATGTATTATGACGCATAAAGATGGCAGTAAACAAACCACCGGCCACTGCAGACACTGTAGTCATAACAGTTGGAAAATTATTCGATAGAAATGTGATTATTTCTGCACCATGCATAAGTTTTCTACCTCCAGAAATATTAATTTTCTTCATCTATAGCGAAAATTGCTTTTGACAATTCATCTACAGAGTGATACCGTTCCTCTCGTTTGGGACTTGTTCCTTTATTCCAAAACCGTTTAATTTCACCATCTTTTTGCTTTTCAATGTTAGTTCTTCCCGTAAGAATGAAAAAGCATAATCTCGTCAAAGCAAATATCTCATGACACATTTCATAATTTGCAAATCCGACATTTATTAAGTCTGGATCATTAAGTGATCCTTTTAATTCTGACTGGATACTTGTTAAATTACTTTCCGGCGTTTTTACAAGTCCAAAATCACCAATTTTGACTACGTTAACGTCATCGTAGTGTTTAATAAAAACATTTGTAAGACTTATATCCCTATGAAGGAGACCTTTTCCATGGATATATGATAATCCTTTACATACTTGAGCAATAATCTTTTTCCTGTCTGTCAATGTAAGTTCTGTGTTGTTCTTGCGAATATAGTCATATATACTTTCATCCATGCTCTCCATTGTATATTCATTTTTCAAATCGTTGTATGCGTATACTTCAACAATATAGGGAGAATGCAGACTTTTTAGGACTTCATATTCTTGCTTGAAACGAACAAGTTCCTTATTGTCAAGCTCCGGGCGTGCTCTTTTTAATATGATTGGAATATCATAATTCGGTTCATTATAGCGAAAAACTTTTGCATATGACCCTTCTCCTATAGATTTTAAGTTTGAATATAAGGTGGTAGTGTCACAAGTAATAGCAATACTCGCTGTCAAACAAAATACAGGCTCAAGGTCAACAATTTCTATTGGCATAAAATCCTCAGGAATAGTACTACCGCCGCTTTTTACGACAAATCTCCTGCATCTTCGAATAGCATCGTCATATGCATCAACACAAAGTCTAAATGCATATTGAGTAGAATTGCATTTGTTTCTAAGTCTATCAATAGATTCAATTAATGAAAGTAAATCTCGACTATCTTGAGCATGAAAATACCCTCCTTTACTGATTCTATTTCCTTCGTAATCAAATTCGTATCGAAGATCGTTATTTAAGGTGGAAAACCACACATTCAATTGCGAATGATATGCTGCGAGAAGCTTTTGTAAATCCGGATTATTTACAGATGAATATAATTCCAGAAAATCTTCCGGATAAGAATATTCATTTTCTCCTGCAAGCCTTTTAAGATAAGCATCGATTTGTGCCATTTAATTCCTCCACAATATAGAAATATTTCACTTCACCCCACCAACTTGGATATTAACAGCGTTCCGATTAAACTATGGTTTTAATATATGAAATCGTGAAATCGTTGAATCGTTGAATTCAATCAAACAGTATTATACATCAGTGAGTTGACATTTGCAACTGATTGTTTTATAATGTAATCGTTTTGTTAGACATGTTTTTATGGAGGGGAAAATGACAACGTCAGAGCAAATAAAAGTATTATGTGTTAGAACCGGTGTTAGCATTTCTGAATTGGCAAGAAGACTAAATCAAACCCCGCAAAATTTTAGTGCTAAACTCAAAAGAAACACAATTACTAAAGAGGAGCTTCAGCAGATAGCAGATTCCTTAAATGTAAAATTCGAACAGTATTTCTTACTTCCAAACGGAGATAGAATTGATTAAGAAAGGATTTTTATGACAAATCATAAAATTGTATTTGGCGATAGCCGAAAGATGAGTTTGATACCGGATAAATCTGTTCAACTCATAATCACATCGCCGCCTTATTGGCAACTAAAAGACTATGGCAGCGTTGATCAGATCGGATTCAATGATAGCTATGAGGAATATATAAATAATCTAAATTTAGTTTGGCAAGAGTGTAATCGTGTATTATCCGATGGATGCCGCCTTTGTATCAATATAGGTGATCAGTTTGCCCGCTCAGTGTATTATGGACGTTACAAGGTTATTCCGATCCGTACCGAAATAATTAAATTTTGCGAGTCATTAGGGATGGATTATATGGGAGCCATTATATGGCAGAAAACCACGACGATGAATACATCCGGCGGTGGTGCCATTATGGGAAGCTTTCCATATCCACGAAACGGAATACTGAAAATGGATTATGAGTTCATTCTCATTTTCAAAAAATTAGGAAATGCTCCTAAACCAACCTATGAGCAAAAAATTAAATCTGAAATATCTAAAGATGAATGGAATCAATATTTTTCCTCTCATTGGTATTTTAATGGGGTAAAGCAAATGGAGCATATCGCAATGTTTCCAGAAGAACTTCCTAAACGACTTATTAAAATGTTTTCCTTTGTGGGAGAGACCGTGCTTGACCCTTTCGCAGGAAGTGGAACAACATCTCTTGCAGCTAAGCATTTAGGAAGGAATTCAATTGGGTATGAAATCAATTCTGATTTTCAAAACGTTATAAACGAAAAAATACAAGAACAACAATATTCGCTTTTTGATGAGGATTATAAACTTGAATTCTGCAGCAACTATGATAAGAGTTTTAGTGTGGATACTCTTCCATACCTATTTTCTGATCCGCATAGGATGGATAAAAAGGTCGATGTGAAAAAACTTCAATACGGTTCCAAAATAGATGGGACAGATGGAAAGCGAGAAGACTTATATAGTGTCAAAAGAATTATCTCTCCTGAAAAAATAGAATTGAACAATGGCCTGACAGTCCGTCTTTTAGGAATAAAAGAGAATCCCAAATACAGAGAACAAGCAATCAGCTTTTTACAAGAAAAGTTCCAAAAGCGAAAGATTTTTTTGAAATATGATTCTCTTAAATACGATCCTGAGAATGTCCTTCTGTGCTATGTTTATCTTGACAACAAAACTTTTATTAATAATCATATGATTCGAACAGGATTCGTAGATGTTGATATGGAACTTGATTATTCTTGCAAAACAAAATTTCTCAACTCTGTTCCAATATAAAATGATGGCGGCTGCAACTTGATATGCTACCCCCAAGTAGGACATTGAAATATAAAAACCTACTTGGGGGTATTTCTATGTCCAGAAAGAGTAAGATTGATCCAGTCCTTAAGGTCCAGTTAGTTGAACAGTATCTGAGAGACGAAATCGGAATCAGAGAAGCTGCGAGATTAGCCGGGTTGTCCGGAAACGGAACAGATTCCTTCCGGAAATGGGTTATCATTTATCAGAATGAAGGTCCTGGCGGTCTTTTGAATCAGACGCATAACAAGCACTACCCTTTGGGCCTGAAGCTTAGCGCAGCCAATGATTATCTTCAAGGAGAGGGATCTCTATTGGAGATAATGAGGCGGTACGGAATTCGATCAAAAAAGGCACTCCAAGATTGGATAAAGCAGTATAATGCTCATGGAGAAATATCAGCCCGTGCAAGCGGGGGAGGAAGCTACATGAGTAAATCCAGACAAACGACGCCGGAAGAACGTCTTGAGATCGTACAGGACTGCCTTGCCAACAACAGGAATTACGGTACAATGGCATTAAAGTACAAGTGCTCTTATCAGCAGGTACGCAACTGGGTATTGCGCTATGAAAAGATGGGCTCAGCCGGACTGGAAGACCGGCGTGGTCGTCGTGCCGGTACGCAGCCAGCCAGGACGCCGGAGGAAGAACTGCGGGATAAGGTCACGGAACTGGAACGAAAGAACCGTGATCTTCAGATGGAGAATGATCTGTTAAAAAAAGTCAGAGAGTTAGAGATGAAAGATCGCTATCTCTGACTCGCCATCTGTATAAATACCAGGCGATCAAAGAACTGGCTGAAGAAAAGCACTATCCCGTACAAAGGTTATGTGAATATCTTCATCTGTCACGCAGCGCTTACTATCGTTGGATGAAGAATCCTGTCAGTTTCAGTGAAAAGTGCAACAAGGAGATATCCGAGAAAATCAAATACATCCATGAAAAACATCCTGACATGGGATACCGGCGGATCAGGGATGAGTTGGATAAAAAGCATGGTATCGCTGTGAATGATAAGCGTGTCTTGAGAATCTGCCGTAAAGAGCACGTCCAGTCTACGATCAAGTGGAAGCCAAAGAGCTGCACCAAAAACAGCAATGATCCTGCACACATCGCCAGGAATTATCTGAATCGTGACTTCCATGCAGATGCACCGAATGAGAAGTGGCTGACCGATGTGACAGAGTTCAAGTATTACATCGGCATCGAAGTGCACAAGGTATACCTGAGCGCCATTCTGGATCTCTATGATCGCAGGATCGTGACATATAAGATCGGTGACCGCAATGATAATCCGCTCGTTATGAACACGTTTGATGAAGCAGTGGCTCTTGAGCCAGATGCACATCCATTGTTTCACAGTGACAGAGGTTTCCAATACACGAGCAAGCAGTTCTCAGCAAGGCTAAAAAAGCATCATATGAAGCAGAGCATGTCCAGAGTAGCTCATTGTATTGATAACGGTCCCATGGAAGGCTTTTGGGGCATCCTGAAGCGTGAGATGTACTACGGAAAACGCTTTACTTCAAAAACAGATTTAGTGAATGCAATAGAGACATATCTTGGGTTTTACAATACAGATCGGATTCAGCGGAAACTTCATTTGATGACACCTGTTGAATACCATGAAAGTTACTATGTGGCGGCATAAGAAAACCGTCAGCCGATTGCTCGACTGGCGGCACAAAACTTTTTAATTATTCACTGTCCTCTTGACGGGTAGCACACCAACTTTAGCGACCGCCATTTATTTATTATTATCTTGGAGGCATTTGCTGTAGCAAGGTATATTCAGCAATAATTGCTTCTTCAACATTTCGCGGGACATCACCATTTTCCGGCATTACTACAAATACTTTTCCACCAAAATCACGCAAAAACTCTTTATGCCCTTTTTCTTCTGATGATCGAGCTTTTCCCATATATATTGAAATGTTTGCTGAATGATAAGATGGCGGTTTTATCTGTAGACCTATTTTGTAACCATTAACGTCTGTCCACAAATCAACCCAATATGGTGAGCCTTCAATTTCACTCGGCGCATCAAAGAATGGAATCCCTCCAATAATAAGCACAGGATTCATAGCAACCCTCTTTCTTTAAGATATCCATCATATGTTCGACGCAACACTACCATGTGCATATAATCAATACAATCCTGCACAGTAATGGTGTTTAATAAATCAGGATGGAATCTGTTTTCCTCCGGAAGATTCTCCGTTATTCTTTCATAAAGTGTTCTGCCGAGATCATCCAAATGTTGGCGACTTCTCACATTCGAGTAATAATAATCACACCATTCATCAAAAGACGAAGGACTACAGATGCGAATTGAATCTGATGTTGGTCCAACATTTCTTTTAAAATTTAATTGCCATCTGTTCATTGCATAATTTAAAACAAATTCCTTGTTTGCAACAGGCATGTACTTGTCCTCCTTCTATTCCTCAACTTCAATCTTCAAACCGGTTTTGGCTTTTGTATAATAAATCATCTTGACATTTATTACTTCGGACAGGCGCCCCATCGTTTTATATGTGTCAGGCTTTATAGAGTATGCAACATTACCTACAAATCCATCTATTCCTTTCGCCTCTTCCTCAGGAGTTGCCAGACGATATGTTGATCCCATTCTATTTGCCAAAGATGCTAAGATAGCCTTTTGTACATACAACCCATTAAATGTTTTATTGACCACAAGATCCTCCACCCAGCTATGTACCAATGCTTCATCAATAAGTGGGATAGCCTTTCGAAGATTTTCGACCTGAGCATATATTTTTTCAGTTGCTTTATCAAAAGCGTCTGGATAACGATTCATATACCATCTACGCCAGCCTGCGATTGACTTTTCTTCGTCAGATTCCAAAAATTCCGGAAATAATTCCGACATTTGGCCAACAACAATGGGCCTTGTTCCTTGTGCATTTTGATTGGCCCAATTTATTAGCTGAGAAGTATACTTTGGAAAATCGGTTTTTTCGCTTTCATTAAACAATTCAATGCTTTCGTTTTTAAGCGTATAGTTCATTTGATTAGAGTCCTCCTTACATTTCTTTGAATAAATCGCTCAGTGTAACATTAAGCCCATCAGCAATCTTCTTTATATTCTCGATGGCAATATTTCTCTTTCCGGCTTCTACGGATGCAAAATATGTTCGATCCATTCCAATCTTAAGTGCGAATTTTTCCTGACTTAATCCTGTATTCTGGCGAAGCTCGCGTATTCGATTGCCTAATTCTTCTTTAATCACAGTGCTCACCTCCGATTGTGAAAATTATATAAGTAAACGGAATTTGAAACAACGGATTATGAGTAACAGTAAGCTTGCTTTTTTCTCCATTTAGAGTGATGTATGTAACCTGAGAAAGGAGGCGGCACCTATGAAATGTGAAAAGCAAAGGCAAGCAAGAAACGAACATAAGCTTAAGGTGTATTCCTGTACAACAGGCGCCAAATACTCATACAAAGAAGTTCCGCAGATACGTATCCAGGGCAAATGGCTCTCGGAAGCCGGGTTTGAACCGGGAACTGCGATGAATGTTGTATGTGAAGGCGGAAAGCTTATCATCGAAAAAATCAAATAACCACAAAAGAATATATGTCCGAATAATCCTGCGTCAGCAATGATGCGGGATTTTTTGATTTTTATTAAACGCTTGATTTCTATCCTGAGACTTGTAGAGAAGACTATCTTTATAAGTCTCAGGATTTTTTTATTCAAACATCCTTTTTTGTCTGTTCCTGTGGCTACCAGTTAGGAGAAGTTTTTTCGTTCAAATGAAAAGTAAGCCTCCATTGAATATCAGGAATGGAAATCTTTCGTCAAAACGGCTTCCATATCTCCATTACACAGTAGAGGAACAGCTGCCGGTTGACTTTTCCGGCTTGTATTGAAAGGAAGGAATTGCAATGGCGATTTTTTCTGCCCGGAGACTATTGATAAAGAAATTCTGATATAGCCGTCAGATTTTCATTCTCCCGTGGCTACCTTTTAGAAAGTCGCTCACAAAAACGATTTTCATGTAATAAGAACGGCGATTCAGTCACAGCGGTGACTATCGCATAAAAACAAAATATCGAAAGCCTGATTACGTATAGGGCCGGGATACATACAGATTTTTGCTTCCTTTTTAGAGCATTGTCTGCGTACCCCAGGATAAGTGTGCCCTTTTGTAATCAGGTTTTCTTGTTCTGCAGCTTTCCCGGCTCTTTCCGTCTTCGGGCGGAAAGGACTGAAAGTGAAAGATTACAGTTACACAGACCCTTATGAAGGAGTCCAGGTATTCATTGCCATCGATGATGACGATGAGGAGGCATGGAATACCGCGCTATCCTGGCTTGAGCAGAGCCGGAAAGAAATCCAGAGTGAAGACCGGAGGCAGCGATATCATGCTCCGTACCATATCGAAGCTCTTATATATGAAGGCACTGAGTATGCATCCGGTGAGGATATCGCAGAGGATGTAGCAAATGCCGATGAAGAAAACCGGATTGAAGAACTGCTCCGGAATAATCTCACCCCTGCGCAGTACCGGAGGTTCCGGATGTATATGGACGGAATGAACATCCGAGAAATATCACGGATTGAAGATGCTGATTACAGCAGCGTTTATGAATCTATCGAATCCGCAAAGAAAAAACTTCGGAAAGTGTATGAAAATACCCCATCAAAGACCCTGTCCAAATCTCCGTACAGTGAGGGATGCCCTCAAATCTATCGGAAAGGAGGAAAGACCAATGTTTGAAAAACTGCCGAACACGCTGAAAAAGGAAGCGGGATTTATCCTGTGGAGATATGAAGAACGCAAAGGCAAGCCGACCAAGGTCCCGTACAGTATAAGCGGAGCAAAGGCGGATGCAACAAACCGCAGTCACTTTTCATCTTTTGAAGCAGTAAAGCTATCTTTTGATAAAGGTGGATATAACGGCATCGGTGTTTTCGTCGAACCTAAGTTTTCGGCTATCGACATTGATAACTGCGTGACAGACAGCGGATTAACAGATCTTGCAAAGGACATCATAGAACGGATGGATTCTTATACGGAATACAGCCCTTCCGGAAAAGGTATACGCATTTTCATTGATACCACGGACGCTGTTTTTGATAAGGAAAAGTATTACATCAACAACAGGAAAATCCATGTTGAAGCATACACGGAAAACAAATATGTGTCTGCTACCGGAAATGCCATATGCGAAAAGCCGATTCGGAAATGTACCGATGATTATGTATCGTTTCTTGAAGCCTACTTGGTTAAGCCGGAATCGCAGAAACCGAAAGCAACTCCGCCGGGAAGCTTTCTTACAGATGCAGCTGTTATAGACCTTGCCATGTCTGCCGCAAACAATGATAAATTCCGGAAGCTGTGGAATGGCGATACCACCGGATATGCTTCTCAAAGCGAGGCTGACCTTGCTCTATGTTCCATCCTTGCATTCTATTGCGGCGGGGATGTGGAGCAGATCGACAGGCTTATGAGGACGAGCAACCTTTGCCGTGACAAATGGAACAGAGATGACTACAGCAAAAGAACCATTGAAAAAGCAGTATCAGGCGCAACGGAGTTTTATAAGCCGGTTGCGGTATCTTCTGCAAGTCAGGACTTCAATGATGTGGCACAGAAACTTATCAGCCTGAATGTAATTGCCAACAGACGGTATGCCGGAAATGACATCGGCTTCGGAAGACTCTTTGCGGATGTGTTTAAGGATGTAGCAAGGTTTGTTACAGAGCGAAAGAAATGGTTCGTCTTTGACGGCACATGCTGGGTGGCTGACAGTGCCGGGCTTCTTATTACGGAACTTGGAAAGGATCTTGCGGATGCTCTTCTCATTTATGCATCTGCGATACATGACGAAGAAAAACGTTCTCTCATTCTTTCATGGTGCAAGAAGTGGGTGCAGCGAAGACTCCGTGATGTATATATCCGTGAAGCACAGAGCGTTTATCCGATTTCGGTTACTGCATTGGATAAGGATGAATATCTCTTTAACTGTGCAAACTGCACCGTGGATATCAGAACCGGAAAACCGCATGAGCATACTCCGGATGATTACATCACAAAGATAAGCCCGGTCAGGTTTGATCCGGATGCCACTTATCCCAGATGGAAGAGGTTCCTTGCTGAGATTATGTCCGGCGATAATGAAAAGATCCGTTACCTTCAGAAGACTCTCGGATACGGACTTACTGCCAACACACGGTTTGAATGCATGTTCTTCTACTACGGAGAAACCACCCGCAACGGCAAAGGCACTCTTGTGGAAAGCGTACTGTCTGTCATGGGCGATTACGGCATTACCGTCCGTCCGGAAACCATCATGCAAAAGACCATAAGCAACAGCCATGCTCCAAGCG
>JAZRZO010000019.1:0-1893 GCA_045601405.1 Lachnospiraceae bacterium | reverse complement strand
CCAATGCCATTTAGATAAGCGATTTTTAGTAAAATCTTATTAGATATGTTATCATATAAACATGATAAATCAAACACAAATACAGTCTAGTTCTCGGGTTCACGGACGGAAAGAGATTTTCGGAAAAGGCGAACAGACAGTCGTGAGGGGCTGCCTACTGAAAGGTATTGAGGTGATCAGGATTTATCGGTAATATAGGCTCCTGGCAGCCTGGCTGGTGACGTGTCTGTCAAACTTCCTGTCCGGCTTGACCGGGAGTTTGTAATGTCTGATGATTTCCAACACATCTTTGATCTTCCGCTTCAGGTACAGGATGCAGACGTTCACGGCCTGATTGATGTTTACGGTATAGGTGTACTTGAGATCGATGCAGTCTTTCTTGATTGCCCTGTCCGCTATTCCCGCGACTGCCATCGAGAAGTTGTATAAAGTCAGCTTGGAGTATATCTCCTGAAGGATGAATTCATTCTTCAAAGCATGGAGATAGTTAAGCTCATCCGCATATTTAAGGGTTTTGAAGGAAGTCTCGATTCCCCATCTAAGATGATACAGGTACTTGATATCCTCAGGTGAGAAACGTCTTGGAAGATTCGTGATCATCGTGAAGGAGTCGCCGGATGGAGAGACTGCCTTCACGACGCGGAGCGTAAGCTCATCCACATCATCGCTTCCCGGATGCACAAAATCGTACGTCCTGTTAGGCCGGATGAATTGATAGTTTTGATTCTTATAGGCATCTCGCACCTTTTTAGTTCCTTTACGTCCGACAAGGATCTTCAGCGTCACATCGAAAGAATCCTTGTTTCGCACCTTGGAATCGATGAACTTTAGCGCAGTGGATGAGCTCTTTACCCTTACAAGGAACTTCTTGCCATGTTTTATGGCATGTGCGAAAAGGTTAATGGAATCAAAGCCCCTGTCGAAGATCAGGATGTCCTTTTCTTCAGGATCGGATCTGTCGATCATGATGTTCGCAGCCTCGTACTCATCCGTGTCATTGCCGTATTTAGTTACGGCATCCACATAGACGGAATTAAGTATGTCATGGAATGCGACAAGGTGCATCTGGTTGATGCCCTTGCGGTTATGTATGTTTGATATGAATGTATCGGAATTCTTCGGATCATACTGAAGATCAAGCCTCGTTCCATCGCAGGCAATGATACGATGACCCTTGTACTTCTTTCTGGCGGGAATCAAGGACGAGAACCTTAAGAACAGCTCCCTGTATGCTTCCGGCCTGATAAGGCTCCTGCGCTGACACATGGCCGAAGGGGAAGGCAGCTTATCCTGAGGAAAGAAGCTTAGGATCTCAGAGCACAGGCTTCCCTTGGTGCATAGCATCGGGAACAGCATAGCGTTCTCGAAAGATATCTTTCTGGAACGTTGAAAACTGGTTTCGGGATCAACTACAAACTCATCAGATTTCTTTTCGAATATCTGATTTACAACGTTAATGAGGGCAGTCTTGACCTGCCTGGCAGATGAAAAAGTCATCGGCGAACCTCCTTGAAAAAAGTGCTTCTATAATCAAGGCGGCTTGCCGCAGATTTATCACAATGTCAAGAACTTTTTTGAAAATTTTGCGTAAAAAATGAAGGCCTAAAAGAAGACCTTCATATGAAACAAATATAGATGGGAACGGCTTAAAAAGCCTTAACTAAATGGCATTGGAACCGTCCCCCTGTAGCTCAAGCAATCCATAAAAAATGGAATAATAAAAGCTCACTGCTAACGCACTTAACATCCGTATCTGAAAAGGGCCTCACCAAACCCAGAAAGATGCAATCTCAAAGTGTAAATCCGTTAGGCAATAGAGCATAACTAGACTTACATTATACAACAGTTTTCCCATTAATGGCAGATGCAAATCTGCTTATTTGTGCTACCTTT
>JAZRZO010000018.1:0-9172 GCA_045601405.1 Lachnospiraceae bacterium | reverse complement strand
TCCTTTGGTTATGAATACGTTTGATGCAGCTGTACAAAGTAAACCAGACGCTCACCCTTTGCTTCATAGCGACAGAGGTTTCCAGTATACAAGCCCACAGCTTAGGACAAAACTCAAGAAACAACACATGAAACAAAGTATTTCGAGAGTTGCTCACTGCATTGATAATGGACCGATGGAAGGCTTCCGGGGGGATCTTGAAACGAGAAACATACTATGGCAAAAGATCCAAAGAAAAAGACGTCCTGACCCAAACGATTGGATCATATATAACATACTACAACACAGAGCGTATTCAACGGGGATTACACCTAATGACACCTGTTGAATATCACAATCAGTACCTTGTGGCGGCATAAAAATTTCGCCAGCCGCTAACACGACTGGCGAAACTGATTTTTAATTATTCACTGTCCACTTGACGGGCAGTACACCAAATAGGAAATTAAAGCCTATATATCTTCGTTAAATATGTCATCTACTGTTCTTCTTTTTTTCTTCTTTATGTAAATGATAACTGCTGTGACTGCCATTATCATAAGGAGAACTACCGCGTCTACTATGCCGATCTTCAACGCTTTTTCTTTCCGCTGAGCCTCCAGCTCCTTTGCGGTTTCCCCGGGAGACTTAACCTGACTTTTTGTCTGGTCTATAGTGAGTATATCTATCGCTCTTTGCAGCGAACCCTCTTTGGTGTCATATGCATATATGCCTGTCTCTCCGTCCTTCATTACCCTTGCGTAACTGAAGTCCGCCAGCTTGGCATCCCCGGAAACAAATCCCTTTACAGTGCCGTTTCCGACCTTTACGTCCTTTGCCTTATACCCTTCCGGTATTTTATATCCTTCTTCAAGATCGAGGACGTAATACATACGACCTGACTGATATACAATCACCGGATCCTGAAAATCCTTTCCTTTAAGAACCTTGTACGAAAGGACTCCGTTGTCCGTCCTTTTAAGAACGTATATCACCAGATCTTTTCCAAAGGTCAGTGTCTTTACGTTTTCCCCGTTATATTTTCCGTCTTTAACAGTAAAGCCTGCCGGTGTCCCTATACCGGTAAGGTCATCAAGGACAGAGTATTCCACATTATCGATAACGACTTTGCGTTTGTCGGTTTTAGCCTTTTCCTCCGCCTGAGGCTGTTCCTGTTCCTCTTCCTGCACAGCCTCCTCAGCTGCTGCCTGCTGCTCTCCGCCGCCTCTGTCGCCCCCTGAATATCCGGATTCAGCCGGAATGACATTTACATATACCGTCCGCGAACCTCCAAGCTGTTCAGCGTCATACGTTGCCACATCATCAAGATTAACAGTTACGGAACCGCTGCCTACACCGGCACCGTACACAGTGATCATTGCATTATCGCCGCTGTCAAGCCATCCGCCTCCGTAAGCGGACGCAGTCCCGTCAGAATACACCGAATATTTTCCGGCGGCATTCCATGACGATACCGCTATGCTGTATGACTCGCCTTCTCTTATAGTGATATATTGTTCAGATAGATAAAAGTCTCCGGCGGCATATGTTCTTACCGTAAAGACCATTCCACCGGCCACAAGCGCGATGATCAATGACAAAACAATTATTTTTATCCTATTAGAAACAGTGCTCATCTTTACCAGCCCTTCATTATTGTATTCTTGATACATATGTAGTCCAAAGCGCTCACTGCGCCGTCTGCGTTGGCATCCGCGGCCATCAGCCTTGTCGGGTCAGTTATCACTCTTATCCCCATGATGTGGTTTTTCACGGTTATGTAGTCCAATGCAGTTATCTGCCAGTCTCCGTTAGCGTCTCCCGGCATATAGTCATTGGATTTCGGCTCATTCACAACCTCCTGCGGAGCCTCCGGCTGCGAGTAAGCGCCGCTGCCATTTTCGGGCATGTATACCAGACCTCCACTTCTGGGCTTTAAGCTTCCGTCAGCGTTATATCTTGCGTTATACGAATTAGTCTCAGGTGGATACGGCACTGCCGTTTCAGGCATCATCATATAAACCGGTATCCTGAGTACCAGTGAGGCATAGTGGTCCCCACCTATCGCGTTCCTCAGGAAGGAGGCGTTGCCTATCTGATCGTACACGCCCTGTGCATACTGATGGTTATAGTTTCCGGTTATAACATTGAAATCTTTATAGAAGTATGTGTCCTGCCCATACTGGAGGTAGCCGTTATAATATCCCTGCGCTCCGCCAAGTATAGACTTATATACTGTATCCCAGCCCTGTTTGCGGGCGTAGGCTATTCCGTTTCCTACAACGTCAGAACCGCTTGCCCCGAAGTTAAAGAAATTATAGAAGCCATAGCTTCCGTCGATGAGCGGTGAATTTCCTCTTGCAGGCTGCTCCGACCTTATCGTTGCGGCTATAACATACGGGCTTACGCCGGATACCCTTGACGCCTCCATGATCGTGTCTATATAGCTATACGTCCCCGAGCTGTCCGTGTACCAGCCGGAAAGGAACGAATTGCCGGCAATGGCTTCCACCCCGCTCCTCGATTCATTCCCGGTATAGGTCTGCTGCGCGAAGATGAACATATTTTTTGTGTTCAGGAAGTTCCGGGGATCCAGATAGTACTCTATAACATCCACGCCTGCGTCTGTCCAGTTCCCGCAGTATTTATTCCATACTCCGGTATATCTGTTATAGCAGGCCGGACCCAGAGACCGCCATGACAGTGCGTCATAGTCCAGATTGACTACCTTTCTGTGGTCAAGCGTCTGCTGATACACAATGTCGTCGAAGGACGCGTAGATATAGTCCGCCGAAAAAATATAATTTGGATATTCGTTATGTATTTTTATGATGCCGTCCCAATAAGACTCCGGAAAACGACTCAGCTGTTCCTCAAAGGTTCCGTACCAGGTATCAGCTTTAGTCTGTTTTGCCGGAAGAAGACACACAAAAAGCACTGCTATAAAAAATAGCGTGCCCGTAACAAACAACGATATGTGCCTGGAGTTTTTATCTGTATTCTTCATTTCCCTAAGATCACATGTCGCTGGGAGGCTTCCAAGTGATAGTGAGGATGAATACGCGAGAATTATAAAACTCCGGAGTCTTAATTACAATTAACTATATCTTAAAAAACAATTACGCTTTATTACACAATTATTAAAATATCTTCGCCAGCTTTGGAACTGACTCAGCCATATCCATGTTGGAAGAGTTTATCATAAAGTCATAATTATGCCGCTCCCCCCAACGCTGGAAGGTGTAGTCATCGTAATATGCCGCTCTTTCTCTGTCCACTCTTTTGATCTGCTTGAGCATCTCTTTTTCCGTGTAGCTTTCTTCCTCAGCGGAACGTTCCATACATCTTTTAAGGCGGAAGTCCATATCGGCATAAACAAATATCCGGCAGAGTTCTATTTCTTTTTCTTCGGCCAGTTCCTGAAGGATGTAGTCGGAGCATCTTCCCACTATCACGCAATCCGACTTGCGGGCCATCTCCCTTATCACATCTGTCTGAGCTTTTATAAGACGCTGCACCTGATGTATCTGATAATCAACATTAACGTTAAGGCTCTGCCCTATACTGATCTGATATATCATCCTGTTTTTTCCGTTTGTCATTTCCCGTACAAACTCTTCCGCGAAATCAGTATCTTTAACAATTGATGTGACTATCTCTTTATCGTAATATGCTATCTTAAGCTCTTCGGCAAGTCTGAAGCCGAGCTCTCTGCCGCCGGATCCGAACTCTCTGCTTATCGTGATGACTTTGTTCATTTATCCATCCTCCGAAAAGTATTATTTTCCGCATTATATCACGCGTCTTTTGAAAATGCCAACACAGGCAGGCCCGCATCAGATAAAGATATTAATGATGCCGATAAGGAATCCAAGAAGGCCGCCTAAATAAACCAGGTAATTCATTTCTTTTTTTATTGCCTCATTTACAATCCTTTCAATATCTGCCGGATCAAGCTCCATCATCTTGTTGCATATGAACTCTTTTATATGAAAGGTTTCGGCTATAGTTGACTTGGCATCCTTCATAAAGCCGAGATAGCCCCTCTTTATCATTGCCACAGCCATTTCCCTGTCGGCGCCGAATGATGAGGCAATCTCCGCGAAGCTTTTCTTTTCAAGGCTTTCACCCTGCTCCGTAAGGATTGGATACAGTATCTCCATGTCATGCTCCCTGACATGTTCTGATACCGCCTTGCCAATATATTGCGCGAGGTTTTCCGTCACCTTATCGCTCATCAGAAATTTGGACAACCCGTTTACCCTTATCCTGTAGTCTATCAGTTTTTTTGCCTCTACAGTCACTATCGACTCAATATCCGTATCAAGCACAAGCTCATGTATCTTTTTATACAAGGCATCCTTTATCTTTGCCCTGTCCTCCTCCGGGACATCCCCGGTGATATCGTTGAGCTTAAAGCTCTCCAGACGGTCATATATACCGCCGGCAAAGCTTTCCGCCATTTCGTCGGACATAAATATCCCCTCTATATCAGCATTTGAGAAGAAATTGTTGTATACGGTGTTTGAAAGGGCAACAGCAAGCGGCTTCTGATGCCGCGGGATAACACCCGGTGTGAAGGGAAGCTGCAGCTTTCCTATCTTTACCGGCTTTAAGGGCCGGAAGAGCATCTTTATCGCGAGGAAATTGGTGAAGGCTCCTATGAGCGCGCCCAGCACCGGGCCTGAAACGTAATGCAGTATCGTTAATAAAATATCCATATAGTTTTCCTGAAAACAAATTCAGACTACAAAAACATTGCTGTGTCTGAAACCAGACAGTGCCTAATGCCTTTTGAAGTCTGAATACCTGTTGAAATAAGATCCGCCCCGGCAGTCTGCAGCGCATTACGCCAGGGTCTTTATAAACCGCTGCAGGTTAGAACTACTGTATCTTATCAAGCTGTTTTTCCGCAGCTGCTCTTATCTTGTCGGCAAAGCTTTCTTCTTTAGCTGCGCCTTCATCATAATCAAAGCCTACGTCCTCAAGATCATCGAATTCCTTTTTGCCTTCCTGTTTTTCAATAAATCTTTTATAAAGAAAATATCCGCCTGCTGCTACGCCTGCTATCGCACCTAATTTGGCAACTGTTTTTACTAAGCCCATTTATTTTTCCTCCTATCATTCTTCCGGCAAAACGCCTCATATAAATAGTATAACTTTTAGTTCCGAAACGTCAATCTAAATTATCATCTTTTGACCGTCTTGCGGCCTTTCTTTCCTCTATACGCTTTTTCGCGAATTCGTTTGTTCCCGGCTCTCCCTCTGCGAGCACCAGATCAAAGTCAGGCTGCCATGTCTTTTTTATTATCCTTATACGATTGATCACCAGCACAGCAAGCGCACCGGCAAGCAGGATCACCGAGAGCAGCTGCGACACCGCGATGCCGGTGTTCCCTATATGCAGCGCATCTGTCCTGAGCCCTTCTATCCAGACGCGGCCTGCCGCGTATCCGCCCACATACCAGAGCGTCACCTCTCCGTTATACTGCTGAAACCTTCTGAATATCAAAAGAAGTATGAACAGCGCCAGGCACCACATTGACTCATAAAGAAATGTAGGTGAAACCTGAACATAGCTCACTCCGTTTATATTCACCATATTCTCCCGCATAAGCTCCGTAACCGCATCCGGATTGACTTCGGTGTATCTTATCTGCATGGCAAAGAGACCGTCTGTGTATTCACCGAATGCCTCACGGTTTATAAAATTCACCCAGCGGCCTATGCCCTGAGCCAGCGCCACGCCCACAAGCACCGTATCAGATACGCGGAGGAATTTCAGCTTTTTCACACGGCATACGACAAATGCCGCCAATGCCGCCCCTATCAGGCCTCCGTATATAGCCAGACCTCCGCCTCTGATATTAAGCATCTGAATGGGATCGTCAAGATAATAATCAAGATTGAATAATATGTAATAAAGCCTTGCCCCGATTATGCCGGATATGATTATGGCTATCGCAAGGTCTATATAGTCATCTCGGCACTGGTTTGTTTTTTTCGCTATCCGCAATGCCACTATTGTCGCGAGTATCATCGCCACGGCAACTATGATGCCGTAAAATGCCACCTCGAACTTACCGAAAAGTGTGATACCCCTCGGGAAGTAGCCTAATTCTATTCCCAGATGCGGGAAGATAATGCTTGATAAATTGCTCATCTGCTCTCCTTTGTTATGCCTGTCATTTACCGCTTTATCAGATGGCGGCTTTTACCGAATTTATAACATTCTGTTCTGACTGTGACCCTGAGGTCAAAGGTTATTTTATACATTAAATCTAAACAGAATGATGTCATCTTCCTGAACAACATAATCCTTGCCTTCCATTCTTATAAGACCTTTTTCCCTTGCCGCATTATACGAACCTAGAGAAATAAGATCATCATAGTTAACGACCTCCGCCTTAATAAAGCCTTTTTCAAAATCAGTGTGTATCTTTCCGGCTGCCTGCGGAGCCTTCATGCCTTTAGTTATGGTCCATGCCCGCACTTCTTTCTCTCCGGCCGTAAGGAAGCTTGTAAGTCCCAGTATCGAATAGCTTGCTTTTATAAGCTTGTCGAGGCAGCTTTCGCTAAGCCCCATATCCTCCAGGAACATCTGCTTTTCCTCTTCATCAAGTTCGGACAGGTCGGATTCCATTTTTGCTGACACCACAAACACCTCCGAATTTTCTGACGCAGCATATTCTCTTACTTTCTGAACATTGCCGTTTGACGCTCCGTCATCAACCAGATCATCCTCTGAAACATTTGCCGCATATATCACCGGCTTATCTGTAAGGAGGTTGAAGTCCTTTGATATCTCTTTTTCATCTTCGGACAGTTCCATTGTCTTGGCAAGTGCGCCGCCCTCAAGATGAGCTTTCATCTTTTCAAGAAGCTCTAATTCCGCCGCAAGCGCCTTGTCGTTCTTCGCGCCGCGCGCAGTCTTTGCTATCCTGCGCTCTATTATCTCTATGTCGGAAAAAATGAGTTCAAGGTTGATAGTTTCGATATCCCGTATCGGATCCACGCTGCCGTCCACATGTACTACATTGTCATCGTCAAAGCATCTTACCACATGCACGATGGCATCCACTTCGCGGATGCTTGCAAGAAATTGATTACCAAGACCTTCGCCCTTTGATGCGCCCTTGACCAGGCCCGCGATATCCACAAATTCCACCGTTGCCGGCGTTGCCTTCTGTGCGCTATAAAAGTCTTCCAGCACCTTAAGCCGCGGATCCGGCACAAACGCTATTCCGATATTGCTGTCGATCGTACAGAACGGATAGTTGGCGCTTTCCGCCCCAGCCTTAGTCAGCGCGTTAAACAGTGTGCTCTTTCCGACATTCGGAAGCCCGACGATTCCCAGTTTCATTTATACAAATCTCCTTAAGATATAATACTCATTCTGCGCATGGGCAAACTTATGCCCGCGCAATAATGGATTTTATCACACGGGCCACCGTTTCACAATATCGCCAGATAACCAGCGGCATACACAGCCTTCCCCCTCCGGGGGGGAGGTGGCGCCGAAGGTGACGGATGAGGGCTCCCCCCCCAACTCCCCAATGATCACTTGTGCCGCCAGCTATGTCTGCAATTCTGGCAAACACAGATGGTTTTCTGAACATTGACTGTTTTCTTTCCGCCCCTTACAGCACGCCACAGAATATACCAAAGTCCGAAAAAGATAAACCATAGCAGCCTCCACCACCATCCAATGAAGATCCACCATAAAACACCATGACGAGGTTTTTCGTGCACCTCATTTATCACATTTACATTAACATTTGTATTTCCGCATCTTGGACAAACCATCTTATGCCGCTCCTTTCTTGTCTTTAGTTATTATCCTTTTTCGTTTTCTTTTCATCAATCTCTTTTATATAACTTCCAACATGAAGCTCACCGGTCTGAAGATGTCCTGATATCTTGTTATTCTTGCTATGGTAATCCTTACATCCAACATTTACATCTGATGCCTTACTGTGGCATATTCGTCTCCGTCTCTCCAGAACGGACATTCTTTATAGTTTCCCTGTATGAGACGCGCGTAGTCGTCCTCGTCCATATCGACAGAGCAATAGTAATAGTCATATTCTTCGTCATATGCGTAGAACGCACAGGTTTCACAGTTCATTTTGTATGTCTCGCAACAAATTCTTTTGCGTCGTCAAGCTTTCCGCAATTGCATTCGCTACCTTCTCTGTGTTTCCTGTTTTTGAATAATATCGTACCGCTATCATTCTCAGCTCCATGTCTTCCAAATATCGGGCTGATATCCAACTGTTGCCTGCTTGCCGTTCCTTACTATCGGCAGCTTGATCACCTGTTGTTTTTCCAAAATCTTACCTGCCCTTTGATCTTCAGTAATATACTTGATGAGTGCAAGCAAGTCCTTGTCCTTGTGTTCCGGATCGATCAGCTTATCTAAACCGCCAACAGCCTGACGCACGGAATTGAACTCCCCCTTGCTCATTCCTTTTTCTTTCATATCAATGAATTGAAATCTGATGCCACGCTCTTTGAAATAGCGCTCAGCTTTCCTGGAATCATTATTCTTTTTTGAACCGAAAATTTGTATGTTCACTTTACATTAACAAGAGTGGTTCTTGGTTGAATCAGCGAATCAGCCCAATTCACTTTGATCAACTCTATTATGCACAATCCCTGCATTTGTAAAACTGCGTTCATTATAGCATAGCAAAAAATGTTTTGTGCGAATAAAAGGCGCATCTCAGTCTTCATGTCTGTTAATAAAAAAAGCTCTTTGCAGAACCTCTTTTTATAACTGTAGTCAGTTATTTGTTTTTTGCATCGGGCTCCGGTTAGGTGACGGGTTTCAAAACCGAATAATATATCTTTTTCCCTTTCTATCATCAAGGTTCGCCGCTCTTCGCGGAGGGCTGTGTGGAAGCCTTGTGACATATTTACAAGTAGGAATTGTGTTCTCATTTTTTCAACTCGGAGTATAATTTTCGTGGGCAAGTAAAGAAAGAGGCCGAAGCCCCTTTCACATCATACAGTATTAACTTATCATTAAAGTTAGCACAAAAAAGATAATGAGCTGTATGATGGATTCAATGATAACCGAGGAACTGTTAACATTCAAGGAGTTAGAGAAGAAGGTTTTTAATGCAGTCTGTGAGATCGCGGTCAAGATCATGGTCAGAATACTCTGGGTTTATGACACCCACCTGATGAT
>JAZRZO010000017.1:0-32885 GCA_045601405.1 Lachnospiraceae bacterium | reverse complement strand
GTGAAGGTGTCAGCCAGGAGGTGACATGGTCAACAGCTGACGCGGACGTTGCAACTGTAAGCGACAACGGCGTTGTTACCGGTGTTGGAGCAGGTACAGTAACGATCACAGCTACATCAGTTGAAGATCCTACAAAATCCGGCACCAGTACGGTTACAGTAACAGCAGCACCTGTTCCTGTTACAGGAGTAACGGTTAGCCCGGATACCCTTGACCTTACCGCAGGCGGACAGTCGGGAAGTCTTACAGCTACAGTACAACCGGAAGACGCAACAAATAAAGATGTAACATGGTCAAGCAACAACGATAACGTTGCAACAGTTGACGATAACGGAAATGTTACACCGGTTGCGGAAGGTACAGCAACGATCACAGTAACAACAGTAGATGGCGAATTCACAGCAGATTGCACAGTTACGGTAGCCGCTGCGCCTGTACCGACAGTAAAGACTTATGAGTTAGTCAGCACAATACAGAGCGGAAAGAACTATCTTATCGTAAGCAGCAATGCCCCAGGCTCAGCATACGCACTGAAAAATGATAGCGATAATGTTGGCAGAGTGGGCGTAACAATTGCTGATAACAAGATAACAGTAAATGACAGTACGATCGTTTGGACGATGAGCGGCAGCACAAGCAGCTTTACATTGGAAAATAACGGGCAGTATTTGAGAAATAGCGTTAGAACGCTTGCTATTGGCAGCACAGCCACTAACTGGAACTGGCAGTATAGTGTTCCTGTAAATGATAGTCATGCGATTACCTACAGCGGTGGATTTACACTGACATACGTTCCGTACGAGGCTGCAATTGCTAATATGAAGGTTTACTTCTTTGAGGAAACTGATTCACCGACACCGGTTGAGAAATACACTGTCACAGTTAGCGAATCAGAAAACGGTACTGTAACAGCAGATAAGGCAGAAGCTGCAGCAGGTGAGACTGTAAAACTTACAGTAACTCCTGATGAAGGATATGAGCTTGATACACTTACAGTAGTAAGCGGCGAAGAAGATGTAGAAGTTGAAAATGATACTTTCGAAATGCCGGCAGGCGATGTAACAGTATCAGCAACATTTGTTGAAGAACCGCCTGTACCGACAGGCAAGACATACATAAAAGTTGACACACTTACAGCAGGTAAGAACTATATTATCGTAAGCGGTGATTCCGGTGACGTATTTGTACTGAACAATACAGACGGCACACTTGGAAAAGTTGCTGCAACAGTTGCAAATGATAAGATCACACTGAATGATACAACATGTGAATGGACTGTAGGTGGTACTCCGAACAGCAGTTTCACATTAGCGAACGGCGGTTCATATCTTGTTGGAAACAGCAGCACTCTCCGTGTTCAGTCAAATACAAATAACTGGGTACTGAGTGCAACAGATTTAGGCGACGGAAACGGTGGATATTACAAGCTGAGATACTATAGCGATAACTTTGTATCAACTGCATATGAACAGGGTACACGGGTTTACCTCTTCGAGGAAACAGAGCCGGCACCGGAATTTACAGGACATCAACTTAGTCTTACTGATCAGCTGAACGTAAGGTTCTTCATGGATCTTTCGATGCTGACACCGGAAGAAATTGATGGCAGCTTGGTCACCTATTCAGTTGGAAACACGAGTGGCGGATCAGCTGAGCCGCAGCCGCTCTTACCTGCAGGATATTTCTTCGATTGTCCGGTTAACAGCCTTCAGATGGCTGATACGATCGCCGTAACCTTAACCTATGGTGAAGGAAAGACTGTAACACATGAATATTCTGTACAGGAATACATTGATTATATCGTTGATAATTCTGACGATACTAAATTAGTAGCATTAGTGAAAGCTGTCGGAGACTATGGTCACTATGCACAGATATACCTTGCTGATGCGCATGACTTCGAAATCGGTGTGGACTACGCGGAAATGCCGGCATATAATGACAGTATTGATGTTAATGCGGCAAAAGCCGGTGTGGAAGGTTTTGCACCCGTCTTTAACGCAGGCGGGTCAGCTGTGGAGAAGCTTCAGCTTCGTCTGTCCCTGAATAACACAACAGCTCTGACGATCCGCGCTAAGGCTCCGGCCGGCACAGATATCGGAGGCGGTATCGGCTTTGATGGCGAACAGACGGCTCAGTTTGAAAACGGAATTGCTACACTTTCAGGCATCAAGACAAGCGAGCTTGCCAATACAGTCGATATCAACGGAACCGCAGACGGAGTAGCGTTCACGGGAAGCGCCAGCGTTCTTTCATACTCATATGTTGTACTGAACGGAACCGGAGCAGAGATAAATAAGAATCTTGCAGCCGCACTCTACTTCCTCCATGCTGCTGTACAGAATAGTTTATCTTAGCCGCAGTGATCAAAGAAATCGATAGGTTTAAGTCAGATTGGAAGGAGCATATATATTATGGGAAAATATGAGGAGCTGGAATTAAAGATAATTCCCTTCGACAGCGAAGATGTGATCAATGCCAGCGGCGAGGATATTGATACCGAATGGGAAGATTTTTGATTAAGCAGTAAACTAAAGGAGACAGGGGATTTCCCTGTCTCCTTTAAAAATCGGACTCTCGCTGGTGATCACAGCTTTGTGCGTATAAGATGTGTTTTACAAAGAAAAAGCTAAAGCGGGGGTGAAGAAATGGGTAGGACCATAAAGAGAACCGGCGCCGCATTGATCGCGCTGGTTATTATGTTTATATCGGTCATTCTGTTCTATATTCCCGCACAGGCAGACGAAACGGCAGACGAACAGCAGCCTGCCTATGTAAATGAAGATAATACCATATGGACCGTAGTTGGCGGTCTGTCAGAGCTGATATACGACTATTCGCTGGAACGGACCGTAATGCAGAGAGCGGCGGAGGCAGTGCTGTATCATTACTACAAAGCATTCGCAAATGTAAGATAATAAAAAGGGAATATATACTGTTGGAGCAGGCGGTCCGAAAGGCTGCCTGCTGTGTGCGTTATATAAGGCGCGTATTCTTGTATTTGGATATCTGTTGAGCTAAAATATAAGTAATGAAAGGAAGTAATGGAAATGAAGCTTAATTCTAATTTTCTGCTGCATAATACTGACGGTGAATCTATTCTGGTTCCCACAGGAAAGGCGGAGTTTTCGGGCATTGTACGCGGGAACAAGACCTTTGGCGCGATGATAGAGCTGCTGCAGGAAGAGCACAGCAAGGAGGAGCTTGTAGCTTCCATGAAGGAGCGTTTTGACGCGCCGGACGGGGCAATAGAAAGCGATATGGAAAGAGCGATCGAAGAGCTGAAGAAAATCGGAGCTATAGATGGGTAAGGCGCAGCTTGAGGAGCTGGAAAAACGCGGATATTATCTTAGCGTACCGAGGGGCGTAAGCATGTGGCCCATGATCCGAAACAGGCAGGACGTTGTGGAGATCCGCGTTCCAAAGGCGCCGGTGAAGCGCTACGACCTTGTGATGTATATACGCGGCAGGGATATGCAGGGGGTCATCCACCGCGTGCTGCGTGTTAAGGACGGATATTATATCATCGCCGGTGATAACTGCTGGCAGAAGGAATATGTATGTTTTGCGCAGGTTAAGGGCATTGCTGCCCGCTTTTACAGGGGCGGGAGATGGCATGATGTGAATGAGGCCGGATATATGGCTTATGTTCACTTGTGGACGGATCTGTTTTTTATCCGGAGGCCGCTGCTTTATGTGCGGGATATGATGAAGCGTGTATTAAGGAGGTTTCGCGGCCGGCAGAGGGGTTGAGTTTATGAGGGGTTCCGCGGTGAAGTGGCTTTATGCCGTTCCCGGAAAGAAAAAACTGTATATTCTGGCACTTGCCCTGGTGCAGGCGATTCTGGGCGCATCCGGCGTTCTGTACGCTCTGTTGCTCCGGGGCATTGTGGATGCCGCCGTTGATAAGGACACCGGCGGGTTCTGGCGTTTTCTCATATATACTATACTTCTTCTGTCGGTTCAGTTGGGGCTGCGCGCTTTTATAAGATGGCTTACGGAGCTGTCGCGCTCGACAATGGAAAATATTTTTAAAATGAGGCTTACCGAAACTCTTCTTAAGAAGGACTATCTTCAGGTGGCGGATGTGCATTCGGCGGAATGGCTCAACCGGATGACGAGCGACACTGTAGTGGTGGCCGACAGCTATGTGGAGATCCTTCCGGGGCTTGCCGGCATGGCCGTAAAGATGATAAGCGCCCTGGTGATGATCATTGTTATCGAGCCGCGCTTTGCGTATGTGTTCATTCCCGGCGGGGCGCTGATGGTGCTGCTGACCTGGGCCTTCCGCAAGGCGATGAAGCGTCTTCATAAGAATGTGCAGGAGACAGACGGGCGGCTCAGGATCTTTCTGCAGGAGCGCATAGGCAGTCTGCTGATGATACGTTCCTTCGCGGCGGAGAAGCAGACCGGAGCTGAGGCCCGTGAGAAGATGGATGAGCACAAGGGGGCGCGTATGCGCAGGAACCGGTTTTCCAATCTGGCGAATCTGGGGTTCGGCGCAGCCATGTACGGAATGTATATGCTGGGCATAGGCTGGTGCGGATATGGTATTTTGCAGGGAACGATCACCTTCGGTACGCTTACGGCGATCACTCAGCTGATCACTCAGATACAGATGCCATTTGCCAATATCTCCGGATATCTTCCGCGGTATTACGCCATGCTCGCAAGCGCCGAGCGTTTGATGGAGGCGGAGGCCTTTGCGGACAGCGGCGGCGAGGCGAAGGAGCTTGATGAGATGATGTTGTTCTATGAGAATAAGCTTAAGAATATAGGGCTGGAGCGGGTTTCCTTCACATACTATTCGTCTGCGGAGGATATGCCCGTGGTGCTGAAGGATTTCAGCGTTAAGATCAGTAAAGGTGAGTATGTGGCGTTTACGGGGCACAGCGGCTGCGGCAAGTCAACGGCGCTGAAGCTTCTGATGTGCGTGTATCAGCCGGACGGGGGGCAGCGGTTTTATACCGCTTCCGGCGGCGTAAGAGGAGAGCTTGGATCTGAGCACCGGCGGCTGTTTGCGTATGTTCCGCAGGGGAATTATCTGATGAGCGGAACGATACGTCAGGTGGTGTGCTTTGCGGATGCAGAAGATCATGATGAGGATAAGCTTGACAGGGCGCTGAAGATCGCCTGTGCCGACGGCTTTATATCGGAGCTGGACATGGGTGTGGATACGGTGCTCGGCGAGAGAGGAACGGGTCTTTCGGAGGGGCAGATGCAGCGTCTTGCGATAGCCCGGGCGGTTTTTTCGGACAGCCCTATCCTGCTTCTGGATGAGGCTACGAGCGCGCTGGATGCGGCTACGGAGGAGCGTTTGCTGGAAAATCTGCGCAGCATGACGGATAAGACGGTGGTCATCATCACTCACCGGGTGGCTGCGCTTGAGATATGTGACAGGGTTATAGAGTTTTCCGAAGGAGGAGTTATTAGTAATGAGGAATAAAAAGAAGCTGTTAGTGGTGATCGGCGCTGTGCTGGTGGTATGCATTGCGGTGGTATGCGTTGTTCTTTTCACAAGGAAGAAAACGGAAGACGGGTCCAAAAAGCAGGGGCAGGAGACTGCGCAGGACGCCAAGGACCAGAGTGACAGCAAGGACAGCAAGGATAGCAAGAAGAATGAAAAGAAGGACAGCAAGAATGGCGGAACCTCCACGGGACAGAACGACAAGGACGGATCGGATGATACGGACCTGCCTTATGTTGATATCCCGGCAGGGGAGTCCGGCGGCGGCAACGGCGGCGATAATGGCGGCTCCTGGAGCGGTGGTAACGGCGGCTACAGTGGCAGTGGCGGAGGTTCCGGCGGCGGCAGCGGTGCTTATATTAATGAAGACGGGGATATCATTCTGCCGATAGTGCCCTGATGAGGAATATTTACAGGTTCGCTGAGCAGAATATCGGGATAACCTCAATTTACGCGGGCGTACACAGGTTGTGCGCGGAGTATCGCATGGATGCAGACGCGGGCGCGGAGATTGCGTTCTCTGTGGCTACTGACCGGGAGGATATTGAGTTTGAACGCAGGCGGTCGGCAAAAGAGGACGAGGCTGAAGGCAGGCCGGTTCAGGTATGGCCGGACAGTTATCTTGAAACACTTGCTGTATACAGGAAGATAGCGGAGAGGCTGCCGTTTTACGATACGTTTCTGATGCACGGCTCCTGTGTTGCAGTTGACGGACAGGGATATCTGTTTACGGCCGCAAGCGGCACGGGCAAGAGCACGCATACGCGGCTGTGGTGTGAGTCTTTTGGTGAAAAGGCTGTGATGATAAATGACGACAAGCCGCTGATAAAGGTGAATGACGGCGGGGCCATCGTTTATGGAACGCCGTGGGACGGGAAGCATCATCTGAGTACGAATACATCTGCGCTGCTGAAGGCTGTATGTATTCTTGAGAGGGGCAGTGAAAATGAGATATGCGCGATCTCCTTCCGGGAGGCGTATCAGATGATTCTGCAGCAGTCGTACCGGCCTATGGACAGAGAGGCGCTGGTGAGGACTTTGGAGCTGATCGGAAGGCTCCCGGCGGCTGTGGGCTTTTACCACATGAAGTGCAATGTGGAGCCGGCTGCCGCACAAATAGCTTTCGAGAAAATGTCCGGCGGATGAGGGGCGCATTGTATGTGATAGCTGCCATCCCGCCGAAGCTGTATATATACCTCCGGGCGACTAACCCGGCAACTGTCGCCCGGAGGTATATATACAGCGAAGCGGGATATGAGCTTTACTGATTCTGAGAAGGATGTCGCCGCAGGGGAGGATAATAGGCGCACGGGATTTGTTTTGACCGGAATAATTATGCATAATAAAAAGAGAATGGTAACTTACATAGTGCTGGTGGTCATAACCATGGCGCTGATATTTGTTCACTCTGCGCTTCCGGCTCAGATATCAAAGATGGAGAGCAGTCTGATCTCTGACGGTTTGTCAAAGCTGCTTCATCTTGACGCGTCAACAGCTTCTTTTATCGTGCGCAAGGGCGCGCATTTTTTTGAATATCTGCTCCTTGGCATTTTTTCTGCTATTGCGGCCAGGGAGATCTATTTCTACAGGAACGGAACGACTTCTTTGAAAGGTGTGAAGGGGTGGTTTTCGATATGGCTGCTTGCCTGGGCGGTCGGCGCTGTCTATGCTTTGTCGGATGAGCTGCACCAGCACTTTGTGAGCGGGCGGAGCTGTGAGATCCGGGATATTCTGATCGATGCCGGCGGGGCTCTTCTGGGCGTTCTGCTGATAATGATGATCCAATTTATTAAAAGACGGATGAGGGGATGATCTTTGGCATACTCTACCTTTGACTACACCATATAATAGGCGTATACTCATAATTAGTTATAAGTTAGTAATTGAACTTATCTCTTAATAAAATAACAGCGCAGGAAGGCAATATGTGGTATGTAATTCAAACCCGAACGGGACAGGAACGCAAGATCAAAACAATAATCGAAAAAACTTTTTCGCCGGAGGTCTACAAAGACTGCAAGATCATCTATTACGAGGTGAAACGCAGATACAAGGGGGAATGGCATTCCGAAAAACGCCTGATGTTTCCCGGATATCTGTTTGTGGAAACTGACAACATCGCCGGTCTGTTCCGGAGTCTGCGGAGGATCCCGGAACTCACAAAGCTCCTTGGATACGGCAATGACATTGTGGCCATCACCAAAGAGGAAGAAGACTTTTTATGGAAGATCACCGGCGGAAACGACACGGTGGAAATGTCCTATGGCATAAAGGACGGCGATAAAGTAATTGTTAAAGAAGGCTGTCTTATGGGACTGGAGTCTGTTATCCGGAAGATAAACCGGCATAAGCGCAGAGCAACCATCGAAATGGATATCCTCGGAACCACACGCCAGGTAGAGATTGGCCTGGAGATCATCGAGAAAATATAAAAGAGAAGGGGAAGTCTGTCGTGTCAGCGTAGACTTTATTATTCCATAGCCCTCCCCATCCGGGTGAGGGCGTCAGCGCAACTGACGGGTGAGGGGTTCCCGCCGATGATGCATATATGCCTCCTGACGACCAACCCGGCACATGTCGTCAGGAGGTATATATGCATCAAGGCGGGATAGTAGATTTCACGTGCGGTTGGCCCTTCATACGTCGCCTCTGCTTGACCGGGGGCCAGGCCGGAGGACTTCAGAATATGGCTCCCCATAGTGTAAATTGGTTTGGACTGTGATATCATATGTTTTGTGATGTGACATCTACATTGAATAGAGAGGAGTAGTAATGGGAAGATTTAAAAAGGTATGCAGGAAGTTTGTCGTTGTTATAGCGGTTGCGGTGGCTGTTGTTTCAGCGGCGGCGATAATGCCGGCGCGTGAGGTAAGAGCCGACGGATATACCGGTCTCGCGCAGGGCGCAGACGGCACATGGTTTTATTATCAGAACGGGGAAATAGCTACTGATTATACAAGTCTGGTTTTTTTTAACGGCACATGGTTTTATGTTGAAAAAGGCGTGTTGAGATGGGATGCCGACACGCTTGCCCGGGTGGAAGGCCAGGGGAACTATTACAAGGTCAAGAACGGAGTGATCGACTGGGGCTTTAACGGGCTGTATTATTACAACGACGTGTGGTTTTATCTCAGGAACGGGGCCATCGACTGGGGCTTTCGCAGCCTTATATTCGCTAACAATACATGGTTCTACGTCAACGGCGGATACATTGACTGTAACAAGACAACACTGACACTGTATAACGGCACATGGTACTATGTTGAAAACGGTGTGCTGAAATGGGATGCCGACACGCTTGCCCAGGTGGAAGGCCAGGGGAACTATTATAAGGTCAAAAACGGAGTGATCGACTGGGGCTTCAATGGCACGTTTGTGTTTCAGGGAAAGAAATATAATGTTAAGGACGGAGTAGCGGAGCCTGACGATCACAGCTCTGACACGGATACCGAGCCTGTAGATATCCAATCTCAAGGCGATGGCGGTGGACAGGGCAATGGTGTTTATATGAGTGGTGAAGGAGATATCATTCTTCCTATAGTCCCCTGAAATGAGAAACTGATCATAACGGACTCCGGGCGGCAGCGCCCGGAGCCTGACAGGAAGGAGATTTAAAATGGAATTTTCTAAACTGATAGAAGTAAGAAGAAGCGTCCGCGAGTATGACCCGGATAAAAAGGTTACCAGGGAGCAGGTGGAGGAGATACTGAAGAAGGCTCAGCTGGCTCCATCATGGAAGAACACCCAGACAGGCAGGTATTATGTGGTGCTTCCCGGCGAAAAGCTGGAGCAGGTCAGGGTGGCAGGACTTCCCGAGTTTAACCGGAAAAACAGCTCCGGAGCGGCGCTGATAGTTACAACCTATGAGAAGGGCGTTGCGGGCTTTATGAACGGAGAGCCGGCAAATGAGTTTGGAGATTGCTGGGGAGCTTATGACCTGGGACTTCAGAACTCATATCTTGTGCTTGCGGCAGCAGACGCGGGGCTGGATACGCTGATAATGGGGATCCGCGATGAAGCTGCACTTAAGGCGGAGCTGGACATCCCGGAAGACGAGGCGGTGGCATCCGTTATCGCTATAGGCTACAGGGCGAAGGAACCCGCACTTAATCCGAGAAAGGAGATCCCGGAGATCGCAAAGTTTTTTGAATAAAAACTGATCACAGGATGGTAGATTTGAGGATAGTGCTGCACGGCGATATCTCCCTGATATTTTAACTGCCGCCCGGCACGGATATCCAGGCGGGGCAGCTATGCTTACATATGAGGAGTTTGGTGAAGTATTAGAAGAAGAGGTCGGTCTGCTTCCGGACTATGTTATGGATGAACTTTCGGGAGGCGTGATACTTGAGGAGAAGGAGTATCCGCATCCGGACAGGCTGGCGGACGACCTTTATATCCTGGGCACATACAGCCGCGGCCGTATGGGAACGCAGGTGGCACTTTACTACGGCTCTTTTGTCAGAACCCTGCGATACGCGAGTGATGAAGCTGTCCGGGCGCAGATAAGAGAAACGCTCAGACATGAGTTTCTGCATCACATTGAAGCCAGGGCAGGGCTCTTCGGAAGGGGGACGCTGATAGAAGAGGACAAAAAGCGTATGATGAAATACTACATGCGTCACAGGGGTGAAAATGAAACTGTTTACTGAATTTGACAGTTATCTCTTTCATCAGGGCACTAACTACGAGGCATATCTGAAGATGGGGGCTCATACCGGTGAAGAGAACGGAAAAGCCGGAACACATTTTGTTGTATGGGCGCCCGGCGCCGGGAGCGTTGCTGTTATCTGCGCGCGCACAGGCTGGGAAAATGAATGGTATATGGACCGTGCAGAAAACGGTGTGTGGGAGACGTTTATCCCGGGTGTGGGAGACGGCGACGCATACCGTTTTGTGATAGTGGGGGCTGATGGCACAAAGCGCTATAAAACTGATCCTTACGCGTTCCGGTGCGAGCTGAGGCCGGATAACGCGGCGATAGTCTGCGCGCCGTCTTGTTATGAATGGAAGGACGCGGAATATCAGGCAAAAAGAGACAACACAAAGGTTGTTGAAAAGCCAATGGCGATATATGAGGTACACCTGGGCTCATGGAAAAAGTGGCCGGGAAGCGGACCGGAAGATGGCTTTTTGAATTACAGGGAGCTTGCGGATCAGCTTGCCGAATATATAACATATATGGGATATACGCACATCGAGCTTATAGGCATCTGCGAATATCCGTTTGACGGCTCGTGGGGCTATCAGGTGACGGGCTACTTTGCGCCTACGAGCAGATACGGCGTGCCGGATGACTTCCGGTATTTCGTGGATAAGATGCACAGCTGCGGCATCAGCGTGATACTTGACTGGGTGCCGGCGCACTTTCCGAAGGATGATTTTTCTCTGGCGGATTTTGACGGAACACCGTTGTATGAATCCGCGGATCCGTTAAGGGCTGAATATCCCGAGTGGGGGACGAAGGCGTTTGACCACGGCAGGCCGGAGGTCCGGTCGTTTCTTATCTCAAGCGCATTCTACTGGATAAAGGAGTTTCACATAGACGCTCTCAGGGTGGACGCGGTGGCTGCAATGATATATTCAAATTTCAGCAGGAATGAGTGGCACCCCAATAAATACGGCGGAGCCCATAATCTCGAAAGCATGGATTTTCTTCGGCAGCTTAACTACGAGGTAAAGATCAGAACGACGGGATATCTTATCGCGGAGGATTCTTCGATAGAGGCCGGTGTTACGTCGGATGAATATGACGCAGCTCTTGGCTTTACGCTTAAGTGGAACATGGGTTGGATGAATGATACGCTCAGATATATCGGTAAGGATCCGGTGTTCAGGACGTATCACCACGGCGCGCTCACGCACAGTCCGGACTATGCTTTTCTGGAAAACTATGTGCTGGTCCTTTCTCATGACGAGGTTGTTCATCTGAAGCATTCGATGGTGGAGAAGTCTCCGGGAAAGAAGGAGGACCGTCTGGGCTGTCTTAAGACTGTATATACATATCAGTTTACGCATCCGGGGAAGAAGCTTTTGTTTATGGGACAGGATTTCGCGATGGAGCGTGAGTGGGATGAAGGCCGGGGCATAGACTGGCATCTCGCAGATGAACTGGGGCACAGGGATGTTTTGCTTACTGTCAGAAAGCTGCTTTACTTATACCGCGAATATCCGGTTCTATATTCGGATTCAAAAGATCAGAGGACCTTTGAATGGATAAACAGCGCAGATCACGACAGGAACATCATTAGCTATATCCGCAGGAATCCATGGAATTATAATGAGGCGCTTGTTGTTATATGCAGCTTTTCGCCTGTATATTTTGAAAACTACAGCTGCGGCGTTCCCGTCGGCGGCAGCTATGAGCGCATATTCAGCACTTTTGACGCTCTGCCGGGAGGCGGCGGTCCGGAGGACATAGGCGGCGTACCGTCTGTCAGGGCAACGAAGGAAGAGTGCGACGGAAGACGATTCAGGCTTACCTATAACCTGAGGCCGTATGAATCGGTTATCTTTAAGTTTCCGATGAGGAATTATAAAAGAAAGTGATCAGGTGACAAGGGGACGGTTCTTTTGTCATCACTGGCCTCCCCCCCTCCGGGGGAAGGTGGCGCCGAAGGCGACGGATGAGGGGCGACATGTGCTGATGTTGCGTTATGCAGCAGGGTCAGTTGTGATAAAATTTAGAGAGTTAAGGTTTGCAATTCTAAGGAGGTTTTATGGGTATAGGCTGTCCGTCATGCGGCGGTAAGATGATCTTTGACATCAGTGGCCAGGTTCTGAAGTGCGAATACTGTGATACCAGGATCGAGGTTCCTGATTATAAAAGCAATAACGAGGGTGAGGAACAAAAGGTAACATATGATACGCTCGTGTATACCTGCAGGAATTGCGGGGCGGAGCTTGCGGCGCCGGATGAACAGGTGGTGGCATACTGCGCGTACTGCGGAAGCGAGGCTATGCTCAGTTCCAGACATGAGGAGCTTTTGCGGCCTCAGACCATCATCCCTTTTAAAAAAACCAAGCAGCAGGCCTGCGATGAGTACGAAAAGGCCATCAAAGGAAAACTCTATGTTCCAAAGGAATACAAGTCGGCGCAGTTTCTGGAAGGCTTCCGAGGCATATATCTTCCGTATTTCTCATATGAGGCGGTTATCCCGGAAAAGCAGATCCGCATAAAGGGAACGGCCAACTATTCTTCAGGAGGCTATGACTACAGCGAGGTTTATGATATCGACGCGGCGATAGGCGGCAGGACAAGGGGAGTCAGCTTTGACGCGTCATCGGCCTTTGATGACACGATCGCAAATGAGATAGCTCCCTTTAATGAGCAGGATGAAGAGGACTTCCACGAGGGCTATCTGGCGGGCTTCTACGCAGACAAGACTACTACTGATGAGCGCACATATATGACTGAGGCCACACAGCTTACGGTGGATTCTATATATGAAGACGTGGAGAGAAATGTACAAAAAGTTCAGGTCGACAGGGAAAATACCATAGATCAGGAAAAAGAAAAAATCGGCATAGGAGCGATAGACTGCAATGTTTCATATTTTCCGGTATGGTTCCTGACATGGCGGAATAAAAACAGAGTGGCATACTCGGTGATGAACGGCCAGAGCGGAAAGATGGCAACGGACATACCGGTAGATAAAAAGAAGTTCTTCCTGGTATCGCTTATAGCGGCAGCCGTCATCTTTGTGATACTGAGCCTGCTGCCGATATTCATCCTGCCCAGCACAATAAGCATGATAGCCGGAGTTGTCCTGGTGATATCGGGCATCATACTTCACAGGGAGATAAAAGCGATATACGAAAGGGAAAGTCATGTATATGACTACGGCGACACACAGCATACAGCGAAAAAGAAAAGGGTGAAGGCCAGAGCAACCGGGGACAGCAAGCCTTCGGGGATGAAGATAGGCTTTATAGCCGTGGCGCTGCTGATCGTTTTATATATCGTAACATACGGTTTTTCGATGATAAGCAGCGGGGGCCGGACGATAGGAGCATTAGAAACTTTCGGAGGAAAGGGTACGATATTTATGATCGCGCTGCCCTTCCAGCTGTATTTTTCCATACGTACCATAAGCAATGCAGCGAGACTGGAGAAAAGGTCAGCCATCATACCGGCGATACTGGCGCTTGTTGTGATAGTGGCAGGCATAGTGATAGGCATTATGAACCCGGCTCATGACTTCTGGTATTACGGAACTGCGCTGGCGTGCCTTGCGGCGGTGCTGGTAAACTGCATATCAGCAGCAAATTACTTTAACTTCCTTAATACGAGGCCGGTTCCGAATTTCTTCGGCAGAGAGGGGGCGGACAATGAAAAGTAAAGTTTTTGTTCTGACAGCGTTGATCATTGCGATATTTTCTGCGCTTCCCTTTACGGTAAAGGCGGACGACACGGAAGACTACACCATGGTGATCGACGACAGGGCGTACCTGTTAACCGATTCCGAAGAGGCGCTGCTTCGGAATGAAATAAAGGATATATTGAATTACGGAAATGTGGCATTTATCACAAATGAGGAGTATAACGGCAGCGCTGAAGCGCTTGCGGAGTCTGAATACAGACAATACTTTGGGGCGGACAGCGGGCTGCTTCTTCTGATAGATATGTATAACAGGAGGATAGAGATATTTTCGGACGGCGCGATAAACAGGTCCATACCACGCACAAGGGCGCATGAGATAACCGACAATGCATATACGGAGGCGTCTGAGGGCAGGTATTACAACTGCGCGAGCAAGATATTTGATCAGATAAAGATCATACTTGACGGCGGTTCGATCACAACGCCAATGAAATACGCGACAAATGCAGCGTTTGCGCTGGGGGCGGTGCTGATAGTGAATCTCATCATCATCACAAGCCAGAGAAGAAAAGGAAAGGATGTTAAAATTCTTACAAATGCGGTAACCGGCGGCTCAAAAGATTCCGGTGTTGTAAAGAGCGTGACCCCGACACTGGTGTCGCGCACGAAGAGAAGACGTTCCTCATCGGGAGGTGGCGGCTTCATCGGCGGCGGAGGCGGCGGTTTCTCCGGCGGTGGAGGTGGCGGCTTCTCGTCCGGAGGTGGCGGCGGCCACAGCTTTTAGGGGAGATAGGAAGATTTATCATATGATCCCGGCTTTTATTATTTTGTGTTTAAAAGATAAATACGAAGGAAAAAGTTGACATAGGCCACGTTGTTAAAATGTGCGTTGTCCATGACCTCGTGGAGATAATCGCGGATCTCGAAAAGGGATTTGCCGCAGTAAAGTAAAAAGAAGAGATCAGTATAAGGAAAGAGGGTAAGAAAAATGTCAAAGATCTATAAGGGAGCTGCAGAGCTTATAGGAAATACGCCGCTCGTGGAGGTTGTGAATCTGGAAAAGGAACTGGAACTTGAAGCGACAGTGCTGGTAAAGCTGGAGTACTTCAATCCCGCGGGGAGTGTTAAAGATCGAATTGCAAAGGCTATGATAGAGGACGCGGAGGAAAAGGGACTGTTAAAGCCCGATTCAGTGATCATCGAGCCCACAAGCGGAAATACCGGAATAGGCCTTGCCGCAATAGCCGCAACCAAGGGCTATAAGATAATCCTTACAATGCCCGAGACAATGAGCGTTGAAAGAAGGAATATCCTTAAGGCTTACGGAGCGCAGCTTGAGCTGACAGAAGGCGCGAAGGGCATGAAGGGCGCCATAGCAAGGGCAGATGAGCTTGCAGCCGAGATCCCGAACAGCTTTATACCCGGGCAGTTCGTCAATCCGGCGAATCCCGCCGTTCATAAAGCAACAACGGGTCCGGAGATATGGAATGATACCGACGGAAAAGTGGATATCTTTATCTCCGGCGTAGGAACCGGTGGAACAGTAACAGGCGCCGGCACCTACCTTAAAGAGCAGAAGCCTGATATAAAGGTGGTCGCTCTTGAGCCGGAAGATTCCCCTGTGCTTTCCGAAGGCCGGGCAGGCTCCCATA
This sequence comes from Lachnospiraceae bacterium, assembly GCA_045601405.1. Classification (GTDB taxonomy): domain Bacteria; phylum Bacillota; class Clostridia; order Lachnospirales; family Lachnospiraceae; genus RGIG5612. Next base: position 17,442 of record JAZRZO010000017.1, on the reverse strand, counting down.
AAATACAGGGCATAGGAGCCGGATTTGTTCCCGAGGTGCTTAATACCGCAATCTGCGACGAGGTATATAAAGCATCATCCGACGACGCATTCGCAGCAGCAAAACTGCTGGCTGCTAAAGAAGGGATTTCTGTCGGAATATCCTCGGGCGCAGCACTTCACGCGGCAATAGAATATGCTAAAAAGCCCGAAAATAAAGGCAAAGTAATAGTTGCTCTCCTTCCTGACAGTGGAGACAGATATTACTCCACACCTATCTTTACGGACTGAGACCGCGGCTGTGGGAGATAAGGTGAGTGCTGCTGCTACTAAAGCGCCTGTCGCGATAATGGTTGGAAACGGACTGGGTGCCGGAAACGGTATATTGTTTAAGACAAGCGAGGCTCTGCGACGGTTGCCGGGTTAGTCACACTTCGATATATATGCACCTTCGGCGGGAACCTTGAAAAAATTGACCTTGCATTGTCGGGGAAAAACCAGTATCATCTTAATGTACCTTTTCAGGGAACGATCGGGATGTAGCGAAACTTGGTATCGCGCTTGGATGGGGGCCAAGAGATTGCAGGTTCAAATCCTGTCATTCCGATTAGATCAGAAAGGCCTTTGTAATGGAAAACAGGATCGCAGTGGTCAGTATAATCGTGGAGGATAAGAAAGCAGCCCCTGAGCTTAACGAACTCCTTCACAAATATGGGGATGGGATCATCGGCCGTATGGGGATACCGCACCGCGAAAAGGGAGTGAATATCATCTGCATTGCGATGGATGCCCCTCTCAATGATATCAATGCGCTGGCCGGGGAACTCGGCCGCATTGACGGGATAACGGCAAAGGCCGCTTATTCAAGTAAATAAGGATATAAACATTGTCCTCTGACGCCGAAACGTAAAACTTGAGGCGAAAGACGCAAGCTTGAAGGCTTAAAAAGGCCGCGTTCTTTGGAGGAGCGCGGTCTGTTTTTATAACAGCCGGCAACGGACAGGACCATGCCGCGTCTTTACGGCAGAAAGGGAAGTCAGGATGAGCCTAAATTCAACAGTATCCGCGGAAAGACTGCACATCTCATTTTTCGGATGCAGGAACGCCGGCAAGTCCAGCGTTGTTAACGCTGTGACCGGCCAGGAACTTTCAGTTGTATCGGATGTAAAGGGCACGACAACGGATCCTGTCACCAAGGCTATGGAGCTTCTGCCGCTCGGGCCTGTTGTTATAATCGACACGCCCGGTTTTGACGATGAGGGCGTTCTGGGAGAAAAAAGGGTGCTTCGCACAAAACAGGTGCTCAACAGAACGGATATAGCTGTTCTTGTTATAGATGCGTCCGTGGGAATGAACGATATTGACAGACAGCTGATCGGGATATTCAGGGAAAAGCTGATACCGTGGATAGTTGTATATAACAAGAGCGATCTTTTAAAAATAGTTCCGGAGACAAAGGGTAATGTTATCTGGACCAGCACGGCTGACGGACTTAACATATATGAGCTGAAGGAGATGATAGGCCGCCTTGCGCCTAAGGAGGACGAGGACCACAGACTTTTAAAGGGGCTTGTCGGGCCTGGCGATGTGGCGGTGCTTGTCTGTCCTATCGATGAGTCGGCTCCAAAAGGACGGCTCATCCTTCCCCAGCAGCAGGCGGTACGTGATGCCCTTGATATGGGCGCGATGGCGATAGTCTGCAGGGAGTTTGAGCTGAAACAGACTTTTAACGCGCTTGCAGTAAGACCGAAAATAGTCATAACTGACTCTCAGGTTTTTTCGGAGGTCGCCCGCATAGTGCCGCCGGAGATCCCGCTCACATCTTTTTCCATACTGATGGCAAGGTATAAGGGATTTCTTAAAAAGGCCCTTGAAGGCTGCGAGGCGGTCGAGGGCCTGAAAAACGGAGATACCATCCTTATGGCAGAGGGCTGCACTCACCACAGACAGTGCTATGACATAGGAACGTATAAGATACCGAAGTGGCTTTCGCAGCGCACGGGAGCAAAGCTGAATATCGAAACCTGCACCGGCAGGGATTTTCCGGAGGATCTGTCGCGGTACGCGATGATAATCCATTGCGGCGGCTGCATGCTGACCGAAAGGGATGTTATGTACAGAATGAAGTGCGCCGGAGATCAGAATGTACCGTTTGTTAATTACGGTCTTGTGATAGCAAAAATGAAGGGAGCGCTGGCGCGAAGCATAAGCTGTCTGGATGTTTAAGATGGACAAAAGAATAAAAGAGCTGACAGAAAAACTGATAAACGACAGGTCTCTGAGCCGGGATGAATATGAATATCTTATAGAAAACCGTGATGCCGAAAGCGCGGAATATCTGGCGGATGAGGCCGTAAAGTTAAGGGAACAGATATACGGCAGAGAGGTATTTACAAGGGGACTGCTGGAGATAAGCAACCATTGTAAAAACAACTGTCTCTACTGCGGTATAAGACGGGACAACAAAAATCTTAAGAGATACCGTCTTCTGCCTGAGGAAATAATGGAATGCGCGAAGGAAGGGTATTCGCTTGGCTTCCGGACGATAGTGATGCAGGGCGGAGAGGATGTCTTTTACAGTGACGATATTCTATGCGCGCTGATAAAGGATATAAAAAAGGAATGTTCCGGCGTGGCTGTTACACTTTCGCTGGGAGAGCGAAGCAGAAAAAGCTATGAGTGTCTTTTTGATGCCGGCGCGGACAGATATCTGTTAAGGCATGAGAGCGCGGACAGAAAGCATTATGAGATGCTGCATCCGGAAGAGATGAGCTATGAAAACAGAATGAGATGCCTGAGGGGTCTGAAGGATATAGGATACCAGACAGGCTGCGGCTTTATGGTGGGCTCACCCTTCCAGGAGGCGAAGCATCTTGCCGCGGATCTGAGTTTTGTAGAAGAGTTTAAGCCGGATATGTGTGGCATAGGCCCGTTCATTCCCCATCACGAAACGCCGTTCGGGAATGAGCCTCAGGGGACAGTGGAGCTGACATGTTTTCTGCTGAGCATCATCAGGATCATACATCCTGCTGTGCTGCTGCCATCCACAACAGCCCTTGGGACTGTAGACCCGAAAGGGCGGGAAAAGGGGATACTTGCAGGCGCGAATGTTGTGATGCCTAATCTTTCGCCGGTAAGCGTGCGGAAGCAGTATGAGCTTTACGATAATAAGATATGTACAGGTGAGGAGAGCGCGCAATGCATAGGCTGTCTTGAGCAGCGGATGCAGTCGATAGGCTGCAGGCTTTTCGCGTCGCGTGGAGATATAAAAAAACAAAACTGACATGAACGGAGGAAGGCAAAATGGCAGTATATGACCCGAGATCATTAAAGGCGGAGGATTTTATCAATCATGAGGAGATCCTCGCAACTCTTGAATACGCCGAGGAAAACAAGAACAACGAGGCGCTGATAGATGAGATACTGGAAAAGGCCAGACCTGTAAAAACTGATAAGGGCTGTGTCTGTTCAGGCCTTACGCACAGGGAAGCCTCGGTGCTGCTGGCGTGTGAGAACCCGGAAAAGATAAATAAGATGTATGAGATCGCGGAGGAGATAAAGCTGGCGTTTTACGGCAACCGGATAGTTATCTTCGCGCCGCTTTATCTTTCAAATTACTGTGTCAACGGATGCCTCTACTGTCCGTATCATCTTAAAAACAAAACCATACCAAGGAAGAAGCTTACGCAGGAAGAGATCAGGGCGGAGGTGATCGCGCTCCAGGACATGGGACACAAGAGGCTTGCGATCGAGTCGGGAGAGGATCCTGTTAACAATCCTATTGAATACATACTGGACTGTATCAACACGATATACAGCGTTCACCATAAGAACGGAGACATAAGAAGGGTTAACGTGAATATAGCCGCGACAACGGTTGAAAATTACAGGAAGCTTAAGGATGCCGGCATTGGCACATACATTCTTTTTCAGGAAACCTATAACAGGGAAAGCTATGAGCAGCTTCATCCCACGGGTCCGAAGCATGATTACGCATATCATACAGAAGCGATGGACAGGGCGATGGAGGGCGGTATTGATGATGTGGGTCTTGGCGTGCTTTTCGGACTGGAACTTTATAAATATGAATTTGCGGGCCTGATCATGCATGCAGAGCACCTTGAGGCGGTTCACGGTGTAGGACCGCATACTATCAGTGTACCGAGAGTTAAAAGGGCGGATGACATTGACCCTGATGAGTTTGACAACGGGATCGATGATGAGACCTTCATAAAGATAGCGGCCTGCATCAGGCTCGCGGTGCCTTATACGGGGATGATAATCTCCACAAGGGAGTCTGAGGAGGTGCGCGCGAGGATGCTTAATGCGGGGATCTCCCAGATAAGCGGCGCCTCAAGAACCAGCGTGGGCGGTTATACGGAGGAAGAGAGGCCGCATGAGACGGAGCAGTTTGATGTTTCGGACCAGAGGACGCTGGATGAGGTGGTTGAGTGGCTGATGGAGAGTGATCATATTCCGTCGTTTTGTACGGCCTGCTACAGAGAAGGGCGGACAGGTGACCGGTTCATGGCGCTGTGTAAAAGCGGACAGATACTGAATTGCTGTCATCCGAATGCGCTTATGACTCTGGCGGAATACCTTGAGGATTACGCTTCGGAGGATACGAAGCGGGAGGGATATAAGATGATAGAGAGAGAACTCCTGCGGATCCCGAAGGAAAAGGTAAGGCAGGTGGCGCGGGAGAATATTGAAGCGATCAGATCATCAAACCGCCGCGACTTCAGATTCTGAGTTTGTGAAATCTGCTATCCCGCCTTGATGCTGATACTTCTGCCATCCCGCCATTAGCTCCGCTGACACCCTCCCCCCGGAGGGGGAGGGCTTATAATTTACTTCTCACCCGGCATTTTCCATGCGTTGTGATCTGTATGAAGAAGCTTGTGCGAAAGATGTGAAAGCGGCTTTTCAAAGTAGTCCTTATATGCTGCCGTGATCGAAGGATTCTCATGTGAGAACCTTATAGTGTTGGCTTTGTCGAGAGCATAGAGGTTCTGACCTCTCTCTCCGGCAAGCTCGGAACCGTCTTTTATCGGCTGTCCGCCGCCGCCGGCGCATCCGCCGGGGCAGGCCATGATCTCAACGAAGTGATAATCGGCTTCGCCTGACACGATCATGTCGCAGAGTTTGCGCGCGTTTCCGAGACCGCTTACGATCGCAGCTTTTACCTTTGTGCCGGCAATCTCAACCTCGGCTTCCCTGATGCCGTCAAGACCTCTTACGATACTGAATGCATCCGGGTCTGGATTGTGTCCTTCGAGTATAGCGGAGGCTGTCCTGAGGGCTGCCTCCATAACGCCGCCTGTTGCGCCAAATATAACTGCCGCTCCCGAGCCGACGCCTAAAGGCATATCGAATTCCTCTTCTTCAAGCTGTACCGGATCGATAAGGTTAAGCTTTATGAGCCTGTCGAGCTCTCTTGTTGTAAGCGAGAGATCCACATCCGGGCCCGCGCCCGCGTCATTCATTACCGGGATGGCACATTCAGCCTTCTTGGCAACGCAGGGCATGATCGATACACAGAATATCCTTGAAGGGTCAACATCCAGTATCTTAGCGTAATATGATTTAGCGACAGCGCCGAACATCTGCTGCGGTGACTTCGCTGTTGAAAGATTAGGTATAAGCTCCGGATAATGTCCTTTCAGGAACCTCACCCAGCCCGGACAGCATGATGTGAACATCGGCCATGAATAATTCTCCGGGTTGTTAAGGCGCTCGATGAATTCAGAGCCTTCTTCCATGATCGTAAGATCGGCGGAGAAATTAGTGTCAAATACATAGTCTGCTCCAAGAGCCCTGACTGCGGCGACCATGCGTTTTTCCGTGGCCATCTCGCGCGAAAGGCCTAAGCCCTCGCCCCATGCAGCCCTTACTGCCGGGGCTATCTGAACAACAACTATCTTGTCCGGATCGAAGATCGCATTTGAAAACGCGGCGATATCATCTCTTTCGCGCAGAGCTCCTACCGGACAGTGGGTTATACACTGCCCGCAGGCAGCGCATAAGGATTGATCGATGGGTCTTCCGTTCGCAACATCAATTCCGGTTCTGTAGCCTGTATTAACGATATCCCATATTCCGAGAGCCTGAACCTTTTCACAGACATGTACGCAGCGCATGCATTTAACGCATTTGCCGGCGTCTCTTATAAGAGGAAAGCTCATATTCCAGCTGTTTTCATCGTAGGATTTTTTGAAAGGCAGAAAACCGCGCGCCAGGTCGTTTGAGAGTTCCTGGAGCGTGCAGTTGCCGTTTCTGTCACACTCGGGACAGTTGGTATTATGCCTTGCCAGAATAAGCTGGAGGTTTATCAGCCTGGACTTTTGAGTGCGATGTGTATTTGTGAGAACCTCCATTCCCTCCTCAACCGCAGTGTTGCAGGACGAAACAAGTGTTTCCTTTCCTTTTATCTCCACGCAGCATATGCGGCATGCGCCTATCTCGTTGATATCTTTGAGATAGCAGAGGGTCGGGATCTTTATGCCCGCGCTTTTTGCGGCTTCCAGTATAGTGGTACCTTCCGGCACGCTTATCTCTTTGTTGTTAATCTTAAGATTTACCATAATTCCACACGACCTCCTCTCAGTGATCCGCAGCCATGCCTGTCACATCTTAAGCATCTGCTTGATTCCTTTAAAGCCTCCTCGTCGCTCATAGGTTCTTCAACGCCATTAAAGGAGAGCTTGCGGGTGCTGGCCTCGGTCTCTCTTAATTCAACTCTTCCGCTTGCTATCTTGTCATTGAGCAAAGGCTCGGGGATATCGATATCAACAGATATCGGGTGATGATATCCAAGATATTCATCTATGTTTGCAGCCGCAACCTTTCCGCCTTCGATAGCGCGGATAACAGTTGCCGGCCCTAATACGCACTCGCCGCCTGCGAATACGCCGTCTTCTCCGGCGTTGCCGAACTCATCGGCAGCTATGCGGTTTCTTTCAACAGGTATGCCAGCCTTTTCGAATGGTTCCGAAATGATATCCTGACCTACAGCAACGATGATAACGTCGCATACGATACGCTGTTCCGCCTTGTTGGCTTTCTTTGGCGCGGGACGGCCATCCTTTACCTCGCCTATAACCTGAGGCTGTACGATCAGTGCTGCGGCATTGCCGCTTTCGTCTTTTTCTATCCTTACAGGGGCTTTCAGCGTTATCATCTCAACGCCCTCTGCCATGGCGCTTTCAACCTCGGAAGCGAGGGCTGTCATATCGTTCTGTCTTCTTCTGTAGACTATGCCGACTGAATCCGCTTTGCATCTGATAGCTGTGCGGGCGCAGTCCATAGCCACGTTTCCGCCTCCGACAACGATAACCTTCTTTCCGGAGAAGTCGGGATAATCATCGTCACCGATCTTCCTTAGCATCTCTACCGCGGAAACCACATTGCCCGCGTCTTCTCCGTCGATGCCTATCTTTTTATCGGCGTGCGCGCCGACGGCTATATATACAGCGTCATATTCCTCGCGGAGTTTTTTGACCTCACCGGTTCCTACGGGAGAATTGGTCTTTACTTCTATTCCGGTTGAGAGGATAGCGTCGATGTCCTGTTTAAGCCGTTCTCTCGGGAAGCGGTAGTTGGGAATGCCGTAGCGGAGCATACCGCCGAGCTGTGATCTTTCTTCAAATACTGTTACCTGATGTCCCATGAGCTGCAGGAAATATGCTGCTGTAAGACCGGAAGGTCCGCTGCCCACAACTGCCACTTTCTTTCCGGTTGCTTCATTGCACGGCGGAGTGGGTATGGAATCAACAGTCGCATTATCCACAACATAGCGCTTCATACCGCGGATATTCACCGCATCGTCTATCATGAGGCGGCGGCATCTTGCCTCACATGGATGTTCGCAAATGAGAGCGCAGGCTGTAGGAAACGGATTGTCCTTACGGATAAGCCTTACGGCGTCATCGCATCTTCCGGCACCCGCAAGGGCAATATATCCCGGGATATCAACATTTGCCGGACACAGGGTAACGCACGGGATAGGCTGTTCATAAGTGCCGATGCATTTATGGTCGTGGATGTGTGATTCGTAATCCTGCGCAAAGCCCTCGAGTCCTTTGAGTACCATGCTTGCCGCTTCAAAACCAATGGCGCAGTCCGCTGAAATACTGATATTGGTTGCAAGCTCCTTGATATAACTGATCGCATTTGGATCTGCCTTGTTATCAAGAACGTCCTCCAGCATATCGGCAAGCTGTCCCAGACCGTCACGGCAGGGAACGCATTTGCCGCAGGTCTGCGCATGACAGGTCTTAAGAAATGCGAGCTGCTGCTCCACAGGACAGACACCCGGGGGAGTGGCGGCGATCCTACGTGCTATCTGAAGCCTGAGGTCGTTGCCGACAGCGCGCATCTTATCGGTTGTAACTACTGATAATCTGCTCATCTTACTCTCCTTCTTATTATTTTGTATAAAGCTCTGTATAATAACGGCCGGGGTCAAAATATTTTTGACCCCAACATCATCAATATATAAATATGATAAAAAAATCCGGGAGATTTAGCAAGTGTTTAAATTATCGGCTTAATGATAATTTAATAATGCTGCCGATGAGGGGTGTGGTGTATGTGAAACCTGCTATCCCGCCTTGCTGCATATATACCTCCGGACGACGGTTGCCGGGTTAGTCACACTTCGATATATATGCATCATCGGCGGGTTAATAGACTTCACCGCCATCCCGCCTTGCTGCACATATACCTCCGGGGGATATGGAACTGTCTGTTGTATCCGCACACGGGGCGGCTCCTGTGATATAATACTGATCATGAGATCGGGTACCAAAGCGCTTATTGCGATGAGCGGAGGGGTGGACTCTTCGGTTGCGGCCTACCTTATGAAGCAATCCGGCTGTGACTGCATAGGCGTGACAATGAAGCTGTTTGATAACGAGGACGCGGGAGTCGGCAGGGAACATACCTGCTGTTCCCTGGATGATGTTGAGGACGCGCGCAATGTAGCGTTTGGACTCGGCATACCTTTTTATGTCTTTAACTTCTCTGAAAGATTTGAAGATTGTGTCGTCAAACGCTTTGTTGAGGCGTATGAGGCGGGGATGACTCCAAATCCCTGCATAGACTGCAACAGGTTTCTTAAATTCGATAAGCTGTATCAGCGGGCAAGAGAGCTTGGATGCGACCTTATCGTAACGGGGCATTACGCGCGGATAGAAAAGGATGAAGCTGCGGGCCGTTATCTGTTGAAAAAAGCGGTGGATGAGACCAAGGATCAGAGCTATGTTTTATACAGTATGACTCAGGAACAGCTCGCACATACCGCCTTTCCCTTAGGCAGTATGGAAAAAACACAGACAAGGAGCATAGCGGCTGAGCAGGGCTTTATCAACGCGGGAAAGCATGACAGCCAGGATATCTGCTTTGTAAAGGAAGGCTCGTATGCGGACTTTATAGAAGCCTATACCGGTCATGAATTCCCGGAAGGAGATTTTGTGGATCCAAACGGAAAGGTGATGGGAAGGCATAAGGGAATAATAAGATATACGATAGGTCAGAGAAAAGGCCTGGGTCTTTCAGTTCCGGAGCCTGTATACGTATGCAGGCTTGATATGGAAAATAACAGGGTTGTTCTCGGAAGCAGTGAGGAGCTTTTTTCGACCACACTTATCGCGAAAGATATAAATTTCATCTCTGTTCCCGCGATAAACGGAACCGCGCGCCTTAAGGCGAAGGTGAGGTACAGGCAGAAGGAGCAATGGGCAGATGTCACGCAGACGGACACAGACACGCTGCGGGTGGAATTTGTAGAGCCGCAGAGAGCGATAACAAAGGGGCAGGCGGTAGTGCTTTATGACGGCGAAACTGTTGTGGGAGGCGGAACAATAACCGATGTTCTGTAGAGCATGCCCTGAACACCGGCATTGATTCGGGCAAAAGCCGTTCCCGGTATCAAAAAAACCGTTTTTTTGGAATAAATTATAGATATAGGCCTTATACAATAATCGTTGGCAGATTTACACGGCAGGAATGTTATAATTTTCGAACTGATCTGTGTGTTCAACCTTATTGCGGGATGGCTGAGCGGATTTCTGTACTCATACATGGATGCTGATATCGTGCAGGCAGCTGAAGCAAGGATCGGAGGATGGGAATTCACCTTCGCGTTTTTTTGTAAAGGCTATGCTCTGCGGGTGTGTGATGTACATAGCTGTCGAGATGTATAAAAAGGGAACACCCTTTGGTATTATTTTCGGTATGCCGCTGTTCATCTTCTGCGGGCTTCACCATTGTGTGGCCAATGTGGTTTATCTTGGGGTTGCAAGAACGCTGGACTGGTCTTTTGTACTTGCCATATTCGGAAACTGGGCCAGATCGCTTCTCGTATGGCTTTTGACCAAGAGCATTTCGCTGGAAAAGCTGCGCAGGGAAAATCAGAAGCTTAAGGTTGACCCGGGACGCAGGGCAGTAAATCCCGAGCCGGGAAATAAATAAAACAGGTAAATATATAATGAGGGAAAATATTGAGTATCCGGAAAAAACGATAGTTACGGCTGACGGGCGCCGCAGCAGGGAAGAAGCTGCGGTCATCTGTGAGCATATACTGTCTGTCATCGTCAATGAGGTAAGGGTCTTTTCATTGGTATGCACAAAGGACAGGCTGAAGGAGCTTGTTACGGGAAGACTTTATACTGAAGGGCTGATAGATAAGTTATCGGATATAAAGATAATGCGTTTTTGTCTGCAGGAGAATGAGGCGCGTGTTTTTCTGAACCACAGCATAGACTGGGAGGAGTACGAAAAGGCGGAGCCCAGCTGCTGCACGGCAAATAAGGTATATAAAGCGCATGCCGGAAGACGCAGACTTGAGACGCTGACGCCGGTAACATGGAAGCCGGAGTGGGTGTTTTCTCTTGCGGAGAGATTTTCAAAGGGAGAAGAGCTTCATAAAAAAACACAGGGAACTCATTCCTGTATTCTTCTTAAAGAAGGGGATATACTTTTTTCCTGCGAGGATATAGGAAGGCATAACGCGATAGACAAGGTGATAGGCTACGGCCTTACAGAGGATATCCCGCTTGAAGGATGCGTTGTGTTTACATCCGGGCGGGTTCCTGTTGATATGGTGGAAAAGGTGATAACGGCGGGCATTCCAGTGCTGGTATCAAAATCCGTTCCCACTCTCCAGTCAGTGGAGCTGGCAAAGGAGCATGGTCTTACTCTGATATGCCGCGCATGGCCCGATCGCTTCGAGATATTTTCTCCGGATCCTGACTGAGACATTTCCAAAAATAATTATATTTATCGAATAATTTTTTTGTTTCTTATCCTGGATATTATTGTATAATGAGGATTGTCTTTTATTTTGTACAATTTTTTATTGTGCTTTATATTTGTGTAACAATGTAAAGAGAGTTGAGAGAGGGCGAAAAATGGCAAAAGCTAAAACAACAGTTGCGTTCCGAGGAACACCGGAACAGGAAGAAGCTTTGCGGGAAGTGATAAAGGCCCATAAGGATCAGCAGGGAGCTCTTATGCCTGTACTCCAGGCGGCCCAGGATATCTACGGATATCTTCCGGTAGAGGTTCAGGAAATGATCGCGCAGGGTCTTCAGATCTCGGTCGCAGAGGTTTATGGGGTAGTCACATTTTATTCCCAGTTCACACTTAATCCCAAGGGTCAATATAACGTGTCCGTCTGTCTTGGAACGGCATGCTACGTTAAAGGCTCAGATAAGATCCTTGAGGCAGTGGAGAGCAAGCTGGGGATAAAGAGCGGCGGATGCACCGCAGATGCGAAATTCTCCATAGACGTAACAAGATGCCTGGGCGCATGCGGACTTGCACCTGTTATGACGATCAACGATGATGTCTATGGCAAGGTTGAACCTAAGAAAGTAGCAGAGATAATCGAAAGCTATCAGGATAAGTAGGAGGGCGCCATGACAATAGAACAATTAAATAAAATAAAAGAAGAAAAAAGTGAGCTCCTCCGTATCCGTACTATCATAAAGGAAGAGGGAGAGAAGCTTGCGGAAAGATCAGAGTACAGGAAGCAGGTGCTTATCTGCGGAGGTACAGGTTGTACATCCTCAGGGTCGATGGCTATCATCGATGCTCTGGAGTCAGAGCTTGAGAAAAAAGGCATAAATGATGTGCTTATAGTAAAGACCGGCTGCTTCGGGCTTTGCGCGCTCGGTCCCATAATGATAGTTTATCCTGAAGGAACATTCTATTCGCAGATGACGGCAGAGCACGTTGTAACAGTCTGTGACAAGCATCTCGTAAAGGGCGGAGAACCTGTTAAAGAGCTGCTATATAAAGACTCAGTATTGGAAGACGGAACGATCCTTCCGCTTTCTGAAACCCCGTTTTATAAAAAACAGAAGAGGGTAGCCTTAAGGAACTGCGGCGTTATCGCGCCGGAGATCATTGACGAGGCTATCGGACTTGACGCGTATCAGGCGCTTTATAAATGTCTTACGGATATGAGTCCGGATGAAGTTATACAGGTAATGATAGATTCCGGCCTGAGGGGCCGCGGAGGCGCCGGCTTCCCTACGGGACTTAAGTGGAAATTCGCGACTGACAGGCGCGGAGAGGTTCAGAAATATGTGTGCTGCAACGCCGACGAGGGCGATCCGGGCGCATTCATGGACCGTTCGATCTTAGAGGGCGATCCTCACGTTGTCCTTGAGGCAATGGCCATAGCAGGCTACGCGATAGGCTCGGATCAGGGATATATCTACGTCCGCGCTGAATATCCTATAGCTGTTCAGAGGCTGAACATAGCTATATCCCAGGCAAGGGAATACGGCCTGCTCGGCAAAAATATCTTCGGCACAGACTTTTCATTTGATATTGAGCTCCGTCTCGGCTCCGGCGCGTTTGTATGCGGCGAGGAGACAGCGCTCATGACTTCGATAGAAGGAAAAAGAGGAGAGCCGCGTCCGCGTCCGCCGTTCCCTGCTGTCAAAGGTCTTTTCGGACAGCCGACTATCCTTAACAATGTTGAGACATGGGCAAATGTTCCGCAGATCATATTAAACGGAGCGGAGTGGTTCAATGGAATGGGAACCGAAAAATCCAAGGGAACCAAAGTGTTTGCCCTTGGCGGCAAGATAAACAATACCGGTCTTGTTGAGGTTGAAATGGGAACCACCTTAAGAGAGATCGTAGAAGAGATAGGCGGAGGCGTTCCTAACGGAAAGCAGTTTAAGGCAGCCCAGACAGGCGGCCCGTCCGGCGGATGCATCCCGGCTGAGAATCTTGATGTTCCTATCGATTATGACAACCTTACAGCCATAGGCTCCATGATGGGATCAGGCGGTCTTATTGTTATGGATGAAGACAACTGTATGGTTGACATAGCGAAGTTCTTCCTTAACTTTACTGTTGATGAATCCTGTGGAAAATGTACAGCCTGTCGTATAGGAACCAAGCGGCTGTATGAGATCCTCGAAAAGATAACAGCAGGCGAAGCAACTGAAGAGGATCTCGAAAAAATGGAGTATCTGTGCGGTAAGATCAAGGCTAATTCGCTTTGCGCGCTCGGACAGACCGCTCCAAACCCCGTCGTTTCAACATACAGATTCTTCAAGGATGAGTATCTTGCACATGTCAATGACAGCAAGTGTCCGGCAGGTATCTGCAAAGCTCTTCTTGAATTCTGGATCGACCCTGAAAAATGTAAGGGCTGCACGCTCTGTGCAAGAAATTGTCCCGTTAACGCTATCACAGGCAATGTGAAAGAGCCGCATGTGATAGACACAGATGTATGTATCGGCTGCGGAACCTGCATAACAAACTGCAAGTTCGGCGCGATCACGAAACGATAGGAGGTGCCAAAATGATCAATTTAACGATAGATGGAATTTCTGTTCAGGTAGAAGACGGCACAACCATTTTAGATGCGGCAGCAAAAGCAGGTATCGCGATACCAACTCTTTGCCACATGAAAGAACTTGCTCCGGACGGAAGCTGCAGGATGTGTCTTGTAGAGGTTGAGGGGGCAAGGGGTCTTATGACAGCGTGCGCCGCACCCGTTTCAGAAGGAATGGTCGTTCATACCGATACACCGGAAGTTCTCGAATCAAGAAAATTCATCCTTGAGATGATGCTTTCAAACCATACCGGTGACTGCATGAGCTGTGCCGCAAACGGCAAGTGCAAGCTTTCGCAATATGCTATGGAATACGGAGTGGAGCGCGGTGACTTCGGCGGGGCAACATGTGATATCCCGGCTGACGACTCATCACCGTTCTTTATATATGACCCGGGTAAATGTATCCTCTGCCGCCGCTGCGTGCGTACCTGCCAGGAGATACAGTGCAACGGAACCATAGCTGCAACAGAGCGCGGGTTTGAAACAACTGTATCCCCTGTAATGGGCATAAAGATAGCGGATTCCAACTGCGTAAGCTGCGGAAACTGCGTGCAGGCTTGCCCGACAGGCGCACTTTCCCTTAAGGCCGGAAAAACATTCCGCGAATGGGAGACAAAGAAGGTTCTTACCACATGTCCTCACTGCGCTACAGGCTGCCAGTACTATCTGGTTGTAAAGAACGGCAAGATCGTTGCCGTTGAAGGCGCGGACGGTCCTTCAAACAACGGACAGCTTTGTGTTAAAGGGCGTTTCGGTTCGTTTGAGTTTGTACATGATGAAGGAAGGCTCACCGATCCGCTCATCAAGAAGAACGGCGAATTTGTAAAAGCAACATGGGACGAGGCGCTGGATCTTATCGCCTCCAAATTCACGGAACTCAAGAAACAATACGGAAGCAATTCCCTTGCAGGCTTCTCCTGCTCAAGGGCTCCGAACGAAGACAACTACATGATGCAGAAGCTCGTAAGATGTGCATTTGGCTCCAACAACGTGGATAACTGCGCGCGTGTATGTCACAGCGCATCGGTTCACGGTCTTGCGATAACGCTCGGCTCCGGAGCCATGACAAACACGATCAGGGATATTACCGAAGAGCCTGAGGTGATCATGGTGGTCGGCTCAAACCCGACAGAGGCTCACCCTGTAGTGGGTGCAAGGATAAGACGTGCCGCGCGTCGCGGAGCAAAGCTCATAGTTGTTGATCCGCGTGACATCACACTTACAAAAGATGCCGCTATACATCTTAAGATCAAGCCGGGAACAAACGTTGCGTTTGCAAACGGCATGATGAATGTGTTCATCAATGAAGGCCTTATAGATGAAGATTTCATCAAGGAAAGAACAGAAGGATTTGAAGAGCTGGCTGAGATAGTAAAGGAATATACGCCTGAAAAGGTTGCGGAGATCTGCCATATCGACGCGGAGGATCTGAAAGCAGCTGCAAGGATGTATGCCAAGGCCGAAAAGGCTCCCATAATCTACTGCCTCGGCGTTACTGAGCACAGCACAGGAACGGAAGGCGTTATGAGCATGTCCAACATGGCGATGATGGTAGGCAAGCTCGGCAAGCCCGGCTGCGGCGTTAACCCTCTGCGCGGACAGAATAACGTTCAGGGTGCCTGCGACATGGGTGCTCTTCCGGAAAAATTCCCCGGATACCAGAATGTTGCTGACGAGGCGGTAATGGCAAAATTTGAAAAAGCATGGGGAACCACGCTCAACCATGAACCCGGACTTAAGGCTACCCAGGTGCTTCCGGGCGCGATCGAGGGAACCATCAAAGGTCTTTACATCTTTGGTGAGGATCCTATAGTTACCGATCCGGACACTCATCATGTGGAGAAAGCGCTCACAAGCCTTGATTTCCTTGTGGTACAGGATCTGTTCATGACGGAAACCGCCCAATACGCGGATGTTGTTCTTCCGGGCGTAAGCTACGCGGAAAAAGAAGGAACCTTCAGTAATACGGAGCGTCGTGTTCAGAGAGTCCGCAAGGCGGTTGATCTCGGAACGAACGCGCGTCTTGATACAGATATCTTTATCGATGTGATGAACAGGATGGGTTATCCTCAGCCTCAGCTGACATCAGCAGAGATAATGGACGAGATAGCTTCACTTACTCCGAGCTTTGCGGGTATCTCACACGCAAGGTTAGACGCAGGGGAGAGTCTGCAGTGGCCTTGTACGGGCAAGGATCATCCGGGAACGCCTATCATGCATGTGGGCAGCTTCACAAGAGGACTCGGATATTTCTATCCTGCCAAATACAAGCCATCGGTAGAGCTTCCGGACGAGGAATTCCCGACCATACTCATCACGGGACGTATGCTTTATCACTACAATACCCGCGCTATGACAGGTAAGAGCAAGGGCATCATGCAGATCGCAAGTGAGTCTTATATCGAGATGAATGACAGAGACGCGGAGAAGATCGGCATAAGCAACGGAGACAAGGTTAAGGTTTCCAGCAGACGCGGTGAGCTTGTTACAACTGCAAGGGTAGGAAAGAAGGTTTCGGAAGGAGAGTCTTTCATGACCTTCCACTTCCCGGACGGAAACGCGAACCTGCTTACGAATGCTGTTTATGACGATATAGCCTGCATTCCGGAGTATAAGGTCTGCGCGGTAAAGATAGAAAAAAATCAGTAATCCTTAAACCGCCTTCCCCCCCCTCCGGGGGAAGGCGGCGCCGGATGAGGGGCACAGTGCAATGAGGGGCGCAGCGCCGCGGATTCGGGTGATATCAATCAGTCCACGCTTCTTATGCATGGCGCAGAGTATGACGAGATAGCAGAAGCAGTTGAGGCGCACCTGAAGATACAGAGGTAAACGCGGTTATAGAAAAGGTTAAGGCAGCAGGATTTAAGAAAGTGATCTTAAGGCCGCTCATGGTAGTTGCGGGCAACCACGCCAACAAAGACAAATTGCCTCCGCCCTGTAAGAATGTTCTGCAGGGCGGAGTCTTGCATGATATGCAAAAACCGCATAGAAGAGAACAAAAAAACAGGAGCAGATCATGAAGAAAATAATATCAATACTGTGCACGATGCTTATCCTATGCTTATCACTTACAGCCTGTCAGGATAAACCCGCGGAGGGCACGGGAGGACAGGCGCCCTCGGGGTCTGATATAAATCAGGGAGAAGAGGTAACATACGACATCGGGATTGGAGTCCGGGATAATAGGTGAAGATCAGACAATTACGCAGGTGTGAGATGCCCCGGCATTTTCCAGAAGCTGCTATGCCACGGATAACACGCTTGAGGTGCTTTTCCGCCAGGCGGTTACGGCAGGAAAGCGCGTGCGCACTGAAACCGTCTTTTCAATAGCAGACCGTTCCGTGGGATAATAAAATACCGGCACGCGGCATATGTGTTTCCGGGGGTTTCTGGATGAGCCGTTTTGGTTCTTATGCCTTTCGTAGGCTTTTAGCGGCAAGTGCTTCGGTCCACAAGTCCGGAAAGCACTTAGGCATCAGAAAAAAATGATCATAGAGATCATTTTTTGGATGTTGCCGGCCGCGTCAAAAAGCCGGAGAAAGGTATTAGAACCACAGGCGAAGGAAGTACGCACCCGAAAATATATATGAAGCGAGCCGG
>JAZRZO010000016.1:0-2060 GCA_045601405.1 Lachnospiraceae bacterium | reverse complement strand
CATTCGTTAATGAACTTGCCACTTGTACCAGTATTGGTTTAAAATAAGAACCAGCACGGGAAATTCGAGTGGATTTGATTTTACGAGCGCTTTGATCATTACGTGGACAACAACCGGCCCATGAAACGAGGTGTTTAGCTGTGGGGAAGACAGACATGTCACCGCCGATTTCAGAAAGGACCTGAATTGCAGTCATAGGATTTTTGTCGAATCCAGGTACTGTACGTATAAGTTCAAGAGCTGCCTGATACTTATCAGTGATACGAAGGATTTCCTGTGTTACTTTTTCTATATGTTCTTTCAATTCATCGATGTGATCCAGACATTGTCTGAGTTTGATTGCCTGTTCTGGAGAGATGGCACCATCAACAGCAGCCTGTATCTCTTCAATAGGAGTCTTGCATCGTCTATCAACGTAAGGGGTAACATCAAAAGTTTCACCAGGATGAGTTAAAATCTGTTCCGTTATAGAGCGAGAAGATTTTCCAAAAACATCAGAGAATACATCATCAAGCTTAAGATTAGATACAGTAAGACAATTTTGAGCACGATTCTTTTCACCGGTAATCATACAGGTGAGTTTGAAACGGTATCTTACAAGATCTCTTAAATGACGAATATCTGCTGGTGGTATAAAGGAAGGCTTGATCATATCGCACATGAACAGGTCACAGATCCATTTGGCATCCTTACGATCCGTCTTATTTCCTTTTTGCGGTTTGGTATATTTAGGGTGAGCAAGAACAACAGAATGATTGTTCTTCTCCAGTATATTGAAAACAGGGATCCAGTATTTACCGGAAGATTCCATACAAACTTCGTTACACTGATATTTTTTAAGCCAGTCAGACAGTTCCTGCAATCCTTTGGAAAAGGAAGAGAAACGAGCTTGTTTGTAATCAGTACGACCGTTTGTATCAGTAATTCCGATACATCCATAGATCCAGGTTTTGTGGACATCAAGTCCACAGCAGTTTTTGCGAAAGATTTTAAATGACAATAAAAGAACCTCCTGATGATTTATAGTTATAAGACTAACAGTGACTGGTCATCCGGCAAAATCGAGTCGACTTTGGAAGAGATAAGTTTACGGGCTACGTTATGCGCCATTCATTGATGCCTTAACGGATGACCGACAACACATAATTATACGAGGTCGCCGCTATACAGCCCCGCCACTCACCCCCACGTGTTCTGTAGTGTGTCAGTCTTATATAAGAATTGTATCAGAAGGCTAATAAATTAGATAGCGAAAGCACCTCGGTTTCATGACCCCATCGGTGTCTTTCGCAGAAAGACGGTATATAATTATGAAGAAGACTTTGATCATCAACGGTTCTCCCCGGAAGAAGGGAGAGACCTCTCAGACCACCGCGTGGATCCGGGAGCGCCTGGAAGGAGAAGTGCGTGAGATTTTTACCTACGATGCGAAGATCCGCCCCTGTGTGGACTGTCGTTATTGTTTCGGTCATCCCACCTGCTGTGTGAAGGATGAGATGCAGGAGATCTACGAATATCTTCTGGACTGTGACAATATTCTCATCGCATCCCCCATCTATTTTTCCGAACTTACCGGAAGCTTCCTGAATCTGGCCAGTCGTTTCCAGCCCTATTTCTGCGGCAAGTATATCCGTCATGAGGCTTCGCCTTTGAAGCCCAAGACCGGTGCGGTGCTGGTTATGTTCGGCGGCAAGCCTCTGGATCCGGTGAAGCCTTACGATACCGGATCGAAGCTGTTGCAGCTTTTGAATGCACAGGATATCCTGCCTCTGGTCTACGGAGACCACACGGATGATACCCCGGCCCTCGCTCAGGAGAAGGTACTGGAGGGAGCGGCACAGATCGTTGCAGCCTTCAATGGATAAGCAATCCTTTCGTTTTCTGTTTTCTTTAATACCTGCAGGAATGTGGGTATCGCAGAATACTTTTCAATTGAGCGTAAAAGATTTATAATAACCAGGGATATAATTTCGGAAGCTGCCCTGTATAGGCAGCGCAATAGAAAAGCGCAGGCATGGTTTCTTCGTCTGCGACATATAAGGATTACCCGGAAGGGGATC
>JAZRZO010000015.1:0-1116 GCA_045601405.1 Lachnospiraceae bacterium | reverse complement strand
CGTATTCCTCATGGAATACCTGAATAAGGAAAAGGAATTTCATCCCATTTCGCACAGACATATTTTTAATTGGAGGAATCATAAATGAGCAAAGTTTACACAAACGGTGTTATCCACACAGAGGATCCTAAGAATCCGCAGGTCGATACCGTGGTTATTGACGACGGGAAGTTCAGCTATGTCGGAAAGGCGGAGGGCTATACCATAAAACCCGATGACGAGGTTGTTGATCTCCAGGGAAGTTTTGTGATCCCGGGCCTGATCGATTCCCATCAGCACTGGGGGCTGCCGTGTGTAACCGGAGGACCTCATGCCAATCCCATGCCTTTTATCGTTACCGAGAAGCTTGAAGACGCTCTTGTGCAGTTGGATGAATTTGTGAAGGCATATCCTGATTTTACCTGCTATAAGGCGATAGCCGGCAAAAAGGAAGACTGGGGAAGAACGCTCAACAGATATGATCTGGATAAGATCTGTGGCGATAAGCCTTTTATGGTTATCGACATGGGTGCGCATTCCTTTACCGGGAACTCAAAGCTTCTGGAAATACTGAATGTCACGAAAGATACGCCGGATCCCGTGCCTCACTTTGTATACTGGCAGAGAGATGAAAACGGTGAGCCTACAGGACTTGGAGCAGAGTTCACACAGGCAAAGGCAATGCAGGCAGTAAATACCGTACCTTATGAAGATATCGCCATTAACATCATGGAAATCGTAAATTACAACATTTCCAGAGGTATTACAGGCGCTTATGATGCAGGATTATTCTTTGATGATGAGAAATTCCTTGATTCACTCAAGACACTTGACAAGGAAGGAAAGCTTAAGAACCGTGTGTCCTGCAGCTATTGCATCTATCTTCCCGAAAGAGCAAAGGAAGCCGTAAAGAAGCAGCGTGAGTATAAGGAAAAATACGAATCCGACCTGATTTCACTTGACACCATCAAGATCTTCATGGACGGAACCGTTACGGAAGCATCAGCCGGACTTACAAAGCCGTATATCAACGGAAAGAGCGGACAGGGCGGCTGTCAGCTGGAGATGGACGAGCTCTACAAGCTGTTCAAAGAGGCAAATGAAGCCGGATTCGATGTACATATGCATACCGTGGGC
>JAZRZO010000014.1:0-1664 GCA_045601405.1 Lachnospiraceae bacterium | reverse complement strand
ACGAGAGGACTTTATTTCAATAACGTGGAGCTGCCTGTTGATACTCATTCAGAAGGATTCAAGCTCATTACAAGAATTCAGGATGAGACTCACCGTTTTGCCATCGAGTATCATAAGAGCCTCAGAGACAAGGCGGGAGTTCATTCAATTCTCGATGATATAGAGGGCGTAGGACCGAAACGGAGACGAGCTCTTATGAAAGAATTCGGTGATATCGAGACCCTGAAATCTGCTTCAGTTGAACAGCTTTCGGAGGTGCCAGAAATGAATCAGCGAGCGGCACAGAGCGTTTATGATTTTTTTCATAAAGTGTAAGAATTGGACTGTTTTTTGAAATGCCAATAGAGTTGACCCTCAATAGCAATTGTTCTATCCTGACTTTTACAGCAAAAAAGGATAAAAAACGCCCTGAGAGCCTTATTTTAAGCGGTTCTCAGGGTTTTTGATTTTGACGAAAAGTTGTAGTGCTACGCAAGATTTCGATGAAAAAGATCAGAAGAGAGGAATCAAATGCGAGCGGTCAGTCAGTGTTTCACAGGCTTTTTCGTACCCGCCAGTTCGTCTTTTATGTCTTTTAATTTCAGATACTTTCTGCTGAAATCGATATCCAATTCATTTCCCAGAGACCGGAGCACATCATCATAGTAATCAGCCATGTAGATGTTTGAATCCAGTAAGCTGCATTCGCTGCGCCGCATGCTCTCAATGATTCTTTTGACAGGATACTTTCTCTTTATGCGGTACTCTAAGAGTCTTGCGATCACAAGAGCCGTGAAGCAAATCAGGAAGTGCGCCTGGATGTGTTCTGTCTTTCTGACCCATACAGGCCTTGTCTCCAGTTCGCTCTTAGTGATCTTAAAGGTTTCCTCAATCTCCCAGAGTCCCTTGTAGATATCAAGGATCTCCCGATCGCCTTTTTTCCATTCGCTCGTCACGATGGCATAGTAGCCGTCAAATTTTTCCTCCTCCCGGATAAGATCGTCATCTATAGAAAGGACCTGGCCCTTTTTTAAGATAATCTCACCTGTCTCTTTGTCAAAGACAGCGTTCTTCACGTACTTTGCGGCACCGTAGCCTGTAGCCCTGGAATACTTCTCAGGATGGTCGGCAAGGTCTCTGGCTTTCTTCAGGACGATCTCTCTGTCACGCTTTGCCTTTGCGGCAAACTCGGGAGAATAGAAAACGATATGTTTTTCTTCTACTGTTACATTCTTTTTCTTCCCCGTAAATGGATCTGTGACGTGTATGATCCGGTCAGCCTGCCTGGACTTGATTCGGAAACCGTCGGGATCATCAGGATTCCTTCTGTAGTCCGTTTCATCCAGAACATAATCCTTAAAAGCCTTGTCGGCGCCGCGGATGGAATAGCTCAGTACATAACCGTTCCCGTCAAGTATGGTCTGTGCGATGTTATCACCGGTGATCATGCCTCTGTCGGCAACGACGACGATGCGTCCAAGACTGTATTTATCGGTGATCTCGCCCATCATGGGGATGAGCGTCTGTTTATCAAGGGTATTGCCCGAGAAGAGACCGTAGGTTATGGGAAGGCCGTTGGTATCCATAAAGAGACCCATCTGAACGATCGGGTCGGGACGGTGTTCCTTGGAGACCCCGCGTCTCTTCATCTCGTCCTCCTCATCCACTTCAAAGTAGTAATTGGT
>JAZRZO010000013.1:0-1102 GCA_045601405.1 Lachnospiraceae bacterium | reverse complement strand
CGCCTTTCGAAAGCGGCTTCCATGAGAGAGAGCAATCATAACCACCAGTAAACTGGTGGTTTGCTCAGCCCCTGAAAGGGGCTCTGAAAGTTTGACACCGCATTACCATCTCAGGCAGCCGCTTCAAGCGGCTGTCTTTTTATGCCTTCTTATTCTTGTCACCCGTAAACGGGTCTATATATTCTTTTATGCTCATCTGCTCCGCTGCATAATCCTCTTCCAGCTGTGTGCGGATGTACTCTGCTATGATCTTTTTATTTCTTCCCACAGTATCCACGTAGTACCCTCTGCACCAGAAATTTCTCGACCCGTACTTGTACTTCAGATTTGCATGTCTGTCGAATATCATCAGGCTGCTCTTTCCCTTGAGAAATCCCATGAACTGTGCTACACTCAAATACGGCGGGATACTCACAAGCATATGGATATGATCCACACATGCTTCCGCTTCGATGATTTCTACTTCCTTTTGTTTACACAGTGTCCGTATTATTTCTCCTATATCTTTCCTCAGTTGCCCGTATATTTCTTTCCTTCTGTATTTCGGTGCAAACACAATATGATACTGACACCTGTATCTTGAATGTGCTGTACTCTTGATTTCTGTTCGTTCTTCTTTCTTTATCTGCATAAAAACCTCCTATTGCTCTTGGTAACGCGGTCGCCAAACCTTTATCATTTTATCGCAATAGGAGGTTTTTCTCATGCTAAAGCTTTCTTTTCTTCCCCCAGTAGAACCGGGGGGTTATTTCCACGTCTAAAGACTCCAAAAAAACAGGCAGAGCTTCAAAAAGAAGCTCTGCCTGTAATGCGCAGGGGGCTTTTTGAAAAAGCCCCTCTTTTTTTCACGTTCCGGGGAAACGATGTGAAGCTCAGTGGATCAGGGTCATTTCCTCAAAGGGAGCTTCCGCAGCATCGTTTCTTTCGCCGAAGTAGGCATCCAGCATGGCGCGGGCAATGGGGGCAATGCCGTTTCCGCTGCCGGCGTGCTCCACGACTACCGCAATGGCGATTTCGGGGTCCTCATAGGGGGCAAAGCAGACGAAGACGCCGTTGGCCGTCCCCTTGGAAACCGAGGCGGTTCCCGTTTTGCCCGCAACGG
>JAZRZO010000012.1:0-48606 GCA_045601405.1 Lachnospiraceae bacterium | reverse complement strand
GGAAAGCACTTAGGCATCAGAAAAAAATGATCATAGAGATCATTTTTTGGATGTTGCCGGCCGCGTCAAAAAGCCGGAGAAAGGTATTAGAACCACAGGCGAAGGAAGTACGCACCCGAAAATATATATGAAGCGAGCCGGTATTGATGCTGATACTTCTGCCATCCCGCCTCGTTGCATATATATCTCTGTGTGACGAGTGCCGGGTTAGTCACACTTCGATATATACTGCAGCTTCGGCGGGAGCTGCTCACCGTCAGCTGATTGACTTTTGCCGGCATTTGATATAGAATTCAAGCGTTAATTTAACAGGGCTTTGCGTTGAAAGAGACCCCTTCCTTCAGAAGTAACCTGAAAGAGATCCGCGTCCTGAGGCTGTAAGGCGCGGAAGGCGAAGCAAGAAAGGGCAACACTCCGGAGCAAAAACGAGATGTCCATGCGTTAGTTGGAAAGAGTGCGAAGGGCCGCCATGTATGTTGAGGCAAAATAATGGCAGCCATGGAATGGGTCTTTCGAAGTCGGGTGGTACCGCGAATCGTGAATTCGTCCCGGGATGCTTAATAAAGGCGTCCCGGGTTTTTGTATTACGAACATCTTTAAAAAAGGAGTTTTTATGACAAGGGAAAATATCTACAGAACAAAACTTTTAAACCAGCTTACCGAAAATGATGTAGGGGATGTGGTCAGGGTTGCCGGCTGGGTTGAGAACATCCGCGACCATGGGGGTGTATCGTTTATCGATCTTCGCGATATGTACGGTGTTCTTCAGGTTGTATTAAGGAATACAGAACTTTTAAAAGGTGTATCCAGAGAGATGTGTCTGAGCATAGAAGGAAAAATGGAGATACGGGATGAAGACACATATAATCCTAAGATCCCTACAGGTACAATAGAGCTTGAAGCGTCAAAGATAGACATCCTCGGAAAAATATACAAACAGGTTCCATTTGAGATAAGCACCTCAAAGGAGATAAGGGAGGATGTAAGACTGACATACAGGTATCTTGACCTGAGAAATCAGAAGGTTAGGGATAATATCATATTCCGTTCCAGGGTCATATCATTCCTGCGTGATAAAATGTGTGAGATGGGATTTCTGGAGATTCAGACACCAATCCTTTCCGCGTCATCGCCGGAGGGCGCAAGGGATTATATCGTTCCGTCAAGAAAATACAAAGGATGCTTTTACGCGCTGCCGCAGGCTCCGCAGCAGTATAAACAGCTGCTTATGGTGGCAGGCTTTGATAAATATTTCCAGATAGCGCCATGCTTCAGGGATGAAGACGCAAGGGCGGACCGGTCTCCCGGCGAATTTTATCAGCTTGACTTTGAAATGAGCTTCGCGACACAGGAGGATGTTTTCAGAGCCGGAGAGGAAGTCTTAAGCGCAGTATTTGAAAAATTCGCACCGGACGGGGCAGCCGTAACACCGGCTCCTTATCCGGTGATAAGCTATAAGGAGGCAATGCTGCGATACGGCACGGACAAGCCGGATCTCAGGAATCCGCTTGAGATAATGGATGTAACGGACTTTTTCCAGAAGTGTACCTTTAAGCCCTTTATAGGAAAGACAGTGCGCGCGATAAAGGTTCACGCGGACATGTCAAAGGGCTTCCATGAAAAGCTTCTGAAATTCGCCACAGAAATGGGTATGGGTGGCCTGGGATATCTTGAGGTGCAGGAGGATGATTCAAATAAAGGACCGATAGATAAATTTATCCCGGAGGAGTTTAAGGAAGAATTCAGAACGATGTGCGGCCTTGAACCAGGTGACACGATATTCTTTATAAGCGATACTGAAAAGAAGGCAAATGAATATGCCGGAAACCTGAGAGATGAGCTGGGAGCACGTCTTGGCCTTATAGAAGAAAATGCGTTCAGATTCTGCTATATAAATGACTTCCCTATGTTTGAGTATGACGAAGAACAGAAGGGAATGATTTTTACACATAATCCGTTTTCCATGCCGCAGGGTGGACTTGAAGCTCTGAACACGCTCCCCGCTGAAGATATCCTTGCGTACCAGTACGACATTGTCTGCAATGGAGTGGAGCTTTCATCCGGAGCGGTAAGGAACCACGACCTGGATATAATGAAAAAGGCGTTTGAAGTAGCGGGTTATTCAGAGGAGGATCTGAAGAACAGATTTGGAGCGCTTTACAATGCATTTCAGTTCGGAGCGCCTCCTCACGCAGGTATGGCGCCCGGAATAGACCGTATGATAATGCTGCTTACAGGAGAAGATAATATCCGCGAGATCATACCGTTCCCGATGAATGGAAATGCGCAGGATATGATGATGAATGCGCCGTCGCAGGTTACGGAGATGCAGCTTCGTGAAGCTCATATCAAGATAAGAGATTAATGAGGTACAGTATGGAACAAAGAATAACTGACGTAATACTGGAAAATGTCGGGATACTTTCAAAGCTCGAGATAAACGGAGAAAACAAAGAGGTGATAAGGCAGGGCCTTGAAGAGATGCTCTTGCATATAGACAAGCTGAACGAGATTGATACTGCCGATGTCTCCCCGCTTGGAGTAATAACAGGAGACGGGAACGTGTTCAGAGAAGAGGGGAATATCAATCCGGATATGAGGGACGATATCCTTAAAAATGCGCCTGAACAGAGAAACGGAATGTTTGTAGTGCCGAAGACTTTTGATTAAACAGGGAAGTAATGATGGATATTTCGAAAATGAAGGCGGTCGGATTATCAGCCGCGATAAAAAATAAAGAGATTAGCGTAACAGACGTTGTGCGGTTCTTTCTTGATGAGGCCGTGAAAAAAGACAAAGAGACAGAGGCGTTTATAACGATCGACGCGGAAGGCGCAATGAGAAGGGCAGATGAAGTCCAGAGTCTTATTGATGAAGGGGCGCTGTCGGGGCCGTTGGCCGGCGTTCCGATAGCGGTCAAGGATAATATCTGCACCAAAGGTCTGAGGACGACCGCAGCCTCCCGGATCCTGGAAAACTTTGTGCCGGTGTATAATGCCTCGGTGTGTGACGCGCTTGAAGAAAGCGGACTTGTGATAATAGGCAAGACAAATATGGATGAGTTTGCCATGGGAAGCACGTCAGAGACGTCATATTATAAGACAACTAAGAACCCGGCAGATCTGACTCGTGTGCCCGGAGGCTCGTCAGGCGGAAGCGCGGCAGCGGTTGCCGCGGGTGAAGTGCCGCTTTCTCTTGGCTCGGATACAGGCGGCAGTATAAGACAGCCTGCCGCGTACTGCGGGGTGACCGGAATAAAGCCGACATACGGAACGGTCTCGAGATATGGTCTTATTGCCTATGGCTCATCCCTCGACCAGATAGGACCTATGGCTGGCAATGTTGAGGACGCGGTTCACCTTCTGGATATCATAAGTGCACACGATCCAAAGGATTCCACGTCTGTCAGGAAAGACAGGGGCGTGTACGCCAACTATCTGTCAAACGATGTGAAAGGATTGAGGGTAGGCATACCGTCTGATTATATGGGAGACGGTCTTGATAAAGAGATAAGACAGGCAGTGCTTAAAACCGCCTCTTCACTTAAGGATAAAGGCGCGATGGTGGAGGAATTTGAGCTGGGGATGCTTGAGTATGTGGTACCGGCTTATTACGTTATCGCTTCTGCCGAGGCCGGAAGTAATCTTTCCCGTTTTGACGGCGTAAAGTATGGTTTCAGGGCCAGGAGTTTTAAGGATATGCATGATATGTACAGAAAGACAAGGAGCGAGGGCTTCGGGAAAGAGGTGCAGCGGCGGATAATGCTTGGAAATTTTGTTCTTTCAAGCGGGTTTTATGATGCGTATTATCTAAAGGCCTTAAAGGTAAGGAATCTTATAAGGCAGTCATATGACAAGGCGTTTGAGAAATATGATGTGATACTGGGGCCGGTTGCGCCGCAGACAGCGCCGAAATTAGGCTCAAGTTTGTCGGACCCCATCAGAATGTACCTTTCGGATATATACACTGTATCTGCGAACCTTACAGGGATCCCCGGGATCTCGATCCCGTGCGGGGTTTCGTCTGAGGGGCTTCCGATAGGAATACAGTTCATGGCTGACAGGTTCAGAGAGGATCTGATGATAAGAGCGGCATACGCATTTCAGGAGGGTGAAAATGGCTGAATATAAAACAACTATAGGTCTAGAGATCCATGTTGAGCTTGCGACGAAGACTAAGATATTCTGCGACTGCTCTGCAAGGTTCGGAGGAGAACCTAATACGCATACATGCCCGGTATGCACAGGTATGCCCGGTAGCCTTCCCGTGCTCAATAAAGAGGTGGTGGAATTTGCGCTCAAAGCGGGTCTTGCGGCAAACTGTAAGATAAACAGAGATTGTGTTTTTGACAGAAAAAACTACTTTTACCCGGATAATCCGCAGAATTACCAGATATCACAGCTTTATGTTCCCATCTGCCATGATGGTTGGGTGGAGATAGACACGCCGGAAGGCGGCCGGAAAAAGATCCGTATCCATGAGATGCATATGGAGGAGGATGCCGGAAAACTAATCCATGATAATGAGGGAAGTACGCTTATAGACTACAACAGGAGCGGAGTGCCTTTGATAGAGATCGTTTCTGAGCCGGATATGGAAAGCGCCGAGGAGGTAATAGCGTATATGGAAAAGCTCCGAATGCTCATTCAATATGTAGGAGCATCTGACTGCAAACTAAACGAGGGCTCGATGAGGGCAGATGTTAATATCTCCGTTCGGCCTGCGGACAGTGATGTATTAGGAACAAGGACAGAGATGAAAAACCTCAATTCCTTTCGTGCGATAACGCGGGCGATCAAAGGCGAGGTGGAGAGGCAGACAGATATTCTTGAAGCAGGCGGGAAAGTTATACAGGAGACAAGAAGGTGGGATGACAATAAGGAAATGTCCTACTCGATGCGTTCTAAGGAGGACGCAAAGGATTACCGCTATTTCCCTGATCCGGATCTTCTTCCGGTGCACATAAGCGATGAATGGATAGAGGAGATAAAGGGGGCGCTTCCTGAATTCAGGGAGGAAAAGGCACAGCGTTATGCTACGGATTTTGGGCTTCCCGGGTATGACGCCGGGTTGATAACGGAAAGCAAGAAGCTGGCGGATATTTTTGAAGATACAGTCAAAGAAGGGGCGTCGCCTAAGGAGGTGGCCAACTGGCTGATGGTGGAGGTGATGAGACTCTGCAAGGAAAAAGAGATGGATTTCCAGGATGTGGATTTTTCACCTTCAGGGCTTGCTGCGCTGATCTCGATGATAGAGAAAAAGGAGATCAACAGAACCATTGCCAAGGATGTCTTTGAGCATATATTTTCGGATGACGTCGACCCGGTAAAGTACGTGGAAGAGAATGAGCTGAAAATGAGCAATGACAGCGGTGAAATGGAAGCTATAGTAAAGCAGGCTTTGGAAGAAAGCCCTAAGGCTGTTGAGGACTACAGGGGAGGAAAAGAAAAAGCGCTTGGTGCGATCGTCGGTAAGGTAATGAAGATGACCGGAGGAAAGGTTGATCCGGCATCTGTTAATACACTGATAAAGGAATTGCTTAAGTAAAATGTCCAACTTGTTATTTGCGCTGAATGCCACAATGCCGTTGTTTTTGCTGATAGCATTGGGCTTCTTCCTTAAAAAAGTAAATATATTAAGCGACGGCTTTTTAAAGTCTGCGAATAAATTCAATTTTACGGTAACCCTGCCTGTACTTCTTTTTAATGACCTCGCTCATACAGATTTTAAAGACACATTCGATATAAAATTTCTTTTATTCTGCGCGATCGCAACCAGCATAGGTTTCTGGGGAATCTGGCTGATAGCGAGATTTACGATAAAGGACAGGGCAGCCAGGGGGGAATTTGTACAGGCTGCTTTTCGCAGTTCAACCGCCGTAATGGGGATCGCGCTGATAAAAAACATATACGGCAGCACCGGGATGGGCGGAATGATGGTGCTCGGATGTGTTCCGCTGTACAACATTTATTCAGTGATACTGCTGCATACCTTATCACCCGACAGAGAAAAGTCTGAAGGGAACAAAAGCTCTATAGGCAGTACGCTGAAAGGGATAGTCACTAACCCCATCATAATTGCCGTTATACTTGGCTTTTTATCTTCACTTATAAGTATTGATTATCCGCATATCATAGACAGGTCGCTGGAGTATGTGGCAAATCTGGCAACGCCGCTGGCGCTTATCTGCATCGGCGGAGAATTCAGCTTTAAAAACGCGCTGGCAAATATCAAACTTTCTGCGATCGCGTCTTTTGTCAAGCTGATACTGCTTGCCGTGATATTTACAACTATAGCTGTGATCATGGGTTTCAGAACGGAAAAGCTGATAGCTATTTTTATCATGCTCGCAGGGCCGACAACCCCTTCGTGTTTCATAATGGCTAAGCAATACGGATATAAGGGAGTGATAACGTCAAGCGCAGTTGTTCTTACAACTCTGTTTGCGTCTGTTACGCTTACCGTGATGATATATATATTAAAAAGCATGGGCTTTATTTAAGAATTGGAGAATGAGAAATGAGTATTGATCTTTCAGGCAGGGATTTTTTGAAGCTTTTCGATTTTACGGTTGATGAGATAAGATACCTTCTCGACACGGCATCGGAGCTTAAGCGAAAAAAGAAAGAAGGCATCCCTCACAGATATCTTGAGGGGAAAAACATTGTGATCTTATTTGAAAAGACATCCACAAGGACAAGATGCGCCTTCGAGGTCGCATCACATGATCTGGGGATGCAGGCGACTTATCTTGATCCTTCGGGAAGCCAGCTGGGCAAAAAAGAGAGTATTGAGGATACCGCAAGGGTTCTTGCGAGAATGTTTGACGGGATAGAATACAGGGGATTTGACCAGACTATAGTTGAAACTCTGGCAAGATATTCAGATGTTCCTGTGTGGAACGGACTTACAGACCAGTTTCATCCCACACAGATGCTCGCCGACCTCCTTACGATAGAAGAACATAAAGGAAGACTTAAGGGGATCAGGCTTTCGTATTTTGGCGACGCGCGTTTTAATACAGGAAATTCTCTGATGGCGGCATGCGCGAAGATGGGACTTGACTTTACGGCCTGTGCGCCAAGGTCCTTCTGGCCGGATGCGGCTCTTGTAGAGGAATGCAGAGCAATCGCGAAAGAAAGCGGGTCTATCGTCACACTGACGGAGGATGTTGAAAAAGGTGCTGAAAATGCTGATGTCATATACACGGATATATGGGTTTCAATGGGGGAAAGTGATGAGGTATGGGAAGAGAGGATCTCTGCGCTGAGCCCCTATCAGGTTAATGATGAGCTTATCGCAAAAGCGAAGGAAGATGTTATTTTTATGCACTGTCTCCCTTCTTTTCATGATACGAACACGACGATAGGAAGAGAGATAGCGGAAAGGTTTGGCATTGAAGAGATGGAAGTGACGGACAGCGTATTTAACGGAACACATTCCGTAGTCTTTGATGAGGCTGAAAACCGGATGCATACCATCAAGGCAGTCCTGTATTCAACACTGAAATAGAGCACATCTGCCGGTATATATGCCGCTGGTTTAATGCAGGCCCGGGTGGTATAATAGGCGCATGTCACTGCAGATGATAATAGGAGGCGCATCCTCCGGAAAATCCGATATTCTTGTGAGGGACATGGTGGAGCGATCCATCTCCCGTCCCGATGAAAAATTCTTTGCTGTTGTTCCGGAACAGGCAACTTTAACGATGCAGAAGAAGGTTGTGGACGCTCTTAATGGCGGGGCAACCTTTAACATTGATGTTGTCAGCTTTGATAGGCTGGCTCAAGTTGTTTTCTCCGATATGGGGATAGACGCGGCAAATATCCTGGATGATACCGGAAAGATCATAGTTTTAAAGGACGTACTGAAGAAATGTGCCGATGAGCTTCAGGTATATGGAAAGAAAGTCCGCATGAGCGGTTTTATACAGAAGGTAAAATCTTCCATAGCCGAGATAAAGCAGTACGATATTGATGACAATACGCTCTATCAGATGCAGACTGAAGCGCTAAATGCCGGCAACAGCCTTTTATTTGCAAAGCTTCAGGATATCAGGCTGATCTTGGGAAGATTCAATGAAGAGATAGCTGACAGGTACAGTGCGAGGGAAGAGGTGCTTTCGCTTTTTGCATCAATCGTAAAAGACTCAGAAAGAATGCGCGCGTCACATATCTTTCTCGACGGCTTTACCGGCTTTACGCCTGTTCAATATAAGCTGATAAAAGAGCTTCTTAAGTTTGCTGCGGATATAACGGTTACGCTGACACTTCCCGAAGATAAGATCGATAAAAACACAAAAGAACATGACTTGTTTCACCTGAGCTGCGAAACATATTTCAAGCTGAGGGAGAGAGCCGTGGAAGCGGAGGCGGAGATCAGGAAGGATATAGTTTCTTCCGGAGACAGTGAAAGAAGCGCTCCGCAGACATATATTTATACCGCGGCATCCCGCAGGGAAGAGGCAGTCTTCGCAGCAAAGGAGATACTGCGCCTTGTAAGGGATGAGCAGATGCGCTTCAAGGATATCGCCGTAATAGCCGCGGATATGGAGAAGTATCACGGCATAGCTGAAGATGTTTTCGAAGAGGCAAAGATTCCCTGCTTTATAGACCACAGATCATCAGTATCGGAAAACCCTCTTTCGCGCTATGTGTTAAGCGCGCTAAGGCTTATCGACCGGCGTTTTTCCTATGACAGTGTTTTTTCATTCCTTAAGACAGGCCTTACAAAAATAAGTACGGATGATATCAGCTATATGGAGAACTACTGCCTGGAATTCGGGATAAAGGGAAGTCGCGCCTGGTTTTCTGAAATGAAGAAAAACAGAAAGCTGTATCATAAAGAGATTCCTGAAGACAGCAGCGAAGAGGAAGCTTGCAAAAACATGGCATGGGACCTTGGAAGGATAAACGGCATCCGAAAAAGTTTCATCTCGGAAACAGAGGATTTTGTAAAAGCCGTTTCCACGAAAAATATAAATATAAAAACTATCGCGAACGCGCTGAAGGCCCTTCTTGCCGACAATGAGACAGAACAGAGAATAGCGGATATGGCGGCGGACTTTGAGAAAGAAAATGATCTCAAGTCACAAAGGGAATATGCGCAGATATTCGGGATAATATCTGAACTGATAGATAAAACACGGGTCCTTTCGGGGGAAGATGAGGTAACCGTTTCTGAATACTGTGAGCTGTTGGAAAGCGCAGTTGAGGAGGCTTCGGTGAGTATAATCCCCCCATCTATGGATATGCTCACTGTTGGAGATATAACAAGGACACGACTTGAAAATGTAAAGGTCCTCTTTCTTTTGGGAGCTGATGCTGATAACATACCGGCCTCATCTGACGATGCCGGTATCATAAATGCTTCGGAGAGGCAATTCTTAAAAGACAGCAGCTTTGTGATGGCGCCCGGAGGGCTTGAAAACATATACACACAGCAGTTTTATCTGCATATGCTTTTTCGAAGGCCGGACAGATATCTCTATATTTCTTATCCGCTGACGGACGAAGGCAGGGAGGAGCTGAGACCTGCCTATATCCTGGACAGCCTCGAAGAATTAGCAGGGATCGCCGACAGTGAGCATATATCCGAAATGCCGGATATCAAATGGCACAGGCAGGCAGCAAGGGAGCTCGCACTTAATATCAGGAACGTATCAGACGATAAGCTTCTTGAATACTTTGCCGCCACAGACCCTCTGCTCATCTTGAGGATGATGGGCGGAGCCTTTTATACAAATGCTAAAACACCGCTGGATAAACAGGTGGCGCTTGACCTTTATGGCGGAACTCTTTATGGAAGCGTAAGCAGATATGAAAGATTTAACGAATGCCCCTTTAAGCATTTTCTGAATTACGGGCTTAAACTTGAAAAACGCAGGGAATATAAAGTGGAGGCTGCGGACATGGGGAACATCTATCATAACTCCCTTGAAAGGTATTCCCGTATGCTTGCAGAGGAGGGCTATACCTTCAGAAACGTGCCTGATGATAAAAGCAGGGAAATTGCGAAGGCCTGTGTTGAAGAGGTTATACGGGAAATGCCATCGGATGTACTTGAAAGCTCTGAAAGAAATGCCTTCCTTTTGCAGAGGCTGACTGACGTGACCTTAAAAACAACAGATATATTAAGAGAACATGTAAGAGCAGGCCTTTTTGATCCGGACGCGTTTGAACTTGAATTTAAAACAGATATATCAGACCGGATAAAATTCAACGGAAAGATAGACAGAGTGGATATTTATGATTCCGACGATCTTTTTGTAAAGATAATAGACTATAAATCCGGCAATAAAGAATTTGATATAGCAGATATATTCTTGGGGGTTCAGCTTCAGCTCGTGGCATATTTAAGCGAAGCGATAGCTGAATATAAAAAGGGGAATCCCGACAGAAATGTAAGACCGGGAGGAGTATATTACTATCATATAAATGACAGTTTCTCATCGAGCGAAGAGGAGGCAGATAAGAGATTCAGGCTAAAGGGGCTGACATCCTGTGAAGCTGATATTCCCGAAGCAGTTGATTCGTCGCTTGCCGAAGGAAATGATGAGAGCCGGATAGTAAAGATAAAAATAAAAAAAGACGGGACGATGTCAGACAGCTCTGACATTGCAAATGAGCGGGAATTTGCGGCGCTCATGAGCTTTGCCAGAGGAAAGATCACAGAGGCAAGTGAAAAGATACTTGAAGGCGATATAGCTGTTGAACCATACTTCGAGCAGGAAAGAAAAAATGCGTGTGTTTATTGCGATTACAAAAATATATGCAGGTTTGAGGACGGAACCTTTGATACAGAATGGAAAAAAAGAAGCGATATGACCAAAGCTCAGATGGAGGACATTATTTATGGCAGAATTCAGCCCGAATAAGTCTCAGGAAAGAGCAATAAAAGAAGATGGTAAAAATATCCTTGTAAGCGCCGGCGCCGGAAGCGGAAAGACTACCGTTCTTGTTGAGCGCGTAATAGAAAAGATAGTCAATGAGGGCGCGGATATAGAGTCCTTTATCATCATAACCTTCACCAGAGCGGCAGCCGCAAACATGAAGGAAAAGATCTTTAACAGGATCAAAAAACGCGCCCCCCATCTGAAGGATCAGCTGATGAAGGTGTATCGCGCAAGGATCTGCACCATAGATTCCCTGTGCACGCAGATCGTAAGGGAAAACTTTCAATATGCGGATATTGACCCCGGCTTCAGGATAGCCGATGAGTCCGAGATAAACATCATGAAGCATGAGGTGTTGTCGGATGTTATTGAAGAGCAATATAAAAAAGCTGATCCTGATTTCATCAACCTTGTAAATTACTATATTGACAGATCGGATGCGAAGCTGGAAGAGATCATCCTTAAGATGTATGACTTTTCCAGAAGCCACCCGGAACCGGATCTGTGGCTTGATCGGGCAAAGGGCGCGTATGAAAGCGCCGGAAGACTGGGCAGGACAGATGATGAAGGGGAAAATGCCTGGATGGCAGATCTGGCGGGTACAGTGGAACCTGTCGTTAGATCCCTTTGCGCAATGTGTGAACAGGCTCTCAGGATATGTGACGCCAGCTTCGGACCGTACCCTTACAGAAAGATAATAGAGGACCTGAGCCGCGAGATAGCAGGGCTTGAGGGCAATTTATTTGATAATAAATACAGTATCATCGACAGTGTTCTCAAGGACTGGAAAAGACTTCCCTCTATCAGAGCTAAAAATGATGATATAGGCGAAGATGAAAAAGAGGCAGTAAAAAAAATATATAATAATATAAAAAAACAGCTGGGCCTTCTTCGCACAACATTCTTCTCTCAGATGCTGGAGCCGGCACTTCTTGATATGGGCTCATGCGCTCCGGTCGCATCCTGCATAGTCGACATGGTAAGAAAATTCGCGGACGCCCTGAGATCAAGGATGAGGGCAGCAAATATCGCCGGCTTCAGTGATATCAATCATATGGCTCTCGATATCCTTGTTGAAAAGGATGAGGACGGAAGGATCATTTATGACGGTAACGGGAATATCTCGGGAACAGAGGCAGCGGACAGAATAGCGAAAAACACCACGGAGATCATCGTTGATGAGTATCAGGACACAAACAGGCTGCAGGATGCAATTGTAGAGGTCCTTTCATCACAGAGATTTGGCCGTGGCAACATTTTTATGGTCGGCGATGTTAAGCAGAGTATCTATGCTTTCAGGATGGCATGCCCAGAGCTTTTCATAGAAAAATATAAGGCCTATAAGGAAGGTCCCTCCGAAAGAATGATACTGGGAGAAAATTACAGGAGCAGGCAGGAAGTCATCTGCTTCATCAACAGGATCTTCGACAGGATAATGATAGAAGACCTTGGCGGTATAGATTACAAGGACGGCGGACGCATGACAATGGGCGCAAACTTCCCGATGCCGGAGGGCATTTCTTATAAGCCGGAAATGATATTCGTGAATGCCGCCGGTGAGTTCGGGAAAAAAGCAGAGGCTCTTGTTATCGCTAAAAAGATAGAGGAAATAACTGAAAATCTTTATATAAAAGATGAAGACGGCGCCGATGAAGGTGCTGTAAGAAAGGCGGGTTATTCTGACATCGCGATCTTAACGAGAACCTCAAACAACAAGATACTTGAAAAGACTCTTGACCAGCGGCATATACCTGTTAAAAAGGCATCTAATAAAGGCTTTTTCTCAACTGTTGAGATACGGCTCGTGCTTGATCTTTTAAAGGTGATAGACAACCCGTATCAGGATATCCCGCTCGCGTCGGTAATATTGAGCCCGATCACAGGAGCCGACGCACGAACACTTGCGGAAATACGGATATCGTCGAAAAAAGGCGCAAATCTGTATGATGCCCTCATCGGATATGTCAAAGAGCTGCCGGAAGATACGCCTTTGCGCATATTTACCCAAAGACTTGAAAAATGGCGAAGAGAGGCTGCCCTTACAGGAATAGTGAGATTCATCGAAAAGGTGATAGATGAGTCCGGCGCCGGGATCATATTCACTGCCATGAAGGAGGGGAAGAGCAGGCTTGCAAATATAGGATTTCTAAAAAAGCTGGCAGCAGATCACTCGGCAACAGGCGGTTCCGGTCTTTTCAGCTTTTTGAGGTATATAGAAGAGCTTCAGAAAGCAGATGTGGACTACGGGACGGCATCATCCGTGGATGAGGTTCTGAACGCTGTGACTATGATGACTATTCACGGATCAAAAGGACTGGAATTTCCTGTAGTGATACTTGCAGACACCGGAAGACGTATCGATGACAAGGACAGCTCATCGCCTGTAGTAATGGATGAAGATGCAGGCCTTGGTATTGAATGCAGGGACATTAACGCAAGGATAAAAAAGAAAAGCCTAATAATGGAAACAATAATAGCAAAAAGAAAACGCAAGAACTTTGCGGAAGAGATAAGACTGCTGTACGTTGCCATGAGCAGAGCCAGGGAAAAACTTATAATAACAGGGTCGGCGAGAAACATACTGTCCAAAAATGAGGAGTGGGAGAAGGAGCATTTGGCAATGATCGGGGATGTCATGCAGATAATGGAAGCGAACTCATACATGCTTTTATGTACAAAGGCGCTTTTGTCTTATGGCAGCGAAGCACCTGACATTGCGAAACTGACCGTAAAGGACGAGGTTGAGATTGAACTGGAAAGGGCAGCAGAGATCTTTGAGGAGGCGGAAAAGCAAAAAGAGATTCAAAGGTTGATCGGAAACGCCGATAAGGACATGACCGCGCCTGAAGGGATATATAGTATGGATTATCCGTATCTGAAGCATACGAAAACGGCAGCCAAGATAACCGCGTCACAGATGGAGGCGGATAATATCGAAAGAGCAGAGCCGTTCGTGTTCAGAGGAGGAGGCGGAATAACAGGCGCGCAAAGAGGAAACGCATATCATAAGGTATTTGAGCTTCTGGATTACTCGGCATTTGATGATGAGGCTGATAACGAAAAAGAGGCAGACATACAGATAGAAAGAATGTGCGAAAAAGGCTATCTCAGTTCAGAGCAGGCAAAGTCTGTTGCGCCGGAAAAGATCGCGATATTTATCTCGTCAGATTTAGGCAGAAGAATGAAAAGAGCCTACGAGACCGGAAATCTGAACAGAGAAAAGCAGTTTGTTATGGGAACTGAAATAGATGGTATCAGCAACGGACTGGTCCAGGGGATTGTTGACGCATTTTTCTTTGAAGAGGATGAAGACGGAAAGTATATTGTTCTTGCTGATTATAAAACAGACGTAAATGTTGATGAAAAATATCTTTTGGAAAAATACGGTCCTCAGCAGAAGATATATGCAAATGCGCTGGAATCGGCATACAAGATCCCGGTAAGGGAAATGATACTGTACTCAACGCATCTGGAAAAACAGATCACTCTTAAGTGATCATTTGCCGTTGAATTTGAGTGCGGTTTGCTGTTAAAATCATAAAGATACAAGATAAAGACCATGAAAGGGGAAAAATGATGTTAATTCCTGAATATCTTAAAAACGGAGACTGGATAGGCGTTACGGCAATGAGTCATCCTGTGGATGACGAGATAAAACAATACAGGTCCAACCATGGCGCGAATCTTCTGGCGAAAGCCGGATTTGGCGCTGTGTTCACAAATAATGTATTTAAGCAGGCTGATGCCTTCGGAAGAAGCGGAAACGGACAGGAAAAGGCATATGAGTTTAATGCCCTTGTAAAAGAAGATAATGTCAAAGCCATATTTGCCGCAAGCGGCGGAGCTGATCAGGTGGAAATGCTTCCCTATGTGGATCTTGAGCTTTTCAGGTCACATCCCAAATGGGTGCAGGGCTATTCTGACAATACCGCTATATTGCACTATCTTACAACAAAGGCAGATGTTGCCACTGCCTACGGGTGCAATTTCTCGGATTTTGGAATGGACCCGTGGGATGACAGTGTTAAAAGAGGTCTGGATATACTAAAGGGAGACCAGTTTGTACAGACCAGTTTTTATAAATATCAGGACGGCTTTAAAGAACTTAAGACCGGTCTGGAGCCTTATTCCAAGGATGAAAAAGTATTCTGGAAGGTAAATGACGGAAAGGTTCCTGTTGATATCACAGGAAGACTTATCGGCGGATGCATGGATGTGCTTCTTTCTGTCGCAGGGACGAGGTTTGACGGAACGCTTGAATATATCGAAAAATACAGGTCGGACGGGATAATCTGGTATCTGGAAAGCTTTGATCTTGGGTGCGAAAAGATGATGGAAGGTCTCTGGAAGATGAAGGAGCTTGGCTGGTTTGACGGCACTGTGTGTATTATCTTCGGAAGACCAATGTTCTATGATGACGAAAACGTTGAGGGGAAAAAACTGCCGTCTTACGAGGAAGTAGTTGAAGAACGCCTCGCGGAGCTTGATATCCCTCTGATAACAGGGGCGGACATAGGACATAAGGGGCCGCAGTTCGTTATGATAAACGGAGCCGTTGCGAGAGTGGAGGTCTTCAAAGACGGATCGGCAAGAATGACATACAAACACTAAGATTGGACAGAATATCATGTTAGAACTTAAGAATGTTTCATTTTCTGTTAACAACGAGGATAACGAAACAAAGGAAATAATCAACAATGTCAGCCTGAAGGTGGATGATCAGAAATTCATAGCTATCACAGGGCCTAATGGCGGCGGGAAATCCACTCTGGCAAAGCTTATAGTAGGCATATATAAACCCACAGAGGGAAAGATATTGTTTAACGGCGAAGATATTACCGGAATGTCTATTACAGAAAGAGCCAGGCTCGGTATAAGCTTCGCCTTTCAGCAGCCGGTAAGATTTAAGGGGATAAAGGTAAAAGACCTTTTGGGCCTTGCGGCAGGCAGGGACACAAGTATTGCCCAGGCCTGCGCTTTCCTGAGCGAGGTGGGATTGTGCGCAAAGGATTATATCAACAGGGATGTTGATTCGTCCCTAAGCGGAGGAGAACTCAAGCGGATAGAGATAGCCCAGCTTATTGCCAGAGGAACAAGTCTAAGTGTACTTGATGAGCCGGAAGCGGGAATAGATCTCTGGAGCTTTTCCAATCTGATCAAAGTATTTGAAAAGATGAGAGCGGAAAGAGAAAGAAGCATAATCATAATATCTCACCAGGAGAGGATACTTGATATCGCGGATGAGATAGCAGTTATCAAAGACGGATGTATAGCGGCATACGATAAAAAGGAAGATATCCTTCCGGAGCTGCTTAAAGGAACAGCCGGCTGCAGATTTTATCAATAGTAGCATTAAGGGGAACAGCCATGGACAAAATACAAAAGGAATTGCTGGAAAAAGTTGCTGATCTACATGAGGTGCCGGAGGGGGCGTATAATATACGGTCAAACGGTGCTCTTGGCGGAAGGAATACTACAGCCAACATAGATATCGTCACCAAAGAGGACAAGCCGGGGATCGATATAATAATAAAACCCGGAACAAAAAATGAAAGTGTGCATATACCGGTGATAATCTCACAGTCCGGACTTAAAGACATGGTATATAACGATTTTTTTATAGGCGATGACGCGGATGTGACTATAATAGCCGGCTGCGGCATACATAACTGCGGAGACCAGGAAAGCAGACATGATGGCATCCATACGTTTTATGTGGGAAAAAACGCCAGAGTGAAATATATTGAAAAGCATTACGGAGAAAATGATCCGGATGCGACAGGCAATAACATAATGAATCCCACCACTGTGGTTGAGATAGAAGAGGGCGGCTATATGGAGCTTGAGACCACACAGATAAAAGGGATCGATGATACTGTAAGAGACACAACTGCAAGGCTTAAGGGAGAGGGCGCCAAGCTAGTAGTCAGAGACAAGCTGATGACTCACGGCAGACAGCATGCGGATGCTGTGTTCAACGTGACTATGGACGGGGTGGATTCCTCCTGCGACCTTGTAAGCAGAGCAGTGGCAAGAGATGATTCCACACAGGGGTTTAAGGCAGATATAGTAGGTAACGCCAGATGCGCCAGCCATACGGAGTGTGACGCCATTATCATGGACAACGCCAGGATATCCGCAAGTCCTGACATTGTCGCCAATGATCTTGATGCCGCTCTTATCCATGAAGCGCAGATAGGAAAGATAGCAGGCGAGCAGCTGATGAAGCTTATGACCCTTGGGCTTTCAGAGGAAGAGGCTGAACAGGAGATAATCGCGGGTTTCCTGAGATGAAAAAGTATATTATGGCGATCGATCAGGGAACGACAGGCTTAAGACGCACGATGTACGATAACAGGGGAGGGGACCGGCAGGCATGAGGAAGAAAGAACTCCCCAGGATTTTTCTGAACCGGGTTGGGTGGAGCGCGACCCGGTTTATGTCAGGTCAACACAGCTTTCAGTCACTGTTGGGGCCCTGGCCAAAACGGGCTGCTTATTTGGCTGAGTATTAAATCCGGGGGAAGGATCAGTGAATATACATTCTGACAGGATCTGTGAACTGAGAAAGTTAATGAGATTAGAGGGGATAGAGCTTTACTATATCCCCATGAGTGACTGTCATGGAAGTGAATATGTAAGCGATCATTTCAGATGTATCGAATATCTGACCGGGTTTACAGGCTCTGCAGGTCACCTGCTCGTATCAGATGAGGGGGTCTGGCTTTTCGCGGACGGAAGATATCATATTCAGGCTGCGTATCAGTTGAGCGGAAGTGATATCACGCTCATCAAATGGGGGCTTGAGGGAGAGCCGGAGCCGGCATCATTTATCAGGGACAAGGCAAAAGGTAAGGTACTTGGGTATGACGGAAATGTAGTGAATGCCGGATTTGCTGAAAAGATCTCTGCGAAAGCGTCTGGTGTTAAATATAAAAAAGACCTGGTGGATGTGATATGGACAGACAGGCCCGGACAGAATTTTACGGAAATATGGGATCTTCCGGACAGATATACAGGAGAGTCATCAGAGGACAAGCTTGAAAGGGTAAGAAGTGAGCTGGAGACGATAGCGGGGGAGTCAGTTGATTACATATATCTTCTTAATTCCCCTGAGGACATAGCATGGATATTTAACATCAGGGCAAACGATATCCCCAATAATCCGGTGGCATATGCTTATGCGGCTATAACAAAAGAAACAGCACAGGTATATACCAGGGAAAACGGATATTCGCGCAAATGGTTTGAGGATGAAAGTATAGCAAATACAGATCTTGTCATAATGGATCTTGGCAGGATATGTTATGACACATACCGTTATTTTAAGGACAGAAAAAATCAGATAATCGATGCCGAAAACCCGTCGGTTAAGATGAAAGCTGTGAAGAATAAAACAGAGATCGCATGTCTGAAGAATGCTCTGTTAAGAGACAGCGCAGTGATCATACGTTTTATGTACTGGATTAAAAAGAACGCGGGGCGCATTTATCTGGATGAAGTCAGTATAAATGAATATCTTACGACGCTCAGACAGGAGGATCCGCTGTACATAGAACCAAGCTTCGATACTATCGCCGCCTATAAGGAAAATGCGGCAATGATGCATTATGAGGCAACACCGGAGACCGCCGGCCAGATATATTCCTCGGGGATGCTGCTTTTGGACAGCGGCGGTCAGTACATGGACGGCACAACTGATATAACAAGAACCTTTATTTTAGGTCCGGTATCAGAAGAAGAGAAAAAAAGCTTCACACTTACGGCAGTATCCATGCTCAGGCTGATGAACGCAAAGTTTATAGAAGGCTGCAGAGGGGAAAATCTTGACATACTTGCCAGGGGACCGATGTGGAATGAGGGGATGGACTATAAATGTTCGACAGGGCACGGGGTAGGTCACGTGCTCAATGTGCACGAAGGTCCTCAGGCGGTAAGATACAGGATAAATGACAGCAGACCATCAGCAGTGCTTAAGGAAGGGATGGTAGTGACAGATGAGCCCGGAGTGTACAGGGAAGGAAAGTACGGGGTAAGAACTGAAAACGAGCTTCTGGTGGTTCCCTACATGGAAACACCTGAGGGGAGATTTCTTCAGTTTGAGAATCTTACTTTTGTCCCTATAGATCTTGACGGAATTGATAAGCAGTACTTGACAGATGAGGATAAAAAATTATTAAATAGCTATCATAGAATGGTTTATCAAAAAACAGAAGGGTTTTTTAATAGCGAGATCAAGGACTGGCTGGCTTATTACACAAGGGAGATAGACTGATGAGAAAGAGACTTTTATTTATATACAATCCCAGTGCCGGAAGAAGCGCGATAAAAAGACATCTTGATGATGTAACAGATATATTTGAGAAACACGGATATCAGGTTGGACTTTACAGAACAAAAGCAAGTGAAGATGCAAAAAAAGAGGTGATGGCCAATGCCACGCACTTTGACAGGATAGTCTGCTCGGGCGGAGACGGTACACTGAGTGAGGTCGTATCCGCGATGATGACTTTTCCGCCGGAGGAAAGAATACCGATCGGATTTATACCGGCTGGCTCCACAAATGATACAGGAAAGAGCTACAAACTCCCGAAATCAGTGAAAGAGGCTGCGGAGATCGCCGCATGCGGCGTGCCGTTCAGTACGGATATCGGCAGGATGAATGAAAGCTTCTTTACCTATGTGGCATCATTTGGAAAGTTATCTGCGGTTTCATGCTTTACGCCGCGTGCGGCAAAGAAGAAGTTCGGACATCTCGCCTACATAATAGAAGGGATCAAGGTCCTGCTCCATCTGGATGCGTATGACCTTAAAATAAGATATACTGACATCTATGGCGAGGAAGTGCTTATAGAGGATAATTTTTTTCTTGGCATGATGGCTAATACCCTTAGCGTTGGAGGCTTTTCCAATATAATGGGAAATAATGTGGATCTCAGCGACGGTATTTTTGAGGTTGTCCTGTGTAAACGTCCCAAAAACCTCTATCAGTTCAGCCGTCTTGTAGATAATATATTTCTGCGGACAGACAAGGATATAAGTAACGAGATGGTGACCAAGTTTAAAACTTCGAAGATCAGCGTGGAATGCGATAACGACCTGCAGTGGGTAATTGACGGGGAAAACGGAGGCAGGCATAAGGTAGTGAATATCGAAAATGAGAACAAAGCGATCGATATAATAATAGCAGATGCTTCAGAAAATGTGTAAAACTTACAAGTTATCCACACATATCAAATATTTAAGGGGATAACTGACAGAACATGAAAAGGATATAAATTTATAGAATGAGGGAAGAGATCAAAGAAGAAGTTCTATCGACCAGAGAATTAAGAAAAAAAGAGAGGGAAGAAAAAAGAAAAGAGAAGCCCGGTCTTTATGCTTTCCTCGACTGGATGAAGATAATCGTGATAGCTCTGGCCGTGGCACTGGTAATTAATTTCTGCATCATCGTCAACTCTGTGGTACCGACCGGATCCATGGAAACGACGATAATGGCCGGGTCGAGGATGATAGGCTTCAGGCTTGCCTATATCTTTTCAGAGCCGCAGAGAGGGGATATCGTGATCTTCAGATATCCTGATGATCCGAAACAGTTTTTCGTTAAAAGGATAATCGGACTTCCGGGGGAGAGCATTGAGATAAAAAACGGACAGACATATATAAACGGAAAGAAGTTCGAAGAGGACTACATCAATCCGGATTATTACCTGATGCCACTGGACGGGGAGGATTACGGGCCTTATGAGGTTCCGGAGAACTCATATTTTATGATGGGGGATAACCGCGGAAATTCCAAGGATTCCAGAAAATGGATAAATCCCTATGTTGATAAAGAAGCGATAATAGGAAAAGC
The DNA here is from genome assembly GCA_045601405.1 of Lachnospiraceae bacterium. GTDB lineage: Bacteria > Bacillota > Clostridia > Lachnospirales > Lachnospiraceae > RGIG5612. Next base: position 27,857 of record JAZRZO010000012.1, on the reverse strand, counting down.
TTTTTTATGTTACTGGCCATTTTCCGACTTCGGTGTGCTAAAATAATTTAACAAGCAGGTATTGTCTGTGTTAAAATACATAAAAAATATATGTACTGATGAAGCCGATTGTATCGTGATCGCGAGCAGGGTCATGTTTTATATAAACAGGTTGAAGGATTTTTTGGCAGATATTCGGAATGAAGGAGAAAGAAAGGAGCTGTGTAGTAATGGATAAAAAAACAAAGAACATATTGATGGATATGGCTGCCCAGGTGGTTGTACTGCCCATCACTGCTTTTGTAACCGCGAAAAATCTTAAGGATAATTTTAATTCAAGCGATGCCGGCAAAAAGGTAAAAGCGTATGCTAAGCAGACAGGAGAGGAGCTTGGCAAGGCGGTTAAGAAAGCAACGGATACCGATGCAATAAAAAAAGCTAAAGCCAAATATGAAGAGTTCTCAAGCAAAGCAGGTGATACGATAAAGGGGTATACCGATGGCGCAACTGATAAGATAAATGAGTTTGTTTCGTCAGCTGAGGAGAAATATCAGGAATATAAAGAGCAGGAGGCAGAACCTGCTGATACTTCCGATGACAATCCGGGGGACATTTCCGGGTAAGAGTAATATCTGACTATAACGGATCTATGGCAGACCGGACTGATGTCCGGTCTGTTTTATGGGAGGGCAGGTTGAACAGGCTGGCTGTTGATCACCCGGCCGACCGCCGTATGCTTTAGGTACCGGTACAATAGGTCTTGACTGAAAGTTGCAATTGTTATATCATCTGTATAACAAATAGAACGAGAGGTTTATTTATGTATATCAAAATAGATTTTAACAGTGATGAGGCTATATATATCCAGCTTCGTAATCAGATATTCCTGGCAATAGCTACCTCACAGCTGAAGGAGGGTGAATCTCTTCCGTCAGTAAGGGCGCTGGCAGATGATATCGGTGTTAACATGCATACGGTAAACAAGGCATATACCACACTCAGACAGGAAGGCTTTCTTAAAGTGGATCGCAGGAGAGGCGCCGTCGTTGCGGTTGATATGGATAAAATGGCTTCGCTGAACAAAATGCGGGAATATTTCAAGCCGCTGGTCGCGAGAGGTATCTGTAAAGGAATAACGCGTGAAGAGTTTAAGCAGCTCATAGATGATATTTATGACGAATTGAATTAGGAGAACAGATATGAAGAAAATACCATTTACAAATTCAGCTAAACAGGCAATAACGGAGGCAACCGAGATATCAGTTGAACTCGGAAACACCTATATAGGCACAGAACATATACTCATAGGGCTGGCGCTTGTGCCGGGCTCGGTGACAAAAAGAGTTTTGGACCAGCATGGGATAACTGCTGACGCTATCAAGAATCTCATAAGCAAAACATTCAATGTACCGCAGATGGTGATCGTAAATGACGGAGAGTGCTTCTCGCCTAAAGCGGAGGTTGTCTTACATAACGCCGGTCTGGAGGCAGAGCGCTTTAACTGCAGCGCTGTAGGCACGGAACACCTGCTGCTTGCTATATTAAAGGAAAACGACAATGCCGCGCTCAGAGTACTTTCCGGGCTCGGGATCGACAGAAACAGGCTGTACGGGGAGATACTTGCGGCAATGGGTGAAGACGTGAATAAACATAAAAGCAAAATGTCCGGAAACAGACAGGGCATTGAAAAAGGCGGTCTCCTGAGCGAATTCAGCACGGACCTTAACGAAGAAGCAAAGCGGGGAAGACTTGATCCCATAATAGGCCGTGAGGATGAAATAAGCAGGATAGTACAGATACTTTCCCGAAGAACAAAGAATAACCCCTGTCTTGTAGGCGAGCCGGGCGTAGGTAAAACAAGTATCGCAGAAGCACTTGCACAAAAGATAGTCGACGGAGAGATAGCCGGACCGGTCTCATCAAAAAGGATCCTTTCGCTCGATCTTCCGGCTATGGTGGCCGGAAGCAAATACAGAGGCGAATTTGAAGAACGCGTTAAGCGGGTGATAAATGAGGTTAAGGAAGATGGAAATGTGATACTGTTCATGGATGAGATACATACCATGATCGGTGCCGGCGGAGCGGAGGGTTCAATAGATGCGGCGAATATCCTTAAGCCCGCTCTTGCAAGAGGAGAGGTGCAGATAATAGGAGCTACAACTCTCGACGAATACAGAAAGCACTTTGAGAAAGATGCGGCTCTGGAAAGAAGGTTCCAGCCGGTAAGCGTAGAGCAGCCGTCGTCTGAGGAAACAGTGGCTATCCTCAAGGGTCTGCGTCCTAATTATGAGGAGCATCATAAAGTAAAGATAACCGATGAGGCAGTAGATGCCGCGGTAAAGCTTTCGGTAAGATATATAAACGACAGATTCCTGCCGGATAAAGCGATAGATCTTATTGACGAGGCTGCGTCAAAGGTAAGACTGGCATCATACATCATGCCTCCTGAGCTTAAAGAAATGGATGATAAGCTTAAGGCAATGGAGGAAAAAAGAGAAGCCTTTGTCAGAGCCGGCGATATCAGGGCAGCTTCTGACACACATAAGGATATACGAATATTAAGGTCTGAGATAGATGATCACAGGCAGAAACTATTAGATGAATCGGGCGGAGAGCTCAAGGTAGAGGCGGATGATATTGCCGATGTGGTTGAGAAGTGGACAAAGATACCTGTTAAAAAGCTTGAGGAGGAAGAAGGTGAGAGGCTGATGCGCCTGGAGGAAACTCTTCATAAGCGGGTGATAGCCCAGAATGAGGCAGTGCTTGCTCTCTCAAAGGCAATACGAAGAGGCCGCGTGGGATTAAAGGATCCTAAAAGGCCTATAGGCTCATTCCTTTTCCTCGGGCCGACAGGTGTTGGAAAAACAGAGCTCAGTAAGGCCCTTGCGGAAGCCATGTTCGGAAGCGAGAATGCCATAATCAGAGTGGATATGTCTGAATATATGGAAAAGCACAGTGTGTCAAAGCTGATAGGCTCGCCTCCGGGGTATGTCGGTTATGACGAAGGCGGCCAGCTCTCTGAGCAGGTAAGAAGGAATCCATATTCAATAATACTTTTTGATGAAGTGGAAAAGGCGCATCCGGATGTATTTAATATCCTTCTCCAGGTTCTTGACGACGGAAGGATAACTGATTCACATGGCAGAGTGACGGATTTCAAAAACACGGTGATAATCATGACGAGCAATGCCGGGGCCCAAAGGATAATGGAACCGAAAAACCTTGGATTCGCGGCTGATAAATCCGAAAAGACAGATTATAACACTATGAAAAACGCGGTAATGGAAGAAGTGAAAAATATCTTCAAGCCGGAATTCCTTAACCGCATAGATGAGATAATAGTGTTCGAGGCACTTTCAAAGGATAACATGAAGGATATAATCGAGCTTCTTCTGAAAGAACTCGGAGACAGAGCAAGAGAGCAGATGAATGTAAAACTGAAGGTTGCCGAAAGTGCTAAATCCTTCCTGGTTGATAAAGGCTATGATCCTAAATATGGCGCGAGAGCGTTGAAGAGAAAGGTTCAGGCGCTCATGGAGGATGAGATCGCAGAGGAGATATTGGCCGGAAACATTAAAGAAGGCGAAACGATAAGCATTAAGGTGCCCAGGGATAAAGACAGGCTTGTTTTTACCGTGGTAGGAAAAAGGAAATAAAATGGCGAAAGCAAAAGATACATCGTTCTTCTGTAAAGAGTGCGGATATGAAAGCGCCAAGTGGGCGGGGCAGTGCCCCGCCTGCCATGAATGGAACACTTTTGTTGAGGCGCCGTCTGCGGACGGGATGCCCCGGAAATTGAGTTTGAAGCCGTCAGGGCTGTTTATGAATGACCTGAAGGCTCTTTCCATGAATGAGATAGAGATAAATGAAAAAAACAGGCTCCATACCGGAATGCCGGAATTCGACAGAGTGTTGGGTGGGGGCATAGTAAAGGGAGCTCTGATGCTTGTGGGAGGGGATCCGGGAATAGGTAAGTCAACTATCCTTACCCAGATGTGCCGCAACATCAGCAGCACAGGAAAAAAAGTGCTTTATATCAGCGGTGAGGAAAGTCCCGGGCAGATAAAGATGAGGGCGGCGCGCTTAGGTGATTTCAGTGACAGCATGAAGCTTATTGCTGAAAATGATCTTGATCTCATATGCCGGGCTGTTCTTTCTGAAGAACCGGAAGTTGTAGTGATAGACTCCATACAGACTATGTTCAGGAAAGACATAAGCTCCACTCAGGGGAGTCCGTCGCAGATACGGGAATGTACCAATATGCTTATGCAGCTTGCGAAAACAAGCAGCATAAGCATATTTATAGTCGGTCACGTAACAAAGGAAGGCGTAGTGGCCGGTCCCAGAATGCTTGAGCACATGGTCGACACAGTTCTGTACTTTGAAGGGGATACCAGCACGGGCCACAGGATATTAAGGGGCGTTAAGAACCGTTTCGGAGCAACAAATGAGGTCGGTCTTTTTGAAATGAGTTCGCAGGGGCTTAGGGAGATCAAGGATCCGTCTGCCTATATGCTAATGGGGAGGCCGGAAAATACTTCGGGTTCAATAGTTTCGTGCTCTCTGGAAGGCTCAAGACCTATACTTGTGGAGGTTCAGGCTCTTGTCGCAAAGTCAGCCCTTGCCAATCCCAGAAGGAGCGCATCCGGAATAGACCATAACAGGATGAATCTTATTATTGCAGTGCTTGAACGCAGGCTCGGCTTTCGCTTCTTCGAGTGTGACGCGTATCTGAATGTTGTAGGCGGAATGAGGATCAATGAAACCGCGCTCGACCTTGCGGTGATGATCGCGCTGGCGTCCGCATATATGGACTTTGTGGTAGATGCTAAGACCATTGCTATAGGTGAGGTAGGGCTTTCCGGAGAAATAAGAAATGTCAGTCGTATAGAGGAAAGGGTAAAAGAGGCGCAAAAGCTGGGATTTAAAAAATGCATAGTCCCGGTAAGCGCAAAAAAGGCTCTGGCGGGCATCGAAGGTATAAGCATAGAAGCTGTATCAGGTGTAAAAGAAGCGATTAACAAAGCGCGCGAACAGTGATATAATATAAGCTTAGTGTAACAGAAAAACCGGCCGCTCCGCATGGAACGACCGGCATTAACAGGGGAAGAGAGATTCGAACTCCCATGAACGGTTTTGGAGACCGTCATACTGCCATTGTATGATTCCCCTTAGACACACGTGTTATTTTATATCACATTGGGCTTTCATGTGTCAAACAGTTTTGGAGCAAGCACACCAGGAGAAGGAAATTGAATAAAACCGCGATAATAAAAGCCATATCGGTTATCCTGATAGCAGTAACAGTGCTCTGCTCAGCGATGTGTATACCTGTTATAACCAGGGGAGCGTCTGAGGCTGAGGCGGGGCCGGATAAAGGCGTAATAGCTTTAGTGGGCAAAGACGGAACCGTTGTCAGGCTGAATAAAGAAAAGATAATTGCGGCAGAGAAATATCCGGAAGATTTTTATTATATAGAAAACGGAAAGCTGAACATATCAGAACGGGAATATTATTCTCTGGAAGATATGATCAAAAAAAGTTTTCCTGATAATGACGAGGAATTTGATCTTCTGATCGCCGGCGATGATGCCGGTGAACAGCCTGTCAGATACAGCCGCCGGGATGTGAAGTCGATGTACCTGTTTGAGGAGGAGGAAGGCATTTTTTCCGTAGCGGTATACGGAGGTGAAAAAGAGAGGTGGTTCTCATCCCCTGAAACCATTACATTGACAGATGCCCTCACATTGCAGGCTGAAGATGAAACAGGCATAGAAGATGAAGCAGGCGGAACGGGTCCGGAGGATACAATCTTCATAACTCTTCCGGCAATACGGACTGTATCTGAGCATAAGTGGAAGCAGCAGGTGGATAATAAATATACCGGACTGGCTCAGGAGGAAGACGGAACCTGGTATTACCTTGTAAACGGAAAGATCGACACCTCGTATACGAACCTGGTATTCAACTACGGCATCTGGTTTTATGTTCATAATGGCAGGATAACCTGGGGGACGGATACTCTTGCGCAGCTTAACAGCAATGGGGACTGGTATAAAATAACAAACGCGATGATAGACTGGGGGTATAACGGACTCTCCTATTATGAAGACAACTGGTTTTATATCAAAAACGGTGTCATAGACTGGAATTACAGTAATCTTGTCCAAAACTATGGAATGTGGTTTTATGTTCACCACGGCAGGATAGACTGGAATTATTCCACATTATCACAGCTTAACGGAACAGGGAACTGGTTTAAGGTAACTAATGGAATGATAGACTGGGGGTATAACGGACTCTCATATTATGAAAGCAGCTGGTTTTATATCAAAAACGGTGAGATAGACTGGGGATACCACGGTCTTATAAACTATTACGACACCTGGTTCTATGTGAAAGGCGGATGTATAGACTGGAATTACAGTAATCTTGTTCAGAACTATGGAATGTGGTTTTATGTTTACCACGGCAAGATAGACTGGGGGGTAGATACTATTGCTCAGCTTGACGGCCGGGGGAACTGGTATAAAATAAAAAACGCGATGATAGACTGGAACTATACCGGCAAATACAGCATCTATGGTAAAGAATACCGTGTTGTAAATGGAGTGGTAAGGGAATATGTTGACGGTGTTGATGTTTCGGATCATAACGGCTACATTGACTGGGCCGACCTGAAAAACAGGGGGATCAAGTTTGCCATTATAAGGATCGGCTATGGAAATGACATAGAAGCTCAGGATGACAAAATGGCCGGGTATAACATGCAGCAATGTGAAAAGTATGGAATACCATACGGCGTATATATATATTCCTACGCGCTTAATAATGATGATCTTGACAGTGAGATCCGTCATACATACAGAATGATACAGGGGCGCAACCCTGTTATGGGGATATGGTTCGACATGGAAGACGCTGACGGATATAAACTCAGAAATAACATGAATCCCTACGCAAACGGTAATACGCTCACGAATTTCTGCTTAAGATTTATCAGAGGCATGAATGCAAGGGGCTACTATAATGTGGGCGTATATGCCAACACGGACTATTTCAGGAATGTACTTAACTATAGAGCGATAGCAAATGAAGGCATGGTATGGCTTGCCCACTGGGGGATAAGCCAACCCACAGGGGAATTTCCTTCAGTGATGTGGCAGTACGGGCAGGAAAATATAAACGGCATGCAGTACGACAAAGACCGCATATATTATGACAGCTCTTTGTTTGATCATACAAAATGGTATGAATGAAACGCAGGTAATAACAAAAGAACCAACATACAGTCTCTCGGGGCAGAAAGAAAGCGAAACATCGATCTCGCGTATCAACGAGCCCCTGCCTCGTGTGCCCATTTCAGACCTTTTTAACGAGCTTACAGAAAAAATGAGGGCGTATCATCCGTCGGAAGATCTCTCCCTTATAGAAAAAGCCTTTAAGGTGGCAAGGGCATCGCACGGTGAACAGCTCAGAAAATCAGGCGAGCCATATATCAGTCATCCGCTTCATGTGGCTATAATACTCGCTGAGCTTGAAATGGATAAGGAGACCGTGGCGGCTGCGATCCTTCACGATGTTGTCGAAGATACTGACATGACGCTCGATGATGTGAGAGAGGAATTCGGCGAGGAGGTTGCGCTCCTTGTTGACGGCGTTACCAAGCTGACACAGATCAAATATTCTGCGGATAAGTTAGAGGTGCAGGCCGAAAATCTCAAAAAGATGTTCCTTGCAATGGCCAAGGATATCAGAGTGATCATCATAAAGCTGGCTGACCGCCTTCACAATATGAGGACTCTCCAGTTCATGACGAGAGAAAAACAGAAGGAAAAGGCCAGAGAGACAATGGATATATATGCTCCCATTGCCCAGCGTCTCGGAATATCTACGATAAAAATAGAACTGGATGATCTTGCCCTTAAGTATTCCGAGCCGGATGTTTTCTATTCGCTTGTGGAAAACATCAGGCAAAGAAAGACCGCAAGAGAGGATTTCATCGCAAGGATGGTGGATGAGGTCAGGGAGCATATGCGAAAGGCCGGGATCAAGTGCGAGGTTGAGGGAAGAGTCAAGCACTTCTTCAGCATATATAAAAAAATGATAAATCAGAACAGGTCCCTCGATCAGATCTATGATCTGTTTGCGGTAAGGATAAAGGTGGATACTGTTAAGGATTGCTACGCGGCCCTCGGAATAATACATGAGATATATAAACCTATCCCGGGCAGGTTTAAGGACTATATAGCCATGCCCAAGCCTAATATGTATCAGTCGCTGCATACCACGATGATCAGTCCTTCCGGACCGCCGTTTGAAGTCCAGATAAGAACATACGATATGCACAGGACGGCAGAGTACGGTATCGCAGCTCACTGGAAATATAAAGAAGGCAAAGGAGCCGGCGATAAGACCATTAAGCAGAGCGAGGAAGAGAAGCTGGCCTGGCTGCGTCAGATATTAGACTGGCAGACAGAGATGTCAGACAACACGGAATTCATGGAGTTCTTGAAGAGCGACCTTGATCTTTTTGCAGATGATGTGTTTTGTTTTACGCCTCAGGGCGATGTTAAAACCCTTCCGACAGGTTCTACTCCCATCGATTTTGCGTACAGCATACATTCGGCGGTAGGCAACGGGATGATAGGGGCCAGAGTAAATGACAAGATAGTTAACATTGACTACAAGATACAAAACGGAGACCGGATAGAGATAATCACATCGCAGAACTCAAAGGGGCCCAGCCTGGACTGGCTTAAGATAGTCAAAAGTCCCGGCGCCAAGCAGAAGATAAATCAATGGTTCAGAAATGCATTTAAAGAAGAGAACATAGTCAGGGGCAGGGAACTCATTGATAAATACATGAAGACCAAGGGTATAACAAATACCCGCATCTTCGATCCCGAATATCAAGGCCCTGTGCTGACAAGATACAGCTGCAAAGACTGGGACGCAGTACTTGCCGCAGTAGGTCACGGGGGCCTTAAGGAAGGGCAGATCGTTAACCGGCTGCTTGAAGAATACAAAAAAAAGAATAAGCTTAATGAGCTGACAGATGAGGCTGTTATGGAATCTGCCTCGTCGGATAACAAAAAGCTCCGCGATGAAAAACACCGGAGTGGCATTGTAGTTAAAGGTATACATGACGTTGCCGTAAGGTTCGCGAAGTGCTGCTCACCCGTGCCCGGAGATGAGATAGTAGGCTTTGTAACAAGAGGAAGAGGCGTGACTGTTCACCGGACTGATTGTGTAAATGTGGTCAACCTTAACAGCATGGAAAGAGAAAGGCTGATAGATGCGGAGTGGGATAAGCCCTCATCGGCATTTAAGGATGAAAAATATACAGTTGAGATAAGTCTTTACGCCAATAACCGTCCGGGCATGCTCGTGGATATATCGAAGGCAATGTCGGAGCGTGGAATGGATGTTATAAGTCTTAATGTAAGAGTAAACAAGCAGCAGCTTGCAACCATAGACATGGGCTTTAAGGTTTCTTCAAAAGATGAGCTTTCAAAGGTAATAGATAAGCTGAAAGCTATCGAAGGAGTTATAGATATCACAAGAACAACAGGTTGAAAGGAAAGGGGACGTATATGGGCATAAAGATAGACTGCATCAGAGTAGGTGTGCTGGAGACGAACTGTTACCTTATATATGATGAGGATATAAAAGAGGCGATAATAACAGACCCGGGTGATAACGCCGGATTTATTGCTGAATGCATAGAAGAAAGGGGCGTTAAGCCGGTTGCCGTTTTCCTGACACATTCTCATGGAGACCACGTTCTGGCTCTCCCTGAGATAAAAGAAAAGTATCATGTTCCGGTTTATATACATCGTCTTGACGAGCCTATGCTCAATCACGGCTCTTTTCACATGAGACCTTACGCTATTTTCCTGGATGATGACGATGTGAGGCTGGAAGGCGGCGAAGAACTGAACATAGGCGGAATGAGGGTAAAGGTGATACACACACCGGGACATACTGTGGGCGGAACCTGCTACTATTTTGAAGACGCAAGGTTCCTGCTTTCGGGGGATACTGTATTTTACCGCTCGTGGGGGAGAACGGATTTTCCGGGAGGAAGTGACAGAGATCTTTTCGATTCGATAAGAAACAAAATACTGCCGCTTCCGGAAGAGACTGTTATCTATCCGGGACATGAAATGGCTACAGATGTAAAAGGTGAGAGAGCGCTTCACAGATACAAAGGAGAGTAGAGATAAAATGATAACTCAGGCACCCAGAGGTACTGCCGACTGGTTCGGCAGGGATATGGCAGTCAGGGAAAAGATAGAGGAGATCTGCAGGAATGAGGCGAGAGCCTTTAATATCAAACAGATAGCTACTCCCGTATTTGAACATACCGTACTTTTTCAGCGCGGAGTAGGCGAAACAACAGATGTTGTGCAGAAGGAAATGTATACCTTTGAGGATAAAGGGGGAAGAAGCATAACACTTAAGCCTGAGGGTACAGCCGGAGTTATAAGGGCGTATCTGGAACATAGTCTTTACGCGGAGAGTGGTCTTGGAAAATTCTTTTATATAACTCCCGCGTTTCGTTATGAAAAACCTCAGAGCGGACGATTAAGACAGCATCATCAGTTCGGCGTAGAATATATAGGTTCGGCAAGTCCTCTGGTAGAGGCGGAGCTTATAAGCCTTGTGAAAAGGATCTGCGCGGAGCTGGGGCTTAATGATATCTCGGTGCATATCAATTCCATCGGATGCGCTGACTGCAGAAAGGCGTATAACAGGGCGCTGCTTGAATACCTTGATAAGCATAAAGACAAGCTTTGCAGAACCTGCCTTGAAAGGATGGAAAAAAATCCCCTGAGAGTTCTGGACTGCAAGAATGATGAGTGCCGGCAGATAGTTAAGGATGCACCGAGGACGGTGGACTATCTCGACGATGACTGCAGGACACATTTTGAGGAACTCAAGAGCACACTTTCATCGCTCGGTATTGAATATGAAGTTGACACTCATATAGTAAGAGGTCTGGATTACTATACAAGGACGGTTTTTGAATTTGTCAATAAAGACGGCTTTACATTATGCGGCGGCGGAAGATATGACGGTCTTGTCAATGAAATAGACGAAAAGCACGATATCCCGGCAGCAGGTTTTGGTCTGGGGATTGAAAGGATAATATATTTTCTGGAGCTTGAGGGAATAGAGCTTGCAGATGTAAAAGCGCCGGATATTTATGTTGGGCTTATGAGTGACGCCAGGGAGGAAGGTTTCAAGATGATATCCGGACTCAGATCTGCGGGACTGAGTGTTGAGACAGATTATCTTGGAAAGTCAGTTAAAGCTCAGATGAAATATGCGAATAAGATCAAAGCACCTTATGTGGTGATACTGGGAGCATCGGAAATAGAAAGCAAAAGAGTAAGACTGAAGAATATGAACGACGGAACGGAAGAAGAGATCAATATAAGTGAAATAGCTGATTATATAAGAAGATAAAAAACGGGAGCGAAAAAAAGGTAATGGCGGAATCAATGAGCGGCTTTGCAAGAAGCCACAGATGTGCGGAAGTAACAAGTAAGCAGACAGGCGAGAGCGTAGTCCTTATGGGCTGGGTCAATAAAAGGAGAGATCTGGGAAGCCTGATATTTGTGGATCTAAGAGACAGGACAGGGCTTATCCAGCTTCTTTTTGATGAGGTTAACATAGGCGGGGAAGGCTTCAGGAAGGCTGAGACACTGAGGAATGAATTTGTTATTGCGGTAAGAGGCCTTGTTCAGAAAAGAGAAGGCGCCGTAAATGATAATCTGAAGACAGGAGAAATAGAGATAAAAGTTCTGGAGCTGAGGATATTATCAGAAGCGCTTACGCCGCCGTTCCCTATAGAAGAAGACAGCCAGACAAAGGACGAGCTCAGGCTTAAGTACAGATATCTTGATCTCAGGCGGCCGGACCTTCAGAGTAATATAATGTTCAGGAGCAGGGTGGCAAAGAGCATAAGGGACTTTATGGTTGATGAAGGCTTTGTGGAGATAGAAACTCCTATGCTATGCAGGAGTACCCCTGAGGGGGCGAGAGATTATCTTGTGCCGAGCAGGGTTCATCCGGGGTCATTTTACGCGCTCCCGCAGTCGCCGCAGCTTTACAAGCAGCTGTTAATGTGTGCCGGATATGACAGATATTTCCAGATAGCGAAATGCTTCAGGGATGAGGATCTCAGGGCTGACAGACAGCCTGAGTTCACTCAGATAGATATGGAACTGTCTTTTGCTGACCAGGATGATGTAATGGAGCTTAACGAAAGGCTCATAGCGCATGTTTTTAAGGAGTGTATGAACATAGATGTGCCGCTTCCGATAAAAAGGATGACATGGCAGGAGGCTATGGACAGATATGGCTCAGATAAGCCGGATACGCGCTTTGCGATGGAGCTTAAGGATATAACGGAGTGCGTTAAGAACTGCGGTTTCGGCGTATTCGCAGGACCGGCTTCCGCGCCTGGGCAGTCTGTAAGGGGCATAAATGCTAAAGGCATGGCTGCTATGCCAAGAAAGCAGATAGATGCGCTCACGGAATTTGTCAAAGGCTACGGAGCTAAGGGGCTTGCGTACCTTGGTATAAATGAAGACGGAACATATAAGTCATCTTTTGCCAAATTCATGACTGAGGAAGAGATAAAAGCGATAATTGACGAGATGGACGCGGAAAAAGGCGACATGCTCTTCTTCGCGGCAGACAAAGATAAAACAGTATATGCGGCTCTTGGGGCGCTGAGGCTTGAGATGGCTCAGCGCATTGGCCTGATAGATGACAAATGCTTTAATTTTCTCTGGGTGGTTGAATTTCCTCTGTTTGAATACTCTGAGGAGCAGGAAAGATGGGTGTCCATGCATCATCCTTTCACTATGCCTATGGATGCGGATGTTAAGCTTCTGGATTCAAAACCGGAGCTGGCAAGAGCGAATGCTTATGACATAGTCCTGAACGGAGTTGAGCTTGGCGGAGGGAGCGAGAGGATTTATGATCCGGTGATCCAGGAAAAAATGTTTGAGGCTTTGGGCTTTACCAAAGAGGAAGCGAATGAGAGATTCGGTTTCCTTATAGACGCCTTTAAATACGGGGTGCCCCCGCATGCGGGGCTGGCATACGGCTTTGACAGGCTGGTAATGCTGATGACAGACAGTGATTCGATAAGAGACGTGATAGCATTCCCTAAGATTAAGGATGCGTCCTGCCTTATGACTCAGGCGCCGGGAACAGTTGATGAGGAGCAGCTTGCAGAACTGAAGATCGAAATAAAGAAGTCTGATGAATGATAAAAACACCTATGTGATCGATAATATTGACGGCAGGGCAAAGGCGGCTTCTTTTGATACAGTTCACGGGAGGATAGAAACGCCTGTCTTTATGAATGTCGCGACAGCAGGCGCGATAAAGGGGGCGGTGTCAACACAGGACCTTGAACAAATAGGAACAAAGGTAATGCTTTGCAATACCTATCACCTTCATGTAAGACCGGGGGATGAGCTTGTGGCGAAAATGGGAGGGATCCGTAAATTTTCCTCATGGGAAAAACCTGTCCTTACAGACAGCGGCGGATTTCAGGTGTTTTCCCTGGCGACACTCAGAAAGATAAAAGAGGAAGGAGTATCCTTCAATTCGCATGTTGACGGCAGAAAGATTTTTATGGGGCCGGAAGAGAGCATGCGCATTCAGTCCAATCTTGCAAGTACCATAGCTATGGCATTTGACGAGTGCCCCAGTTCTCTGGCGGAGCGCTCATATGTGGAAGAGAGTGTTTTAAGAACTCAGCGCTGGCTTCTAAGATGCATAGATGAAATAAAGCGTCTTAACAATATGGATGAAACCATAAATAGGGATCAGATGCTCTTTGGGATAAATCAGGGGGCATGCTTTGAAGATATAAGAACAGAAAACGCTAAATGGTTATCAGACCTGGAGCTTCCCGGTTATTCGATAGGAGGGCTTGCGGTAGGCGAGACTCATGATGAAATGTACAGGATACTGGATGTTACGGTCCCGAATCTGCCTCAGAACAAGCCGGTATATCTGATGGGGGTCGGAACGCCGGAAAATATCCTTGAGGGTATCGAAAGGGGAGTGGATTTTTTTGATTGCGTCTATCCGTCAAGAAACGGCCGGCACGGTCATGTATACACTCATAAAGGCAAGCTTAATCTGTATAATGCTGTTTATGATGTTGATAATGAACCTATAGAAGAGGGGTGCGGATGTCCGGCTTGCAGAAGATATTCAAAAGCCTATATCAGGCATTTGTTAAAAGCAAAAGAAATGCTTGGTATGAGACTTTGTGTATTGCATAATTTGTATTTTTATAATAAAATGCTCTGTGATGCGCGCAAGGCTATATTGACAAACAGTTTTGCGAAATTCAAGAAAGAAATGCTGGGTGGTTTTAATACTTCCAACCGGTAAAATAATACTAATCTTGACTTTTTACAAGGTCAGAAGGAGGAATGATGGCATATATCAATTATCTTTTAGCAGGTTTTTTGGGCTGCGGTGGACAGCAGGCGGCTAACAAAGATGCGCAGGATCCCAAGTGGTGGATAATAGTTATCTATATCGTTATCTTTGGCGCATTCATTTATTTTTTGATGATAAGACCGCAGAGAAAGCAGAGAAAGCAGGCTGAGGAGAGGATGAGCTCACTCGAGCCCGGCGACAGCGTTCTTACCTCGAGCGGATTCTACGGAACCGTTGTTGCGATAAACGGAGATACGGTTATAGTGGAATTCGGCAACAACAAGAACTGTCGTATCCCGATGTCAAGACAGGCTATCGCTCAGATAGAAAAAGCCGGCGGCTCAGCTGCGGCGCAGGTAACAGAAGGCAAAGGGGAAAAGAAATTCTCGGGCAGAAAGAAGGATAATGAAGAGGTTCAGCCGGTTTCCGAAGAATCCGCCGAGGAGATAAACAAAGAAGCTGATGAAGCATCAGCGCAGATAAAAGAGGCGGAGGCTGACAAGGCGGCAGAGGATGTATCCGGTGCAGCAGATGAGGTTGCAAAGGAGGCAAACGAGTCAGCGGATGGGGCTGAATAAGCTTAAAAGAGACTAACCGCAAACTGCCGTTAACCAAGCGGCAGTTTTCATTTTTATAACAGTTGACGGTAATTAACAGAAAGAAGGAAATACTATGGCAAGAGTATATAATTTCGCGGCAGGACCGGCGGTTCTTCCGGAGGAGGTTTTAAAAGAAGCGGCAGATGAGATGCTTGATTACAGAGGCGCAGGTCTCGGCGTTATGGAGATGTCTCACCGGAGCAAGACCTTTGAAACTATCATCACAGAGGCAAAAAACGATCTTAGGGATCTGCTTGGCATACCTGATGATTATGAAGTGCTTTTTGTGCAGGGCGGTGCCTCAACGCAGTTCGCCGCGGTTCCGATGAACCTTATGCAAAACAGAGTGGCTGATTATATCGTTACAGGCCAGTGGGCAAAAAAGGCATTTGCTGAAGCAAAGCTTTTCGGTCAGGCAAACAAGATCGCATCCAGCGAGGATAAAACCTTCAGCTACATTCCGGACTGCTCGGATCTTCCTGTCAGTGAAAATGCGGATTATGTTTATATCTGCGAAAACAACACTATATATGGAACAAAGTACCATACACTTCCAAACACTAAAGGAAAAGTTCTTGCGGCTGACCAGAGCTCGTGCTTTCTTTCTGAACCGGTCGATGTAACAAAATATGGCCTTATCTTTGCCGGGGCGCAGAAGAACATAGGTCCTGCGGGTGTTGTTGTGGTCATAATAAGAAAAGACCTTATCAGAGAGGATGTTCTTGAAGGAACGCCCACACTGCTAAAATACAAAACACAGGCGGACAATGATTCGCTTTATAATACACCGCCGGCATATGGCATTTATATCTGTGGTAAGGTATTTAAATGGATCAAGGCTCTGGGCGGTCTTGAAGTGATGAAGGAGAGGAATGAGAAGAAAGCAAAGCTTCTTTATGATTTCCTTGACCGGAGCGAAATGTTCAAGGGCACTGTTGAACCGGGCAGCCGTTCACTGATGAATGTTCCTTTTGTAACGGGTAATGATGAACTTAACGCGAAATTCATCGAAGAGGCTAAGCAGAATGGTCTTGCAGAACTTAAGGGCCACAGGAGCGTTGGCGGTATGAGAGCCTCCATATATAACGCTATGCCTTACGAGGGCGTGGAGAAGCTTGTTGAATTCATGACAAAATTTGAAGCAGAAAATAAATAAAGGTGGAAAAATGTATAAGTACAAATGTTTAAACCCGATAGCACAGGTAGGGCTGAATAATTTTTCAGAAGCATATACAAAGGTGGAAGAGTCCGACCCGGCTCAGATCATTCTGGTAAGAAGTGCTAAAATGCATGAGATGGAATTTGAGCCTGAGCTTCTTGCAGTGGCAAGGGCAGGCGCGGGCGTTAATAATATCCCGTTAGACAGGTGCGCGCAGGAGGGGATAGTTGTCTTTAACACCCCGGGCGCAAATGCGAACGGTGTAAAGGAACTTTTTGTATTTGCCGCAATAGCCAGCTTAAGAGATATTGTAGGCGGTATAAAATGGACTGAGTCAAAGGCGAATGATCCGGATATTGCAGCTCTTACCGAAAAAGAAAAGAAAAGATTCGCAGGTAATGAGGTATACGGCAAAAAACTTGCTGTGATCGGACTTGGAGCCATAGGTGTAAAGGTGGCAAATGCCGCATGTGACCTTGGAATGGATGTAAGCGGATATGACGCATTTCTGAGTGATGTCATGAAGGCTCAGCTTAACGGCAATGTGAAAATAGCAAAAAGCATGGATGAGGCGGTTAAAGACGTGGATATGATCACTATTCATGTTCCGGAGCTTGAAGCTACAAAGAATATGGTTAACTCGGAGCTCCTTGCAAAATGTGCGGACCGAGTGGCAGTTGTTAATCTCGCGCGAAACACGCTGGTAAACGAAGATGATATCAAAGCTGCTCTTGCGTCCGGCAAGGTGGCGAAATATGTCTGCGATTTTCCGACACCGGGAATGAGCGGCATTGAAAATGTTATCCTTATCCCGCACCTTGGGGCGTCCACAGAGGAAAGCGAAGATAACTGCGCTATCATGGCAGTAAAGGAAGTTGCTGACTTTATAGAGAACGGCAATATCATAAATTCCGTAAATTATCCGGCAGCTGACCTTGGACCTGCCGGAGCATGCCGTGTATCTGTAATGCACAAGGCTGACGCAGGAGGAGCGGATATAGCCGATGCTATCAAAGGAGCCGGCGCGGCAATAAGCGATATGATAAGCAAGACCAGAGGAGACCTGGCATATTCCCTTTTTGATATCGACGGATGTAAAGAGGGGCTTAAAGAAAAGCTTGAAGCCATTGATGGCGTGATACGCGTAAGGTTTATATGCAAATAATATAAAAGGAGTTGTCAGACGCGTTCTCACGCGTCTGAATTTTTATCATGGCTAAGATAAAAGCATTTAAAGCGGTAAGACCAAAGGCAAAATATGTGGAAAAAGTGGCAACGCTTCCGTATGACGTTTATTCAGAAAAGGAAGCAAGGGAGATCGTCGCTAAAAATCCCCAGTCCTTTTTTAAGATCGTAAGGTCGGAAACGGCTTTCCCGAAAGGCGTTAATGTGTATAGCGACCAGGTCTATGAAAAGGCCCGGGCGCTCATACAGGAGAATATCGCCAAAGGTATTTTTACAGTTGATGAAAAGGAAAGCTACTATATCTACCGAGAAGTGATGAACGGAAGGAATCAGACAGGACTTGTAGCCTGCTTCGCTGTGGACGATTATCTTGATAATGTGATAAAAAAACACGAATACACCAGACAGGAAAAGGAAAATGACAGGACGCGTCATGTTGATATATGTTCTGCTCATACGGGGCTTGTATTTCTTGCATTCCGTGGCGGTGAAGAGCTTAAAGCGCTTCTGGACAACGCCACCAGAAGAGAACCGATTTATGACTTCTTTTCAATTGATAATGTAAGGCAGCTTGTATGGAAGGTGGATGATCCTCAAAAGGTTGAAGCTATAACAAAGGCGATGGCCGCGATCGAGAGCCTTTATATTGCCGACGGACACCACCGGAGCGCGAGCGCGGCGACGGTATGCCGGAAAAGACGTGAACTCAAGCCGGAATATACGGGCGATGAGGAGTTTAACTATTTTATGGCAGTTGCATTTCCGCATGACCAGCTCCTTTTGATGCCGTACTATAGAGTTGTGAAGGATCTTAACGGCTTAAAGCAAAAGGAATTTTTAATGGCAATAGAGGCGGCCGGATTTACCGTGCGTAAGCTGAGCCGTGTTTTTACAGCAAGGGAAAGAAGACATGGTGTATATCAGCCGAGATATAAAAGCGAGATTGCGATGCATCTTGGGGGGAGATGGTACAGACTCAGGGCCAGACCGGAGATATTAAAGGATGATGCCGTAGGATGTCTTGATGTGACTCTTCTTCAGGATAATATACTTGAGCCGATATTAGGCATTAAGGATCCGAGGACTGACAGCAGGATAGACTTTGTCGGTGGGATCCGGGGCATGAAGGAGCTTGAAAAAAGATGCAGGGAAGACATGAAGGTTGCGTTTGCGCTTTATCCGACATCGATGGACGAGATAATACGCATAACTAACGAAGGCAAGGTGATGCCGCCTAAGTCAACCTGGTTTGAACCCAAGCTCCAAAGCGGTCTGTTCATACACAGGTTCTGAAAAGGCACGGACGGTGAATGATTTATCCGTCCGCACTTGAAATGACATCGCCAAAGTGTTATAAAAAATGTAGAAGAAGAAAAATGATTCTTCGAAGATTTAGCTAAATTTTTAATTAATTTTTTTTATGGAGGAATTTAAAATGGCAGATGCAAAAGCATTAAAGAACAAAACTATCATCACAGTTGCAACTACAGGCGCGTGGCCGAAAAAGAAAGATAATCCGAACGTTCCGATGACTCCGGAAGAGATTGCGGAAGATGTTTATGAGTGCTGGAAAGCCGGTGCTGCTATTGCTCATATCCATATGAGAGATGATGACGGAAACGGCATCATGGATCCTGTAAGATTTAAAAAGACTTATGAACTCATCAGAGCTCATGAGGACTGCGATATTATCGTTAATATGACAACATCCGGTGATATCCATGCTGATGACGAGATAAGAGTTGCCCATGTAAAAGAATTAAAGCCGGAAATGGCTTCTTATGACTGCGGCTCCATGAACTGGCTCAACTCAGGTCTCTTTATCAACAGCCCGAAGTTCCTTGAGGACTGCGGACTCCTGTTCCAGGAATTAAACGTTAAGCCTGAGATCGAAGCCTTTGATCCCGGTATGATCGGAAACGCTGCATACTACATTAAGAAAGGTGTTCTTAAGACTCCTGTACACTTCCAGTTCTGCATGGGCTGCGCTAATGGTATCACAGGTACTATGAAGAACCTTGTATTCATGAAGGAAGAGGCTGAGCGTCTTGTTGGTGCTGAAAACTTTACATGGTCATGCTTCGGCGTAGGCCACAGCGCAATGGAAATGCTCTACGGTGCGGTTGCGCTCGGCGGACATATACGTGTAGGTATGGAAGATAACGTGCTTTTCAGCAAGGGAGTTCTTGCGGACAGCAACAAGCAGTTCGTAGAGAGAGCAGTTGATGCTGTTAAGCTCTTCGGCCGTGAGGTTGCAACTCCGGACGAGGCTCGTCAGATGCTTAATCTGCCTCCTTATCAGGCATAAGCAGAGAGACGGAATGATATTAAAGACCGGACAGTGTAAACTTGTCCGGTCTTTTGTGCTTTATAACTAAATAATGAGTTTGTTTTATATGATGTATATTCTTTACTTAAGCAACTCTTCGAGACGCTCCGCGGCGATTCTGGTATCTTCGGGATCACCGAAGGTGGAAAAGCGGAAATAACCTCCGCCGCATGAACCAAAGCCTTCACCCGGGGTTCCTATCACCTGTATCTTGTTCAGAAGATGGTCGAAAAACGCCCAGCTTGAAAAGCCGTCGGGACAGCTCATCCATATGTAAGGCGCGTTTTTTTCTCCGCAGTACCAGATTCCGCATTTATCAAGCGTTTTCATGAGTGTTTTGGCATTATTTTTATATATACCTATATTTTCGTTTATCTGACGACGACCTTCATCAGTAAATACTGCCGCGCCACCCTTTTGCAGGATATAGGATATTCCGTTCGTTCTTGTGGTGCGATTGCGCACCCACATTGAATTAAGGTTCATTCCGTCGCGTTCAAGCTCTGACGGGAACACAGTATAACCCAGCCTTGTTCCGATAAATCCTGCTGTTTTGGATAGTGAACATATCTCAATGGAGCAGGTTCTTGCCCCGTCGATATCAAAGATGCTGTGAGGAAGGGCAGGATCCTCTATAAATGCTTCATACGCGGCATCAAATAAAATAACAGCACAGGTACGGTTGGCATGGTCGCCCCATTTTTTCAGCAGAGCTTTGGTAAATACAGCGCCTGTGGGATTGTTTGGGGAACAGATATAAATAAGATCCGCATTAAGCTCATCGGATGATGAGAGTGCGCCGGGAACAATGTATTTCGGATCGACAGGAAGCGTGATATCTTCCGAAACGGATGCTTCGCCCGTTTCAACTCTTACTGAATCAACCTTGTAGTTATTCAGTGATAATTTCACCCTGTAAATTATTCAACAAAAATTTCACCCCTTTTTTTGATGTTAAAGAAGGAGGGTGATCTATAGAATGAACGAAACAGGAGGATGATAATAGAAAAACGATCGACAAAAAAAGCGGTGCTGATGGTATTAATGAAATTTTTATGTTAAAATACACAGGAAAATAACTCTGAAAGGAGATCTGGCAGACTATGACATGGGGAGCCCAGTACATGTGCTACACGTGTAGAAAATGCAGCAAGAAATATAAATACGCGATCGATCTTATCGGGGATTTCGGAGAGGATTTCGGAAAATGTCCGGACTGCGGCTCAGACGGTATGCTAACATTTGAGGGGCCCGTTTCGCCTGAAACGAGTGAGTATGAAGAAGTGGAATGAAAAAAACAAGCCTCAAACGGGACTTGAACCTGCGACCCCTTCATTACGAGTGAAGTGCTCTACCAACTGAGCTATTGAGGCTTGATACGGTAAACGTACCTATAAAAGTTATCATAAACAGTCTGTTTTTTCAAGAAAAAAACATCATATGAGATCAATACGCATAGAAAATATCAAAAATTTCACTAAGGCTCTTTTTACAGAAGATGCCTTTGACGGCTTTCTCGTTACGGAGGCAGCCTTCAGTACTATCACCAATATCATTATAGACGGGCACATAAATAAGGAGTTCATGGGTGAGGCCGAGCTGGCTCTCCCGGAAAACAGGGAAGAGGCGGTATATTGGAAAAAGCTGAGACCTCTATGCTATGAGATAATCAAGGGGCAGAAGGTACCTCTCAGGTTCAAAGTGGTGTTGATGATGCCATCAGATATGGTATTGGGGTTTCTTGACAGTGCCGGGCTGGATTTTGAACCGGTTCAGGTTAACGCGCTGTTTCTGAACATAAATTTTCAGAACGGAAGGCTGGTATGTACGACCGGCACATCAATGAAAGCGTTTACATTAGACAGATCACTTGAACACGCATGGGATGATCAGGTGGAGAAATTTCTTATGCGAGTTCAGGAAGAAAAAAGGAGAATATAAAATGAGTAAAGAAAAGGGCAGTTTATCGATAAGCAGTGAGAATATCTTTCCTATAATCAAAAAATGGCTGTATAACGACCAGGATATTTTTATACGTGAATTGATATCAAATGGATGTGACGCCATTACGAAGCTGAGAAAATTAGAGGTTATGGGTGAGTATCAGTTTCCCGAGGATAATCACTTTGAAATACAGGTGATAGCAAATCCCACGAAGAAAACATTGACATTCATAGACAACGGGATAGGAATGACGTCGGACGAGGTAAAGGAATACATCAACCGTATCGCTTTTTCCGGTGCCACGGACTTTCTTGAGAAATACAAGGATAAGGCAAATGACGACCAGATCATAGGGCATTTCGGGCTGGGTTTTTATTCTGCATTTATGGTTGCGGATAAGGTGACGATAGATACACTTTCATATCTTGAGGGCGCTGAAGCAGTACACTGGGAATGTGACGGCGGGACAGAATTTGAGATGTCCGGCTCCGATAAGGCCTCGGTAGGCACAGAGGTCACTCTTTATCTTAACGGGGATTGCTATGAGTACAGCAACGAGTACAGGGTAAAGGAAGTGTTGAATAAATACTGCAGTTTTATGCCGGAGGAGATCTATTTCGTTAATACTGATACGGTTGCGAAGACGGCTGAAAAGGCAGGAGAAGCCGGCGGGGACGATAATGATAAAGAGGAAGAGATAAAGCCTGTTAATGACACACATCCTCTGTGGACCAGGCATCCTAATGACTGTACAAAGGATGAGTATGTAGATTTTTACAGAAGAGTATTTAATGACTACAAGGAGCCACTGTTCTGGATTCATCTGAATATGGACTATCCCTTTAATTTAAAGGGCATATTGTACTTCCCGGAGATATCAAACAGATATGACACGCTGGAGGGAGTGATAAAGCTTTATAATGAACAGGTATTCATAGCGGATAACATAAAAGAGGTGATACCGGAATTTCTGATGCTCCTTAAAGGTGTGATAGATTGTCCCGATCTGCCGCTGAATGTCTCAAGAAGCGCGTTGCAAAATGACGGTTTTGTCGCGAAGATATCAGATTACATCACAAAGAAGGTAGCTGATAAGCTAAGTGGAATGTACAAAACAGAAAAAGGCGAGTACGAGAAATACTGGGATGACATAAATCCCTTTATAAAATACGGATGTTTGAGAGATGAGAAATTTGCTGACAGGATGAATGAATATGTCCTCTTTAAAAATCTGGATGACAAATATCTTACATTGAAGGAGTGTCTTGAGGAAAACAGCAAAAAGCATGAGAACACTGTTTTTTATGCTTCTGACAGAGTGCAGCAGGGACAGTATATCCAGATGTTTAAAAAGGCAAAACTGGATGCCGTATATCTGGAACAGCTTATAGATACATCCTATATTTCATATCTGGAGTCAAAGAACGAGGGACTTAGATTCTTAAGGATAGACAGCGATCTGGACAAGGCGTTTACAAAGAGAACGTCAAAGAAGGATCAGGAGGAGCTTGACGAAAAAGCTCAAAAGCTTCAGGAAAGGCTCAGAGAGCATACAGGAAATGAAAAAATAGAGGTAAGGCTTCAGAATCTCAAGAACAAAGACATCTCCTCAATGATCACCGTGTCCGAAGAACAGAAGAGGATGGAGGATATGATGATGCAGATGGGGAGAATGGGGATGGATGATCCGGGCTTTGAGCAGTTATTATCCCCAGGTGTGCTTGTGCTCAATAATGACCATGAGCTTGTCATCTACCTGCTGGAGCATATAGCAGGTGACGCCGATCCGGATAATTCCGATATGATACTGGAACAGCTGTATGATCTTGCCAGGCTTGCCAACAGTCCGTTGAAGCAGGAGGAAATGTCCGGCTTTATTGCACGCAGTAATAAGATAATGCTATTATTATCGGAAAATTGTCATGAAAAGGAGTAACTGATGGAAGAAGAAAGAAATGTACAGGAAGGGTGTGCGCCAGAGGCGTGCGCGGGATGTGCAAGTGCAGGGTCCTGCCCGTCAAAGAAAGAGCCTCAGAGCCTTCTTGAGGAAGTAAATAAATACAGTGATATAAAAAAAGTCATAGGCGTTGCAAGCGGTAAAGGCGGCGTGGGGAAATCCTTCGTTACGGGGACTCTTGCGGTTGAACTTTCGAAAAAGGGCTATTCAGTTGGTATTCTTGATGCTGATATAACAGGTCCGTCCATCCCGAAGATGTTCGGGATAACCGGACAGGCAGAGGGTGACATGAACGGAATATATCCAAAAGAAACCGCGAACGGAATACGCGTGATGAGCATCAATATGCTTTTGGAAAACGCGGAAGATCCGGTTCTCTGGCGCGGTCCGGTGCTTGCAGGGGTTGTTAAGCAGTTCTGGACTGACGTGGTCTGGGGGGAGCTGGACTACCTCCTGGTAGACCTTCCGCCCGGAACAGGTGATGTTCCGCTGACCGTGTTCCAATCTATACCAATAGATGGACTGATCATAGTCACAAGCCCGCAGAGCCTGGTAACGATGATAGTTAAAAAGGCATATAACATGGCGGAAATGATGAATATACCCGTGCTTGGCCTCGTTGAAAACTACAGTTATCTGCGCTGTCCCGACTGTGGAAGGGAAATAGAGATATTCGGTAAGAGCCGGATCGATGAGATAGCAAAAGATCTGTCTCTGGATGTTTTAGGAAAGATGCCAATGGATCCTGATATGGCGAGGCTGGCTGACGAAGGCAGGTTTGAGCTCATAGCCAACGACCATATCAGTAAAGCAGTAAAGGCTGTATGTGAGGAAAAATGAAAAGAAGAAGACCCGCACTGATCATCATTGCACTTGCCCTGGCAGCGGTATTGGTAATGACCGGATGTACAACAGGCAGCAGCTATGCGACACAGAAGAATTTTATAACAGTAGGATGCGTGTGCCCTCTGACCGGTGAACTTAGCAAATATGGGGAAGGGTCGCTCCAAATAGAAGAGGATGCCGTTAAAGAAATAAATGAAAACGGCGGACTTTACATTGATGATATAGAAAGAAAGCTTAAGATACGTTTTGTGATAAGAGATTCACAGTCTACTAAGAAAGGCGCAAGGGAGGCTGCCAGGGGTCTTATTGAAGAGGATAACATTGATGTTATGATCTGCTCTGGCGGCACAGAAACGGCAATTCCCGTTTCCGGAGTCTGCGAGGAATATAAGCTTCCATGTTTTATAACAGGAGTCGACCTGGATATATGGAATGCGGAGGGGCCGTTTGAATATTGCTTTAACGTCTCCGCAACACTAAACGCGCGCTTTCAGGCGATATATGACGCCATGCTTCAGGCAGGCGCGTCATCCATAGGGCTGGTGGCAAAAGATGAGAGAGCCGGATATATCTTTGCTGATAAGCTGGAGCGCTTTTGCAAGGCCGCGAAGATAGGATACAACGGAGCGTTTTATCTTAATGAGAACAGCAGGAATATAGCAGGGTTTGGCGGCCGGGATGGTCAGGCTCTCATATGCTATATGGACGGGGATATGTTCAACAGCGCGTGGAAACATAACGGGTTGAACAGTGTTCCCGCGGCAATGTATATCCTGGCTGATGATTGCGTATTTCCCGCTGATCTTGACAGGATAAAAGCAGGAACAGATGTTAAGACCGTATATACAACGGCTTGCTGGGACAGGATATACTCCTTCGGGTCATCGCTTACCGGAGAGGATGGGCCGGCTCTTGCGCTTGCATGGGAGGATGAGTATGTATCTCCTGTACCGGAGGCGCTTGGGCTTAAACATGCGGCGGTAGAAGTTATGGTTGACGCTCTTAAGCTGGCGATGTCTGTTGACGCGAACCATATAGTGAGCGCGGCACTGAGCCTTAAGACAGATACTGTGGTCGGAGAGGTGGATCTTAACGAAGAACATGGCAGTCCGCTTCCATGCAGTGTATTCAAATGGACTTATGATGTGTCGTCAGGCGAAGGCATGTGGATAAAGGAGCTGGTGTCCGCAGCAAGAGTAAGTGGTCTGGAAATAGAGTATTAAATAATAGGGAGTGGTGAGTTTAATGGGAAAAACATACAGGATGAAGATAGCAGGGCTGGAAAGAAACCTCCCGGTCTGCAGAGTGAATAACAACCTTATGATAGCAGGATTTGTTATCTTCGGTGATGTTTCACTGACTGTTGCCTGTGCAAAGGCCATGCTCGAGAGAGCACCGGAATTTGATATCCTGCTGGCTCCGGAGGCAAAAGCCATCCCGCTTATTTACGAAATGGCAAAGCAGAGCGGGCACAACGATTATATCCTTGCCAGAAAAAAACCGAAATATTACATGAGTGGGGTTTTTGAGACACAGGTCAGTTCTATCACAACCGAAGGTATCCAAAGTCTCTATATAGATATTGCGGATGCTGAAAAAATAAAAGGAAAAAGGATACTTATCCTGGATGACGTTATCTCAACGGGTGAGTCGATAGCAGCCGTTGAAAAGCTGGTAGAGGAGGCCGGAGGTATTGTTGCCGGGAAAATGGCCATACTTGCGGAGGGCGATTCAGCCGAAAGAGATGATATTATTTATCTTGAAAGATTACCACTGTTTGATAAAGACGGAGAGCCTGTTTTAAATTAGCGTTTTATTGCAGATACTCCCCGCTGAATGCCGGTGCGACCTCATAATATTTATCGAGGCTTGAGCCGGCATTCCATGTTATAAAGCCCCCGTTTCCAACACCGGCGTCATAAAGGGCTTTTATCTGCTGTGAAAGAAAACCGGCATCTGCGTTAATAACGGGATCCCAGTGAGGAACGTTATAACAGGTCAGCCAGGTTCTTGCGGTTGCCGGTCCGGGTGTTATATTCTGCGCGGCACGCGCTTTCAGTGCCCAGTTGTATATGGTTGTGTACGGGTCTGACCAAGTGTCCTCCTCACCGAAGTGGTCAACATAAGGCATGGAGCTTACAGCATCTGCTATCATGGATATTGAAGGCCAGTACTGGCCGTATGCGGTGACATATCCGTTTGAGCATTCCCCGAATACATCTACGGAAAAGTACGCTCCGGCTTTGTGGATCTGATCAGCGGCATAGAAACAGAAGTTCTGTATTGCCTGTGATTTTTCCTCTCCATATTTATCTTTAAAGTCAGCGCCTCCGTCTCTGGACATAAAGAAGGTATCTTCCGGGAAGCGGACATAATCAAACTGTATCTCGTCAAAGTCCATTTCCTCCACGGCGGAAACGGCAAGCTTTACATTGTATTCCCAGGAAAGTCTGGAGTATGGACTGGGCCATTCCTGATTGACCCCGTTATTATATATACATTCATCAGGGTGGTCGGCGGCAAACTGGGGATCGTTAAATACCACGATCCTGCCTATTGTCCACAGTCCTGCTTCTTTTATCTTTTGTATCGCAATGCTGTATTGTTCTTTAGTGTTATAGCCTGTTTCATAAGCGGATGGTGAATAAGAGGCGGCGACCTCTGCGGGATATGCCAGGCCGCCTTCCTTTATATCGACCACAAGCGCGTTAGCGCCGCAGTTCTTTGCCAGCTCTATATAGGCATCTACGCCTTCTATAGCGGAGCTGTTAAGATAAAACGCACGCACTGTTTCCGGCATCGTTTTGTCTGTGTCAAATGATCTGTCGTAAGGAAAGTAATCCAGCTCTGAGGGAAGTCCGCAGTAGAGCTCGGTGTCATATATCTTATCCTTGTTCAGGTCATAGTATTCATTATTGACAGAGTCGGCTTCTTCCGGGGTAAGTACCATATATTTCCCGAAAACAAAGCCTTCGCCCTCACCGGCGCTTACCTTGTACATTTCAACGCTTCCGTCCGGACGCAGGCCGTCATAGCCTTTTATTTCAAGAGCAGTGCCTTTTTTTACATAGCCTGCGATATCGGGTGATGCGCTGTCTTTGTATTATGAAAGAAAAATAATCTGCCTTCCTACGCACAATCCTGCCTCGCTGCATATATATCTTCGTGTGACGATTGCCGGGTTAGCCACATTCCGATATATATGCAGCGAGGCGGGGGTTACATGGTCAAGTACGTAGGGTAAAGTTTTTGTAGGAAAATTTAATAGATATAAGGAAAGCACCGGGATCCTGTGATAGGATTTAAGTTGCGAAACCGATAATCCAAAGGAGGGTGCTTTCATGATCAATAGTATACAACAGTTTTGCCAGGATG
>JAZRZO010000011.1:0-57386 GCA_045601405.1 Lachnospiraceae bacterium | reverse complement strand
TTGAATTGGTTTGTCATAGGATTATACCTCCGTGAAAAATATTTGGGATGATTTCCCAAGGTAAATTCTACGGCAAAAAATTTCCCAGAGTAAATCCAACTTTAATTCCTACTGTGGGATTTACTTTGGGAATTTACTCATATTCAGTTGCAAAACCTGCTTGCGGGCACTTGTCATTAAAGCCTTATAAATGTATAATAAACTCTGAAAAATGCGGAGTTAACCGGCCATATAGGACATATTGAAAGAGACAGCAAAGCGTTTATGGAGCAGCCATCCAAAAACGTTTTTTGTTTTTAAAGCCGGATAATGAGACATCAGGAATGGATACACATTATATCAGGAGGCATATATTATGAAAGTTTTGACTATTATTCTCGGAATCTTACTTACGATAGCAGGTGTGATATGTCTGTTCTATCCGGGTGAAACTTTTCTGGAAACCGGATATATCATTGCCATCATGCTGTTGGTTTACGGCGTTGTAGGAAGCATTGGCGTGATCGCAAAAAAACTGCGCCCGTCGTTTCTCTGGACAACTATTCCCGCGATAATAATCGGTGTTGTTGCGTTGTTCTTGCCGGGCGATAAATTGTTCATGCACGCACTGCTTATCTATCTGCTTGCGGCATGGTTTATCATTCAGGGGATCAGCTCGATCTATATGTCTGTACGCAGCCGTTTCTTCTACAGAAGCTGGCCTTTGAGCCTGGTGATCGGGATCATTTCGGTCGCGCTTGGCGTCTACACAGCTCTTCAGCCGGCGCTTGGCGTTCTGGCGATCGGCATTCTTGTAGGCATCTTCCTGATAGAAGCAGGTATCGATCTGATGGTTATAGGTGCTACCGTCGGACGTGTAGAGGGAATAGCCAAAGAAGCAGCAGATATTGTTGATGAAGCCAGAGAAGAGATGAACAAGGCATATGAAAATGCGAAAAAAACCGCTGGCGCGCCGGCGGACAGCGCGGCAACGGAAGCTGTGGATGAGGGAGAAAAGGATTCATGAAAAACCGGTTGAACCGGAAGAATAGAAAGGAGCATTTGTCATGCAAAACATAATTGCGGCAGTTTTTAAAACTGAGAGCGAAGGATATCAGGCATTAACAGAATTGAGTCAGAATACGATTACAGAGAAGGCAACGATCATGCAGCTTTATCTCGTAAAGCGCGAGAACAATGCATTCACTGTATGTGACAGTTTTGATTTCGGCATCGATACAACAGACGATATGATCGCCGGCGGCATCATCGGAGGCCTTATGGGCGTCCTTGGAGGACCTATAGGCGTTCTCCTTTTAGGCTCTTACGGCGCGCTTGTAGGAAGCGCTTTAGATGTGGATGATGCTGTATTTGATGAAACTCTGATCGAGAAAGTTGCGGATAAGATGGTAGAGGGCGAAGTTGCGCTGATCGCGCTTGCTGATGAGGATGATGAGTCCGAGATCGATTCCAGACTGAGAAAGTTTGATGTTGTGATCGCTCGTTTTGACGCTGCAGTAGTTGCCGAGGAAGTGGAAGAGGCTGCACGCGTGGAAAGAGAAATGAACCGTCTTGCGCGTATGGAGCTTCGTAAAGAAAAGAAAGAGGAGTTCAAAGAAAAAGTCGAGGCAAGGCGCGAAAAGATCAAAGCGGATTTTGAAAAAGCAAAAAAAGCTATGAGCTGAAGACATTGACCTGATCGATGATCAAGCCGGCGGGCCGGGGATTACCTCCGGTTCGCCGGTTTTCATTAAATACAGGAATTGCCGATCCCTTCGGATAAGTTGAGATATCGGGAAAATGATAGTACAATGTTTTCGAGGGATCATTTAGTCAGATGGAAAGAAAATACGCGCAGCTTTATGAGCTTGCGGAAAAATTCGGATATGTGAATCTTACACCGGAGATAGACCTTCGAAAGATAAAGGTCTATCACAGGAGTATAAACAGGCCGGCGTTCCAGCTGACCGGGTTTTACGAATACTTCGATAATGAAAGGATACAGATAGTAGGGCGCGCGGAGCACGAATATGTATCCCGCATGGACAGGGACCTGATGCATGAAAGATTTACAAAGCTTTTTTCCTACAGGTTTCCTGCTGTTATCATGGCAAGGGGGATAGCTCCCGATCCTATGATAATCGACATCGCGAAGGAAACCGGTGTTCCGATACTTTCAACAGAGAAAACAACGGCAGTAGTAATAGTCGAGCTTATCAACTGGATGGATGAGAAGCTGGCTGAGACCGAAACCATATACGGAGTACTGGCAAATGTGTACGGGGAAGGAATACTTATCACAGGTCCTTCCGGGATAGGCAAGAGCGAGACTGCCGTAGAGCTGATAAAAAGAGGGCACAGGCTTGTGGCGGATGATATAGTGAATGTATCAAAGGTCTCGGAAGAGGTGTTAATGGGGTCGGCTCCGGAGCTCACAAGACACTTTGTGGAGATAAGAGGTCTTGGTGTGGTGGATATAAAAGCGCTTTACGGCGCGGAAAGCGTTATGGAGTTTTCCCGGATAGACATGATAATAAATCTTGAGGAATGGGATGATTCCGGCAACTACGACAGGCTGGGGCTGAATGAGGAATATCAGCAGATACTGGGGATCGATGTTGTAAAGCACACCGTTCCCATAAGACCCGGAAGGAACATGGCTATCGTGATAGAAACGGCAGCCATCAATAACCGCCAGAAGAAGATGGGATATAATGCCGCCCGCGAGCTGGTGGACAGAGTGGAAAAGGAAGTAAGAAAAAACAAGCAGCGTGCGCAGGATGAAGAACAACAGTAAAAAGATCGCGGAAACAGTAAAAAACATCGTAGGAAACGACAATATAAAAGAAAATGAACCGATGAGCAGGCACTCCTCAATGGAGGTTGGCGGTCCTGCGGCGCTTTATATCACGCCGGAGGACAAGCATCAGCTTGCCGGGGTGATCGCCGGTCTGCGTCTGCTGGGGGAGAACTTTTATATAATAGGCAACGCCTCCAATGTAATAGTGGTGGACGAGGGCTTTGACGGAGCGATAGTAAGCACGGAAAAGCTTATGCGGATAAAGGTCTCGGGAAATACGGTGGAGGCGCAGAGCGGCGCCATGCTGAAGGATATCGCGCGGGTATGTATGGAGAACTCTCTTGCAGGCTTTGAATTTGCGTCTGGTATACCGGGAAGCCTGGGGGGCGCGATATGCATGAATGCCGGAGCCTATGACGGTGAGATGAAGGATGTTACAGCCTGGGTGGAGCTTCTGGATACAGATGGAAATCTCATAAGAAAAAACTGTGAGGAAATGGAGTTTTCATACAGGCACAGCATATGCTCATTGGGCGGATATATAGTGACAGAAGCCATGATAGAGCTTGAACCCGGAGACAAACAGGCAATAAGCCGAAGGATAGAGGAGCTTTCCTTAAGAAGAAAAGAAAAGCAGCCCCTGGAGTATCCGAGCTGCGGCTCCACATTTAAAAGGCCTGAGGGTTATTTTGCAGGGAAGCTGATAACAGATGCCGGTCTGAAGGGCATGACGCGCGGAGGAGCCCAGGTGTCGGAAAAGCATGCGGGCTTTATAATAAATAAAAACAACGCCTCGGCAGCAGATGTTATAGGTCTGATAGAAACGGTAAAAGAAAAAGTCCGGGAAGTTTCAGGAGTGGAACTTGAATGTGAAGTCAGGATAGTGCGATGACCTTTTCTGCCGAAGTTAAAGACGAATTGATGAAAAGCAACATAAGAGCGGGGCATTGCAAAAAGGCAAGACTTCTTGCGCTCTGCCTCTTTGACCCCCGCGGCATCAGCCGCGATGAGGAGACGGGGGCATATATATACAGCTTTACATCATATAAGAAAACCTTTAATATTTATCCCGGACCGGATGAGAGCAGGCAGCAGCTCCTTGAAAGGCCCTGCTGCAAAAGAGCATTTCTCGCGGGAGCGTTCATCGCAGCCGGGACCATCAGCGACCCCGGAAGGGAATACAGGTTCGAGATCATCCTTGAAAAAAGGGGGGACGCCGATGAACTGAAGGGATATTTTGCCGGATTTAATGTGGCGGCGCGTGTCAGGGAAAGACGGAACAAATACGTTCTTTATATAAAAGACGGTGAGCAGATATTTGAGGCTCTTGGAGTGATGGGAGCGCACTCATCGATGATGAAATTTGAAAATGTGAGGATACTCAAAGAGATGCGCAGCTCGGTCAACAGGCAGGTAAACTGCGAAACGGCAAATATCAACAAAACGGTAAATGCCGCAATGAGGCAGATAGAGGACATAGAATATATACGGAAGACCGCCGGGCTTGAAAGTCTTGATGGATCGCTGGCAAAGATAGCACTGGCCAGGCTGGAAAACCCCGATGCATCGCTGGCGGATATCGGCCAGATGCTTAACCCGCCGGTGGGAAAATCCGGTGTAAATCATAGAATGAGAAAGCTGAGCAGTATAGCAAAACAGCTTGGAAAGAAGGAACAGAAATGATCAGACGAGAAATAAGGATAGAGCTTTCAAAAGGGCTTGAGGCAAGACCGGTTGCAGTGTTTGTACAGGTTGCCAGTCAGTATGAGAGTACCATCGGCGTGGAGTACAGGGACAAAAAGGTGAACGGAAAGAGTATCATGGGAATGATGAGCCTTGGTATAGCCCAGGGAGAGCGTGTCGTTGTTACCGCCGAGGGTGTGGACGAAAAGGAAGCTATAGAAGGGATAGAAAAATATCTTACCTCTAAGGAGTGAGAATGGCTTTTACACATCTTCACGTACACACCGAATACAGCCTGCTTGACGGGTCGGGAAAGATAAAGGAAATGGTCGCCCGGGCAAAGGAGCTGGGGTGCGGCAGTCTTGCAGTTACCGACCACGGTGTGATGTACGGGGTGATCGACTTCTATAAGGCGGCGAAGGATGCGGGGATCAAACCCATCCTGGGCTGCGAGATATATGTTACTACAGGGTCAAGGTTTGACCGTGAGAACATTAAAGGTGATGACAGATATTATCACCTTATTTTATTGGCTGAAAATGACACCGGATACCACAATCTCATAAAGATAGTTTCAGCAGGCTTCACGGAAGGCTTTTATTATAAGCCCCGCGTGGACTATGAGATACTCGAAAAGTATAGTGAGGGCATAATAGCCACCAGCGCGTGCCTTGCGGGTATCATCCCGAGGCTGATCCTCAGAGGGGATTATGCCGGGAGTGTAAGAGAAGCAGAGCGCCTCAGGGATATCTTTGGAAAGGATAATTTTTTCCTGGAGCTCCAGGATCATGGCCTGAGCGAGCAGAAGGCGGTAAATACCCAGCTTTTGAGAATGAGCGGGGAAACGGGCATACCGCTGATAGCCACAAATGATGTTCACTACACCTACGCGGAGGACGTTGAACCTCACGATATACTGCTCTGTATACAGACAGGCAAGAAACGCGATGACAAGGACAGGATGAGATATGAGGGCGGCCAGTACTATCTTAAGAGTCCGGAGGAAATGGAAAAGCTTTTTGCCAACGTTCCGGAAGCTATACGGAATACGGAACGGATAGCAAAAAGATGTAATGTTGACATAGACTTCGGCGTGCAAAAGCTGCCCGAATATGATGTGCCGGAGCCCTATTCCGCATATGAGTATCTGAAAAAGCTGTGCGAAGAGGGGCTTGCAAAGCGTTACGCAGATATCGGGCCGCTAAGGGAAAGGCTGGATCATGAGCTTTCAACCATCAGGCAGATGGGTTATGTGGATTACTTCCTTATAGTATGGGATTTTATCAATTACGCCAGAAAAAACGGGATAATGGTGGGACCCGGAAGAGGGAGCGCAGCCGGCAGTCTTGTTTCCTACTGCCTTGAGATAACGGACATAGATCCCATAAAATACAGCCTGATATTTGAGCGTTTCCTGAATCCCGAGAGAGTATCCATGCCCGATATTGATGTGGATTTCTGTTACGAGCGCAGGGGCGAGGTGATAGACTACGTTTCCGGAAAGTATGGGGCGGATAAGGTGGTTCAGATCACGACTTTCGGAACAATGGCGGCCAGAAACGTTATCCGCGATGTCGGCCGTGTTCTTAATTTTCCATACGGAGCAGTTGACAGTATAGCAAAGATGATCCCTGCGGATCTGGGTATAACCATAGATAAGGCGCTTAAGGCAAATAATGAACTGAAAGAGCTTTATGATAACGATGCTGAAAGTAAATACCTGATAGATATGGCAAGGAGGCTTGAAGGACTTCCGCGCCACGCGTCAATGCACGCAGCGGGAGTTGTGATATCAAAAGAGCCTATAGTTGAATATGTGCCTTTAGCGAAGGGGTCTGACGGCTCTGTGGTCACACAGTTCGTTATGACGACTCTGGAGGAGCTGGGTCTGCTGAAGATGGACTTTCTGGGACTCAGGACGCTGACTGTGATAAGAGACGCAGTCAGCATGGTAGGGCAGAATAAGGGGCTGGATATAGACCTTAACAGGATAGACTACAATGACCCCGATGTCCTGGATATGATAGGAGCCGGAAAAACGGACGGGGTATTCCAGCTGGAAAGCGCCGGGATGAAGAGCTTTATGCGCGAGCTCAGGCCCAGGAGTCTGGAGGACATCATCGCGGGTATAGCGCTGTACAGACCGGGCCCCATGGATTTTATCCCCAAATATGTATCGGGAAAGAATTCCGGAAGAGAGATAAAATATGACTGCCCGCAGCTAAAGCCCATACTTGAGACCACATATGGCTGCATTGTCTACCAGGAACAGGTAATGCAGATAGTAAGAGATCTGGCCGGATATTCTCTGGGAGGGGCGGACGTACTGAGAAGGGCGATGTCCAAAAAGAAGGACAGTGTGATGCAGGCGGAGAGACAGCGCTTTGTCTACGGCGACGCGCAGACTAATGTCCCGGGCTGTATTAATAACGGGATAAGCGAGAAGGTGGCAAACAAGATCTATGACGACATGATAGATTTTGCCAAATACGCTTTTAACAAGTCCCACGCGGCGGCATACGCGATACTCTCCTACCAGACAGCATATCTCAAGCATTATTTCCCTGCTGAATTTATGGCAGCGCTCATGACATCGATGATGGGGAATATGAACAAGCTTGCCGGGTACATACAGGAAGCCAAGGAAATGGGGATAGAGATCCTTCCGCCGGACATCAACGAAGCGGAGGGCGGCTTTACCGCGCATGGAGGCAGCATCAGATACGGACTCTCCGCGATAAAAGGAGTAGGTCCGGGTCTTATTGACCTTGTCGTACAGGAAAGGCAGGAGTCGGGGCCGTATAAGGAT
The DNA here is from genome assembly GCA_045601405.1 of Lachnospiraceae bacterium. Lineage (GTDB taxonomy): Bacteria > Bacillota > Clostridia > Lachnospirales > Lachnospiraceae > RGIG5612. Next base: position 50,115 of record JAZRZO010000011.1, on the reverse strand, counting down.
CTTTACGATCTCTGCCAGCGTCTTGCGGGGAGAGACCTGAATAAGCGGGCAGTGGAGAATTTCATAAAGGCAGGTGTTTTTGATTCCTTTGAACACACAAGAAAGCAGCTGATGCATATATATATGGATGTGATCGATAAGGTCGTTAATGACAAAAAGAGCGCGATAAGCGGACAGATAAGCTTTTTCGACCTGACCGCGGAGGATGAAAAGAGTGACTTCATGATCCGTGTGCCCGACGTCGGAGAATTTGACAAAAGAGTCCTTCTGGATTTCGAGAAGGAGGTTGCGGGGATATATATCAGCGGCAATCCTCTGGATGAATACCGGGAGCAGCTTAATAGAAGTGTCACCGCGTCATCGGCTGACTTTGCGATCGATGACGAGGGCAGGGTAGGTGTTAAGGACAAGTCGCAGGCTGTGATAGGCGGGATAATCTCGGCGATCACAAAAAAGAGCGCCAGAAACGGACAGCCTATGGCATTTCTCACAGTGGATGATACTCTGGGAAGTACGGAGGTTATAGTTTTCCCGAGAGATTATGCAAAGCTCAGAGACAGGATAGCCGAGGGAAGCATTGTGCTGGTGAGGGGAAGAGTGAGTGTGGATGCCGATTCGGACGGAAAGCTGATCTGTGAGACTATAATCGGGCTTGAAGACCTGCCTGCGGACGACCTCCCGGTTCACGAGGAAAATAAGGGCAAGACAGTGTGGTTCAAGTTTAAGAACAAGGATGACTATATGGACCACGCGTCATACATTTCTCAGATGTGTACTGTGCCGGAGCTTAAAGGCGATATAGCAATAAAGATATATCTGGAGGAGGAGAAGCAGCTTAAGGTCCTTGACAGGCAGTTTAATATAAAGATAAGCGATGATTTTATGGAAGTACTGAAGCGGCGCTTCGGAGAGGATAACGTAAGGCTGACCGGAGAATGATCACCTCGAAAAACAATGAAAAGATCAGATATGTGAAAAAGCTCCTGACATCTGCTTCAGAGCGGCGGAAGTCCGGACTGTTTGTGGCGGAAGGGTTGAGACTGGTTAACGAGATCCCGGAGAGACTTATAAGTCAGCTTTATATCTCTGCGCCGGCAGGCCCGGGGGAGTTAAAGGAGTCTGTAGAAGCGGCCATAGCCGCAGGGCGCGCGGAAAATGTTTCAGAGGATGTACTAAGATATATGTCAGATACTGTCAATCCACAGGGAGTGATAGCTGTGGTAAGAAAGCCGGAGGCTGACGTTGAGACTTTCCGCCGCAGGGAAAGCTGCAGGCTGCTGATTCTTGATGATGTGCAGGACCCCGGTAACATGGGGACTATGATAAGAACTGCGGAGGCAGCGGGTGTGGACGCTGTTTTTGTCAGCCCGGGCTGCGTGGACATCTATAACCCCAAGGTGGTAAGGGCGACAATGGGCTCGCTGTTCAGACTCCCCGCGATCAGCACAGACATAGTGGCAGAGATAAAGGCTCTGAAAGAGGAAGGGATAAAGGTCTACGGAGCCGCGCTGAAGGACGCGGTCAACTTCAGGCAGGAGAGCTATCCAAAGAGGATGGCGCTTATAATAGGAAACGAAGCTAACGGTATAAGTGAGGATATCCTTAAAATGACAGATCTTAATATAATGATACCGATGGCCGGAAAAGTGGAGTCTCTGAACGCGGCAATAAGCTGTGCCATTTTACTGTTTTGTAACAATATCCATATATAGTATTATAAAAAAACAGTAATACCATATAAGCAAAAACGTGAAAAACCTTTTTAAATTAGGCATTGACACGTTTTTTTAATTGGTTTATAATCACGGATGCAATAGTTTTGTAATAATTAAAAAATAATTTAGCAATAAACAAAACACAATTGCTTAAAAAAAGAGAAACGATTATGAAAGAATTTTTTAATAATACTAAAGAAAAGGCAGCCGGCAAGGCTAAAACCATTTTCGCAAAAAGAAAACACTTAAAAGGAAAGGTGCTCGCGGGAACTATACTCAGTACTTTTACAGTAGTTCTTGCGGTATCAACGGTAGTGGTATTCGCACAGTCAGAAGTTCGTAACAGCAACATAGAGCAGGCTGCAGTATACGGCAGTGCAAAGATCACAGAGCTCGAGGCAGAGTACGCAAGGGGACTGGAGGCGCAGCCGCAGGTTGTCGAGGCAGTTGAGGTAGCGGAGGTTGCCGGAGCAATGGAGAACGCTGAAGCTGATGCGGCAGCAGAGGAAGCTTTCAATGAATACTCTGATAGTGAGATGTATGAGGCCCAGTGGAGTGAGGATGAATACTATGATGATTGGACCGACTACGGAGAGTCTGCTGCTTACCCGGTGAACACTGATTATTACACCGCGTCCCAGCTCAGGTTCAACGGAGTTATCTACTCGGGCGGCTGGAGATGGACATATTATTCCCAGAAAGTGCTTCCGGGCGGCGGACTCAGGATTCCCGGAAGACATGTGGACGAGAACGGATACGTATGTGACGGAAACGGAAGGATATGTCTTGCATCAAGCGTACTCGGATACGGAACCATCGTAAGCACTCCATTCGGAAAAGAGGGCTGTGTATACGACAGCGGCTGCAACGCAGACACATTGGACGTATATACCAACTTCTGATAACAAAAGAAAATGATGTTAAAGACCGGCAGAAAGTCCTCTGCCGGTCTTTTTATTACTCAAGGTTCTTAGTTAAGGTGCAGCGCCTCCACTATCCTTCGTTTATATGAAATAAATTCATCTGTCAGATTAAAATGGGCATCACGGGGTTTTGGCGCTTCGATCACTATCTCTTCTGTTATTGTTCCGGGCCTTCCGGCAAGGATGAGAACCCTGTCTGAAAGAAGGATGGCCTCGTCGATATCGTGAGTGATAAAGACAGTGGACAGGTTTATCTTAGACATGATATCCAGATACCAGGCATGTATGCTGCCTTTTGTAATGGTATCGAGCGCGGAAAACGGTTCGTCCAGAAGCGCGACCTCATTGCCGGCAAGATAGGTGCGAAGAAGCGCAGCCCTCTGGCGCATTCCGCCGGAAAGCTGTTCGGGATATTTCAGCTGTGTTCCTGAAAGGCCGAAGGTTTCAAACAGAGGCTCCGCGATCTTGCGGGCCTCGCGCTTTTTTTTGCCCTTGACCAGCAGGGGAAGGGTTACGTTGTCTATTACCTTGCGATACGGAAACAGAAGATCTTTTTGCAGCATATAGCTGACATATCCAGGTTTTCCGGTGATGTTTGTTCCGGAGAGAGAAATGCTTCCGCTGTCGGGATGCGATATCCCCGAGAGTATATTAAAGAGGGTGGTCTTTCCGCTTCCGGAAATGCCTAAAAGCGATATCAGCTCTCCTTTGTGAAGGGTGAGGCTGACATCGCTCAAAACACTTTTATCACCAAAGGCTTTACTTATATGTTCCGCGGTTAATATTGGCTCCATTTTATTTCAGAAAATCGTTGCTGAAGCCGCTTCCTTCGGGAAGCTCCTTTTCTATCAGACCTTTCTCAAAAAGCCATGCGTAGAATGTATTCCAGCGGGCCGGGTCGATATAACCCCAGTCGGCGGAATCAGCGATATATTGTTCGTTAAGGTATTTCTGGGATGCGAGCACCAGATCTTCAGATCCTATGAGCGAGCCTGTCGTGTCCCCTTTTATAAGGATATCGGCGGCCTCCTCCGGATTTTCGATTGCGTACTCATAGCCCCTTCTTGTAGCGTCGATAAAGGCTCTTGCCTTTTCGGGATTTTCCTTAAGGAAGCTGTCATTGGCGATGAGCACAGGTGTATAGTAGTCAAATACCGGATTTATGTCCTTAAACAGGAAGAAATCGGTGTCTATATCATTTACATCGGCGTTTATCCTGCCCCATCCTTCGAATACCCATATTGAGTGATCGGGATTGTGAGTTATGTCCTGCGCCTCGTCAGTAACCGTGTTAGGTATGATCGAAACCCTGCTCCAGTCGCCGCCGTCTTTTGTCACAACATTTTCCATCATAGCAAGCTCCACAGGATTATCCCAGGTAAGATAAGTATTGCCTGCAAGGCCTGAAGGAGTGTCCATGCCTTCGCCCTTAACGGACATGATGCCGGAGGTATTGTGCTGTATCAGCGCCGCAACTGCCGTAACGCTTATAGGAGTGTCGGATGCCAGCGCAGGAGCCAGGGTATCCTGGGCGTCTATAGCGAACTGGACTTTTCCTGAGGCGCATGCCTCCACAGCTCCGTTTTCAGGCGGCTGAACGATCTGAACATCCAGACCGGCCTCCTCATAGTAGCCTTTTTCCAGCGCTGCATAAAACCCGGTATGGTTAGTGTTTGGCGTCCAGTCCAGGCACAGCGTGACGGGAAAGAGTCCTTCGCTTCCGCTGCCGTTCTGTTTTGATGTTTTATCACTTCCGCCGCATGCGCTGATCAGCAGGCAGATGCCGGTGATGATTGCAATGATGATAGTCCTTCTTTTCATGTTTCCCTGAGCCTTCCCTTTTTTTTGTTTTCTTTTCGCTTCCATGGCATTGAGCCTTTTTCTATAAGTGCGATTATCCCCATCAGCACAAGGCTGATGACTGATATGAAGATTATGACTGCGAACATTTTGTCATATGCATATGCTTTTTTTACCCTGGTCATATAAACGCCGAGACCTTCTATTCCGCCCAGCCATTCAGAGACCACTGCGCCGATCACTGCATAGGCGGCTGAGATACGGACTCCGGAGAAGAATGAGGGCAGAGCTGTGGGGAACTTCACATAAAAGAATATCCTTGATCTTGATGCTCCCATCGACCTCATAAGATGGATGGCGGCAGGGTCCACTCTTTCGTAGCCGTTCAGCAGAGCGACGGCAACAGGGAAGAATGTGGTTATCACCACAAGCGTGATCTTCGGCGCCATTCCAAAGCCCATCCACAGCACCAGCAGAGGAGCTATGGCTATAGTAGGTATTGTCTGCGTGACTATAAGGATAGGGTATAGAGCCTTGTTTAAAAACGTAAAACGCTCCATAAGCACTGATATTACGAATGCGAGTGCCACGCCGGTCAAAAGTCCGTAGACTGCCTCCTGCACTGTTATAGCCGCCTGGGACATCATTATTGGGAAGTTATCTGTGAAAGCTCTTACCACCTCTACCGGGGAGGGCAGCATATACGCAGGTATAAGGTTCCTGTCTGTGACCAGAAGCCATATCAGCACGACAGTCAGCAGTGCCAATACCGGCGCCATCTTATTTGTGATGCTTTGATACTTTTTGGTCAATTGTAAGAACCTCTCCGTCCGGGTTGTAAACAACCTTGATATAGGCGCTTACGGACTTTGCTCCCGCCTGTATGGCCACCTTCTGACAGTAAGCGACTATCTCCATGAGCTCGTCATAGCTTTCTCCTTCGATGGTGGTCTCAAAGGGGCCGACATAGTAGTTCAGACCGCTTGCTCTGATATGATCTATCACCTCATCCACAATTCGGATGAGTTCTTCATCGCTATCTGTCTTGGGCAGCACCTGTATTGCCACACTTGCCTTCATCTTTTTTCCTCCTGTATCGTATTTCCCAAATATGCAATAAAAAAAGCCCCTGTAAAAAGGGACACCAAAACACCGTCTTCCTACGCTTGCATTACCAAACAGGTTAGAAGGGTATGATCTCAGCCATTTTTCGGCACCCCTGACTTTTTCTGTTTTCGCTCATATTAACACAAGCGAAGAAAAAGTCAAGTGCCGGCAGCTGTTGTCATCTTTTGTTTTTTTTGTATATAATCCGGAGACCGTGCATGGTCAGATCTGGCTCTATATAGTCTATTTCTTCTGTTTTGGAGTAGATGGTGGATGCGAGCCCACCGGTTGCGATTACCTTTATGCCTTCCTCCTCAGACTCTTCCTTGAGTCTCCTGATGATGTATTCGGCCTCGCCTATGTGGCCGTACAGTATCCCCGCCTGCAGACTGGTTGTTGTATCCTTTGCCATGATGGTGCCGGGGTCTGTTATCTCTATCTGCGGAAGCTTTGCTGTTCCCGACCAGAGGCTGTTTGCGGAAAGCATGATACCGGGGCAGGTCACCGCTGACTCAAACACATGGGCTGCCGAAAAATAATCAAATTTTGTTGCGGTTCCGTAGTCGACTACTATCACTGGGCCGCCGAACATATCAAGTGCGGCAACTCCGTCTGCTATCCTGTCAGATCCGACCTCGCTTGGATTTGTTTTTACAAGCTTTATCCCTGTTTTTGTTCCGGGTCCTACTATCATCGGGGTAAGCGCGAATATCTTGGTTATCGCGTTGTTCAGCGAATGCATTACATTGGGAACCACAGACGCTATTATAACGTCATCGATATCCTCTTTTTCAATTCCGTATATTCCGAGTATCGCCGTAATCTCGCTTACGAATTCATCTGATGTACGCGGCGTTTCTGTTGTGAGCCTGAAGGATGTTATTATCTTTTCCCCTTCAAAAACTGCGAATTTTATATTAGTATTCCCCAGATCTATCGCTAACAGCATTATAATACTCCTCCAATTGCCTGAACAGCTCTGCTTTTTCGGCCCTTATCTGTCTGACCTTGAGCCCGCTCCCTATTTCATCAAAATAAATATCGTCGTCCTTTGCCGTGACCATGATCTGCAGGCTGCCTTCGTCATTAAACTCCAGCATTATTATCCCGCTGACATCCTCAACGAAGAGAACGCACATGGCTTTCAGTTCGTTTCTGACTTCTTCGGGCAGTACTTCATATACGGGGTTCAGGTAAAATTTTTGCTCATAGCAGCTTGCGCCGCAAAGGATCTTTCTTTCCATGACTGAAAATATATATTATTTCTGGCATGTTGTCAAAGTACGGAATTCGCTTTCATAGTCTTCTCCCTCCGGGGAAGGTGTCGCCGAAGGTGACGGATGAGGGGTGTGGTGCATATATACCTCCGGGCGACACTTGCCGGGTTAGTCGCCCGTCGATATATTTGCAGCTTCGGCGGGGTCAAAGCCTTCCCCTGTTCCTGCTCCGCTTGTAATGCTCCGCGCCGCAATGCTATAATCACAAAATTGCAGCGGAAAATGTTCTTAAGGAGATAAAAGGATAAATGAAGATAGGAGATGTCGAAGCAGGAAAGGTAGTATTAGGGCCGATGGCAGGTTATACCGATATGCCGTTCCGGGTACTCTGTATAGAGCAGGGTGCTTCTTTGACTTATACGGAGATGATAAGCGCCAAAGCCCTGTATTATAAAAATAAAAATACAGCGCAGCTGCTGAAAACAGATTCCTCAGAAAGACCTGTGGCTGTTCAGCTTTTTGGGAGCGACCCGGAACTGCTTGCATCAGAAGCCGCCCGGCTCGAGGAAGGCCCTTATGATATCTTCGATGTGAACATGGGCTGTCCCATGCCCAAGATAGTAAATAACGGAGAGGGCAGCGCGCTTATGAGAGAGCCCGAAAAGATAGGCCGGATCATCTCTGCCATGACAGGAACACTGAAAAAGCCGGTGACGGTAAAAATAAGAAAAGGCTTTTCAGCCGGAGAGGTAAATGCTGTTGAAGTGGCAAAGATAGCTGAGGACAGCGGAGCTGCGGCGGTAGCGGTCCACGGCCGGTGCAGGGAGGAGTATTACCGGGGAAGAGCCGACCTTGAGATAATAAAAAAAGTAAAGGAAGCCGTAAAGATACCGGTGATAGGAAGCGGTGATGTATTCAGCGCAAAAGACGCGAAGCGGATGATCGATGAAACCGGGGTTGACGCGGTGATGGTTGCAAGAGGCGCAAGGGGGAACCCGTGGCTGTTCAGGGAGATCAGGTCATATCTGGAGACCGGCAGCATACCGGATGCGCCGGAAGCGGAGGAGATAAAGAGCATGATGATAAGGCATGCGGAAATGATGGTGGAAAATACGGGCGAGGAGATGGCCATCAAACAGATGAGGAAGCACGCAGGCTTCTATGTGACCGGGCTGTATGATGCCGCAAGGATAAGGCGCGAGATAAATGCCTGCCGCACACTGGCAGAATTCGTCGCCATTTGCGGCAGCATCGCATAAAAAAATAAAAACCCGATGGAGCACGGTGTGCGGCCATCGGGTTTTTTAATGTCAGATGATATTATCAGATGCCTGCCTGCTCTAAGAGAGAAGGAATCTTGCTTTCCCATCCGAGTGTCATGATATGAACGCCCTGGCAGTAGTCCTTGCAGTCCCTGATGATGCGGGCTGCGATCTCCGTACCGGTGATGCCGGCCTTTGCTTTTTCCTTATCTGCTTTAAGCTCTTCTATGATATCAGCAGGGATAGAGATACCTGCAACATTGTTGTTCATGAAGTTGCACATACCTGCGTTCTTCGGAACAATGATGCCAAGCTGGATCGGAACGCCAAAGTCTTTAGCTTTCTCGTAGAACTTGATGTATCTTTCCGAATCAAAGATGGCCTGAGTCTGGAAGAACTGCGCGCCGGCTTTGATCTTGCGCTCCATCTTAACGAGCTGAGCGTCAAGAGAATCGCTGCACGGTGAAACAACGGCACCCTTTGCAAATGTCGGAGGCTCGCCTTCAAGCTCCTGATCCCCAAGATCCCTGCCTTGTTCTAAAAGGCACATAGTATGGAGGAGAGACACCGAGTCAAGGTCGAATACCGGCTTTGCTCCCGGGTGGTCACCCAGCTTTGTATAGTCGCCTGTAAGTGAGAGCACGTTGTCGATGCCGAACATAGCGGCACTTAAAAGGTCGGATTCAAGCGCGATCCTGTTACGGTCGCGGCATGTCATCTGGAAGATGGGGTTGAACCCTTCGTCCTTTAAAGCCTTGCAGACCGCGAGAGAACCAAGACGCATAACGGAAGACTGATTATCCGTAACGTTGATAGCATCAACCTTTGTAAGATATTCCTTGGCTTCCTCGATCATTTTATCTATGTTGATCCCCTTCGGAGGGCCTACTTCAGCAGAAACAACAAACTTACCTTCGTTAAATAACTCTGTTACTTTCATTCTTTTCGCTCCTTATATTTATTATGATTGTTTACATTCCTTGGTTGCTTCATCAGTGGAATAGTCGCGTATCTTAACCGGTGCGTTGCGGAGGATATCCAGGCGGCCCAGCTTTTCAAGACGCTGCTGGATGCGTTCCCATCCGCATTCCATCTCAGGGTCAACCTCGCACATTCCGTCCTTGGCGCCGCCGCACTGACCGTTAACAAGGCTTTTTGAGCAGGCCGTTATCGGGCAGATGCCGCCGGTTCCGTTAAGGAAGCACATGCCGCACTGTTCGCAGTCGAATTCCTGAGGTGTAACACCCTGGAATCCGGGAAGACGTATAGTGTCGCAGGCTGCAAAGACCTTTTTGTCCGCAAGCATGTCAGCGACTGTCTGTACGCCTACGCCGCATGAGAATACGATGACGCAGTCAGCTGCGTCGATCTCCGCGCGGCGGGGTTCGAGATGAAGCTCCAGGTTTTTAGGATTGCAGATATAGTCCATAGTGAGGACTCCGCTGATCTTTCCCGCGTCTTTAAGTTCCTTTTGAAGCTCTTCGGCAGCAGCTTCCGGGAAGGAAACCTCCTTGCATCCGAAGCAATTGATAACGAATGCCTTGCCGGATGCGAGAGCTTCTATATTTTCTTTGGATTTTAATTCAGTTATCAGCATATTACTTCACCTCCATTATCGCCTGCTTTCCTGACTTGATCCACATTACAAGAGGGATCTTAGAGGAGCAGATATACTGACAGCAGCCACATTCGAAGCAATCCCTGATATTGTTTTCAAGGAGCGCTTTCGGGTCATTATCTTTCATGTACCTGTAGAAGTTAAGAGGCGCAAGCTCCATAGGACAGACATCCATACACCTGCCGCACTTGATGCATTCATTAGCTTCGGTGTAGTCTGTATCTACGGCGATGATGCCGTTTGTGCCTTTGATAACGGGAACGCCGGTGTTTTCAAGAACAGCGCCCATCATGAGGCCGCCCATCTTAATGGTAGCGTCTTTTTCGGTAACTCCGCCGCAGTAGTCAATGATATCCTGAACATTGGTACCGATCTTAACCATGAAGTTTCCGGGCGTTTTGATGTGATCGCCCGTAACAGATACCGCGCGCTTAACAAGAGGCATGCCTGTGCGGATAGCGTCTGATATGACAACGGCCGTGCTGACATTTGCAACTACAGCGCCTACATCTGCCGGAAGTCCGCCCGAAGGCACCATGCGGCCCATAACATTTTTAATAAGCATCTTCTCAGCGCCCTGAGGATATTTTGTCCTTACGGTTGAAACTTCGATATCATCCATATCAGCGACTTTTGCCTCCATCAGCTCGATCGCGTCAGGTTTGTTGTCCTCAATAACTATGATACCTTTAGGAGCAGCTACAGCTTTCATAACGGCCTGAAGACCGTAGATCACGTCATCGGCATACTCAAGAAGTACGCGGTGGTCTGCCGTAAGATAAGGCTCGCACTCGCAGCCGTTAAGGAGAACCGCTTCGATCGGCTTGCCGGGATTAAGCTTAACGGATGTCGGGAATCCGGCACCGCCCATTCCGGTTATACCTTTGTCTTTTACGATCTCAACGATCTCTTCCGGTGTGAGCTCCGCAAGATCCTTAGCCGGTTTAACGCTTTCGTCAACTGTGCAAAGTCCGTCGGACTTGATAACGATAGCATCGACATCGGCGCCCTTGCTGTGCGGACGCGGCTCGATAGCCGTAACAGTACCGCTGACACTTGAGTGGATGTTGCTGCTTATAAACGCGGAAGCCTCTGCGATGAGCTGGCCGACCTTTACGGAATCGCCCACCTTGACAACAGGTGTGGCGGGCGCGCCTGCATGCATCGAGAGCGGGATAACAACAGTCTCCGGCTCCGGGAATTCCTTCAGAGGAATATCCTCCGCAAGCTCCTTGCGCTCGCTCGGATGAATGCCGCCGTTATAACCGGTAAGGCGTTCATCGCGGATCGCTTTAACATAGTCATTGATAAGCTTGAAATTAGATTTAGAATAGTCACGCAGCTGAACCGGCTGCTCCAGGAAATCGCTCTGGCGGCCCTGTTTCTCAAGGCGCTGATAGATGTTTTCCCATGCGCAGTCCTTAAGAGGATCAACTTCGCATTTACCGTTTTTGGCACCGCCGCACTGTCCGTTCAAAAGAGACTTGGAACAGTCAACAACGGGGCAGATACCGCCGGTGATGTTAAGGTAGCATTGCGCGCACGCGCCGCATGTTTTCTGTGTGAGCGCCATGCCGTGGTGACCGATGTAATTCAGGGAGTCGCTGGCAGCGATGACAGGAAGGTCCTCCATGTCTGCCACGATCTGAATACCGAGGCCGCAGGACGCGACAGCAATAGTCTTTGTCCCTTCAGGTATAGCGTCTTCGAGTTTTTTGCCGGTGTGGATAGTGTTGCACAGAAAGTCAACTTTTTTGATGCCTGTGATATTCTTGCCCATGTCTGAAGCCAAAGCGACAAGGTCGTCGCCGTCAGCTTCGTTTACGGATGTGAATTCCTTGAAACATTTGTTACAGGCGATAACAAAGATATCGTCCGCCGGCTCTAAAAGCGATGTAAGCTCTTCGTTATCTTTTAATACATACTTGGTATAGTCCACCCACTTTCTCCTTTCCATTTTTATTAGCCTGCGGAAGATATTCCGGCAAGCTTGAGGTTTTTGCATATTAATGGAGCAGAAAACCATTTATTCAGCAAAATTATAGCAAATAATACTGCGCAGGTAAAGAAAAGAAAGGAGACAGCACGCTGTCTCCTTCTTATATTTATCATTCCTCCTCGCCGCGCGCAAGTGCTTCAGCCTGCATCTTCTGGATGTCAGGGAATTTCGAGATCATAGGCTCTATATCTTTGTTCTTAAGCCGGCGGTCAACATAGTTCTTTGTGATCTTGTAGACCAGCGGGGATAGTGAAAGCACGCCGATAAGGTTCGGGATAGCCATAAGACCGTTAAAGGTGTCGGAGATATCCCATGCCAGAGTAAGATCCATTGTTGCGCCTACAAATATGAAAAGAACGAAAACGATCTTGTAGCCGATGGTGGCCTTTTCGCCAAAGAGGTATTCAAAAGCTTTTGCGCCGTAGTGGCTCCATCCGAGTACCGTTGAGAATGCGAAGAAAAGAAGAGCTATCGCAACGAACGCCGGTCCGAATTTTCCGAAAAGCGTACCGAAGGCCTGACCTACAAGAGCAGATGTGGAAACATCCGCAAATGCCGCGGAAACAGCGCCGGTATTCAGATCAATTATGCCGGAGGTAAGAACAACGAGAGCAGTAAGCGTACATACGATGATAGTATCAGCGAACACTTCGAAGATACCCCACATACCCTGCTTGACCGGTTCCTTGACATTTGAGTTGGAGTGAACCATAACGGACGAGCCGAGACCGGCTTCGTTTGAGAACACGCCTCGTTTCATGCCGTAGGTAAGAGCAAGTATAATACCGCCTCCAACCATACCGCCGCCGACAGCCTTAACTCCAAATGCGCCTTTGAAGATAGCACCGAAGGCCGGGCCGATGTTTGAGCCGTTTACACAGATAACAACGATAGCAGCTATGGTGTAGACCACTGCCATGAAGGGAACGATCTTTTCGGTAACGCTTGCGACTCTTTTAAGCCCTCCGAGGATGATAAGCCCTCCGAGAACGAGAAGTACAAGGCCTATTATCCATGCGGGAATATTGAACGCCTCGTTCATGTTTTCAGCGATGGAGTTGACCTGGCTGGCGTTTCCTATGCCGAAGGAGGCAAGTACGCAGAAGCAGGCGAAGAAGATTGCAAGGACCTTGCCAAGACCCTTAAGGAATTTGCCTGTCCAGGGAGCCTTTTGGCTTCCCTTGTATCCGCCGAGGCCGTCCTGGAGATAGTACATAGCGCCGCCTGACCATTCGTCATTCTTATTCTTTCTTCTGAAGTAGATACCGAGGATGTTCTCGGAATAGTTTGTCATCATACCGAAGAAAGCAACTATCCACATCCAGAAGATTGCGCCTGGTCCTCCGACAGCTATCGCAGCTGCCACACCGACGATGTTACCGGTACCGATAGTAGCTGCCAGAGCTGTCGTAAGAGACTGGAACTGGGATATGGACTTATCGCTCTTATCGGTATGTTTGGTAATATGTTTGTTAGTGAATATGCTTCCGACGGTGTTTTTCCACCAGGTCTTAAGATGTGAGATCTGGAAGACCTTAGTAAGGATCGTCATAAAGATACCTGTACCTATAAGAAGGACAAGCATCGGGATACCCCAGACGAATCCGTTGATGGAGTCGTTCAAATTAGTAAGCCAATCTAAAAAATTCATTTTTCCCCTCTTTCTTTTTCTGCCGCTGCGGATGGAATTATATCCTATGAACAAAGAAGAGACATGCCGGTGCGCATATCTCAAAGAAACAAAAACCGTTTAACACGGCTGTAAATTCTGTCCTTTTGCCTGAGAGATTCGTTTCTTTAAGCTTGCCCCTTCGGCCCCCGTGTTCCGGGTGTCTCCAGAATCCATCCCTGTGCAGTCCCTGTCATTTCTGACTCCTGAGAGTGTTATTCCTTCGGCCGGACAATATGTCCATCTTCTGCACAGATCAACTGGCTATATCAGGTTTAGTAGCCTTTCGGCTGAACAATAGATGTATAATATAAAGTATACATCCGCAAAATGCAATAAAAAAATAAAAGGTGTCTGTTTGCAATTACCCTGATAAAACAGTAAAATCATAGCAATTGTTTTTTCAGGGAGATAAGTTATGAAGTATATTTCATGGAATGTGAACGGGATAAGAGCCTGTGTAAATAAGGGCTTTATGGATTTTTTTAACAAGATAGACGCGGATATCTTCTGCCTGCAGGAGACCAAGCTGCAGGACGGACAGCTGAAGCTGGAGCTTCCGGGATATCATCAGTACTGGAATTACGCGGAGAAGAAGGGATATTCCGGAACGGCGCTTTTTACAAAGGAGGAGCCTCTGAACGTCACACGCGGCATGGGGATAGAAGAACACGAACGCGAGGGACGTGTGATAACAGCCGAATTTATGGATCACTATCTTGTCACTGTTTATGTTCCTAATTCGCAGGACGAGCTGAAGCGTCTGAATTACAGGATGAAGTGGGAGGATGACTTCCTTGCGTATATAAAAAGACTGGATGAAACAAAGCCTGTTATTTACTGCGGAGACCTTAACGTGGCGCATAAGGAGATAGACCTTAAAAATCCGAAGACCAACCGCCGGAATGCCGGCTTTACGGATGAGGAGAGAGACAAATTGACCGCAGTGCTGGATGCGGGATTTACGGACACCTTCAGATATTTTTATCCGGATAAGGAACAGATATACTCATGGTGGTCCTACAGGCGCAGGGCGAGGGAGAACAATGCCGGGTGGCGCATAGATTATTTCATATGCTCAGCGTCCCTGAATGGCAGGCTGAAAGACGCGAAGATACATACAGAGGTTATGGGCTCAGATCATTGCCCGGTGGAGCTTGATATAGACCTGTAGAGTGCCGCGGCACATTTGGGCATAAGGAAAGGAAGCCTTGACTTTTTCGCAAAACACATAGACAATAACACGTTGATTTTGTATAATCTATCGTTGTTGACCGATTCAAAGTTAATGATCAGAAATACAGGAGGAGAATATAATGAAGAATATCAAAAAGATTTTAGCTCTTGCACTGGCATGTATATTCGCAGTGGGAATACTTGCTGCGTGCGGAGGAGATAAGAAGGATTATATCATCGCTACAGACAAAGGCTTCAGCCCCTTTGAATTTGAGGACGCTGACGGCAACATAGTCGGCATCGATATGGATATCCTTGACGCGATAGCAAAGGATCAGGGTTTTACATACGACCTGCACTATGTGGGGTGGGACGCGGCTATAGCTGAATGTCAGGCCGGTCAGGCAGACGGCATGATCGCCGGAGCATCGATCACTGATGAGAGAAAGGAGTCGGGCTGGATATTCTCTGACGGCTATTATGATGCCACACAGGGCATGGCTGTTGCGGCAGATTCCGATATCAAGGGGTTTGAAGATCTTGCGGGCAAGACTGTAGTTGTTAAGAACGCTACCATGAGTGATACATACGCAACTGAGCTTAGCGCGAAATATGGCTTTAATGTTGTCAGGGTGGCAACATCGCCGGATATGTATCAGCAGGTTGAAGGCGGCCAGGCTGCGGCATGCTTTGATGACACGCCTATACTTAAATACAATATCAAGATAGGTGAGCTCAAGATGAAATATATCGACGGAACCGAGAACGAGCCGGCGCAGTACGGTTTTGCGATATTCAATAAGGACAAACAAAAGCTGGCAGATCTCTTTAACGAAGGTCTTAAGAACATCAAGGCAAGCGGAGAGTACGACAAGATCCTTGATAAGTATCTTAAATAGATCATCAAAAGCAATATTGTAAATGGCTTACTGCAAGGGCATTGGAGTTGATCTGATGCCCTTGTAAAAAAATAAACAGGACTGTTAAAAAGGAAGGTGGCTTATGGGCCAGATAATCACACAATACGGAGTAATGCTTGTTGCGGCTCTCGGACAGACGCTCCTGCTGGCGCTTTTGGGACTGGTGTTCGGAAGTATTCTGGGCATTATTTTTGGTCTGATGAGTGTTGTGAAAAACAAGGTGCTGAACGTGATCTCTATGATCTATGTTAATGTGATCCGCGGAGTTCCGATGATAGTGCTGGCATTCTTTGTTTATATCGGTGTGCCTTACGGACTGAATAATTTCTTTAACGCCGGGGTAACGTTAAGCGCCCTCCAGGCCGGTACGATAGTGCTTGCCGCAAACTGCGGCGCGTATATGTCGGAGATAATCCGTGCAGGGATACAGGCGATAGATCCCGGACAGATGGAGGCCGCGCGAAGCCTCGGGCTTACATATGCAAGGGGTATGTACCGCGTGGTGCTTCCGCAGGCTATTAAAAACATGATCCCGAGCATAGTGAACCAGTTCATCATCACGTTAAAGGACACATCGATCCTCTCTGTTATCGGCTTCCCTGAGCTGGTAAATAAAGCTCAGAATGTAATAGGAATAACATTTAAGTCTCTGCAGGTGTGGACGGTCGTCGCTGTTATGTATCTGATCGTTATACTTATACTGCAGCAGGTCGCAAAGGCGCTGGAGCGCAGGCTTAACAAGGGACAGAGAAAGGCATAGGCGGTGATGAGTATGGAAAAATACGCAGATAATAATATAAATTCGCACCTCGACCACCATATACAGAAACAAAGGGAGGTATCTGACACTGTCAAGATACGCATCAACAACTTGTATAAGAGCTTTAAGCAGCTTGAGGTTCTCAAGGGAGTCTCCACTGATATAAGAGAGGGAGAGGTGGTTGTTGTGATCGGACCGTCCGGAAGCGGCAAGTCAACCTTTATACGGTGTATCAACGGACTTGAGGAACTTACCTCCGGTACGATAATAGTGGACGGGCAGAATATAGCGGACAAAAAGATCAACATCAATAAGGTAAGGGAGAATGTGGGCATGGTGTTCCAGCACTTCAACCTTTTTGCCAATATGAATGTTTTAAGAAATCTCACTCTCGCGCCGGTTGACCTTAAGAAGGCCTCGAAGGAGGAGGCGGAAGAGACGGCAATGAAGATGCTCGAGAGGGTAGGGCTTGCGGAAAAGGCTGATGCCTTCCCCAACCAGCTCTCCGGCGGACAGAAGCAGAGGGTGGCTATAGCCAGGGCGCTCTGCATGAATCCGGACATCATGCTGTTTGACGAGCCCACATCGGCGCTTGATCCGGAGATGATCGGTGAAGTCCTTGAGATAATGAAGGAGCTTGCCGCGGAAGGCATGACCATGGTCATCGTAACGCATGAGATGGGATTCGCGATGGAGGTTGCGGACAGGGTGCTGTTTATGGATGACGGCGTGATCCTGGAAGAGGGCACTCCGGAGGAGGTCTTTAAACATCCCGGAAATCCGCGCACTCGGGACTTCCTAAACAAAGTTCTGGGAATTTAGCCTTCCCATTCTCCAAAAAAAAGTAAAGTAAAAGCAAGTCAGGATCTGCATCCGCTTGCTTCTACTTCAGGCCTGTATAGCTTTCGCTATATCAAGATAATTGTGGGACCGTAGTCCCGGTTGTGGAGCATTTCCGCTCTCTTGTGTAATCAGTACCAGCGACTAATAGCCTTGAGCTTCGAAGAGACATGTTAAATGAAAATCTCCGATCAGTCCATGCCGTGACAGTCGTAACACCAATTACTGCTGAAAGCATTATACCACCCCGCGCAGACTATTTCTACTCTAACTTATCAATATCTTCAGTTGAAAGCTGCCCGTCTTCATAGCGGTTTATAAGATCCTTGATCTTTGTCGAAGGGTCCAGAAGATCGCTGATGGAGACATCATGATTAAGACTTTCAATAATGTAAGACATGTATTTGGACATATCAACATCAATGAAATATTCTTTTTTCAGCAGCTCAGGATCCTGATATATCAGGTTAGTAGTAAGAACACGATTGAACAGACCCTGCTCATACGCTTCGTCGAACTTTTCGAGCCCGTTGGTAAACAGACCGAAGGTAGCAAAGATGAACACCCGTCTGGCACCCCTGGCCTTGAGGTCTTTGGAGGTATCTATCATGCTGCCGCCGGAGGATATCATATCATCAACAACTATAACATCTTTTCCGGCTACGTCTGTGCCCAAATACTCATGAGCTACGATAGGATTGGAACCGTTAACGACCTGGGAATAGTCACGTCTTTTATAGAACATGCCCATGTCGATACCCAGAACGCTGGCAAAATATACCGAACGGTCCAGCGCGCCCTCGTCAGGGCTTATCATCATCAGGTGGTCCTTATCAAACTTAAGGTCCTTTTCATATCTGCAAAGATTCTTAAGAAACTGATAGGACGGCTTGATGTTTTCAAAGCCGTTTAAAGGTGCGGCGTTTATGACCCGAGGGTCATGGGCGTCAAAGGTAATGAGGTTTTCAACGCCCATATCATAAAGCTCCCGAAGCCCCATCGCGCAGTCAAGTGACTCGCGGCCGGTCCTTCTGTGCTGTCTGCTTTCATATAAAAACGGCATGATGACGGTGAGGCGTCTGGCCTTTCCGCCGATAGCCGCGATTATCCGCTTAAGATCCTGGAAGTGGTCGTCCGGAGACATGCGGTTTGGCCGCCCGGACATTTTATATTCGATGCTGCTGTTTGTGACATCTACCAGAAGGAAGATGTCCTTGCCGCGGACGCTTTCTTTGATAAGACCCTTTGCTTCGCCTGAGCCGAAGCGCGGAGCCTCCGCCTTCAGTATAAAGGTGTCTTTTTCATAGCCCGCAAAAGCTATGTTCCCCTTGTATTCCGTATTCCTCGATCTTCTCCACTCAGTGATATAGGAGTCGATACGCTCTCCCATATCTTTGCAGCTGCTGAGGGGGAGTATCCCTAAAGGACCTACAGGTATGGTGTTAATAGGTATTTCTTCGCGCAGCATATTATGCCTCCAGTCTTTTTTTTATTCTTATATCATCGCCGTAAAGCTTAATAAACGTATAGCTGCTGGTGAGCCGTGAGACCACTCTTTCTGAATAGTTGGCCTGTATCTCCTGAAGTGAAAGGTTTGTGGAGATGATAGTATGCCTTTTTGACAGTATACGCTCATTTACGATGTTGAATAATTGCGTGCTGGTGAATGAATTCACCATTTCCGTTCCAAGGTCATCTATTATAAGGAGATCACAGTCGTAGATATATCTCCTGACGTATTCGCCGGATGTTCCTCCGGATCCGGATCTGTCAGATCCGAAGGTAGCATCCGAAAGTATATTAAACAGCCGTATGGCTGAAAGGTATACTACGAGTTTGCCCCTGTCCAGCAGCTCCCTGGCGATGCAGTGTGTAAGGAAGGATTTTCCGACACCGGTCGCGCCGCTGATAAGGAGATTGCCGGCGGAGTTACCAAAATCGTCAATGAATGAGCGCGCTGTTTCCACTGCGCTGCGGGCAGCGATAAGAGGCTGCCCCTCCGGATAATATTTAAAAGAGAAGGTATTGAAGTTTTCCTCTTTTAGGATATCCTTGATGTTTGACTGATCGTAAAGAGCGTCTGCAAGCTGCTTCCTGAAACATGTGCAGAGAGCATTGTCCACAAATCCTGTATCCTTGCAGAGAGGACATTCATACCGGGGTAAGAGGTCTTCCTCGGAATAACCTGCCCCGGATAAAAGCGCTGCCTTTTCCCTGCGAAGCGCTGAGATCTTTCCTCTGCAGTCTGAGGGAGGCGCGCCCTCCACACGAGCGATCGCCTCTTTTACGGCAACAGCCGCGATGTCCGCCTCTATCAGGGCCAGCTCGGGCAGCTCCGAGTCTATAACGGCTCTTCTGGCGCGAAGGTCTGATTCGGCCTTCAGCTGCTTTTTGTCATATTCATTTAGGATATCCTCAAAAACTCTCCGGTCGGTCATGTATTAAACAATTTTTCCTCCAGTTGGTCAAAATCATAGGCGCGCTGCTTAAAATTATTGAATTTATTGGAAGAAGAGGAGGCGTCGGAGTTGTGCGCGGCGCCCTTCTTCTTTCCGGCGGCAGGATTTTTAGCCTCTGCCAAAGCATTTTCCCGCTTAAGGTCAAGTTTTACGACATCTTCCATGGAAGAAACGCCCTCGCTTTTCCATCTTTTGAGGATGGAGTCAGCATATTCAAAGCTTGGCTGATGTATGGCGTTCATGGTCCGCTCGCAGGCCTCCAGTATCATTTTCTGGCTGAACCTGTATGAAAGGGACCATTTTTTGACATATTCAACCTCTCCGCTTGAAGGATTCCTGCCTGTAAGCCCGAACGCGCGTAGTACAGGGTAAGTGTTCTCGGAATAAATGCTGTTCAAGGTCTTAGCAGCTTTAAGGGATTTGATCCCCTGCTCAGACCAGCCTATAGCGGTTTTTTCGATATAGCGCATGCTTTTATGGCCTTTGGATACACAATATTCAAAAAGATAGTCGATCACCTCCGCCGGGAGCTTCAGCGTGTCGTAGAAGAACAGCACTGTGTTAAGCTCGCTTCCGGACAGGGAATGGCCTATATATTTTTGAATGGCATATAAAAGCTGGATCATATCTTCTTCCTTAGAGAAAGCCTCTATCTCCGAAGGTGAATATTCGCGTCTTACAGGCACGCCATTCTCTCCGGCAGCTGCTTCGGGCTCCCCGGGTTCTTCGCAAGGTTGAATGGACGAAGCATGAGGAGCCTGTCTGGATGATGACGAAACCGGGATGCTCTCATCATCTCCGGACATTTCGGCAAATGAGACCAGTCGTAAGGAAGTGAGAGTTTTATCTTCGAAAGTAAGTTTAAGAAGGCCTTTCTTTTCCCAGTATTTAAGGGCACGGATAACGTCCTTTTCTGAATCTTCAAGAGCGTCAGCTATCCTTGATATGGAAAGCTCGTCTTTATTCTCCTCAACACATTTGAGAAGGTAGATAAAGATTTTCACGAACTCCCCGGCTGCCTTCGGCATATACTTTTCAATAAAGCAGTTCGGTATGCTTGTGGCGCTTAAATAGCCTTCCTGTTGTATTTTGAACTTACTCATCGAACCAATAATAACTCCCTGAATACATCTGCCTGATGTTCCGCTTAAAAAAGATGATCGCTGCATACCTGCAGACAAAACTCTTTTCAGCGCGGTTTACATCGGGTGTAAGGCGAATATAGCACAGTTTTTTTGATTTGCAAATAGCCGTAAAATCCACAATGCCGCTCCATGTGTTAAAGTGGATAATGTGGAAAAAGTGGATAAATCATTTATCAAAAAAACATAAAAAATCGCTCCCGCAAAAACTGTATTTTTCAGGTATGTCAATAGGGCACGTAAAAAAATATACGAAAATTACGATCTCAGATCAGGAACGGAAGATTTTGTGGATAAAGTGGATAACTATTTTCCAAGCAGCTTATCGCCTATAATGTAAACATCTCCGGCACCCATAGTTATTAACAGGTCACCGTTTACAAGAGTTTTTAATAAAAAGTTTTCAATCTCGTCAAAGGTGGGGAAATAGTAGGCCTCCACACCGGCTTTGTCGAGGAGTTTTTTCAGATCGTTTGAAGAGATATTAAGAGTGTTTTTCTCTCTTGCGGCATATATTTCCGCAAGAATAACGGCATCCGCCAGGGAAAGCGCGTCGGCAAATTCTTCTAAAAAGGCGTGTGTTCTGGTATATGTATGGGGCTGGAAAACGACCCAGAGCTTTTTATGCGGATATTTCAGAGCTGTGTCTAATGCCGACCGTATCTCGTCGGGATGATGCGAATAGTCGTCAACGATAGTGGTTCCGCATACCGTCCCTTTTATCTGAAAACGCCTGTTGACGCCGCGAAAGTCAGCTGCGGCCGCGCAGGCGGAGTCTGAGTCAATGCCCAGGCAGGATGCGGCGGCAAGTGCGGCAAGAGCGTTATATACGTTATGTTTCCCGGGTATCTGAAGCCGGACATATCCCTTGCTTACTCCGTACGCGTAAAGTTCGAAGCCGGCACAGGCGGATTCATTATATGTGATATTTTTTGCGTAAAAGTTGCAGTCCTCTGACAGGCCGAAGGTTACGACAGAGCAGTTAAGCCCATCGGTGAAGTATGAAAGATCGTCTATCTCACCGTTTATTATCAGTGTTCCGTCATCCGGAAGAAGACGGGTAAAACGCTTAAAGCTGCTGCGTATGTCATCCAGATCCTTAAAGAAATCCATGTGATCTGCCTGAACGTTAAGGATGATCTCCATGTCCGGAAAGAAGGATAGAAAGCTGTTGGTATATTCACAGGCCTCTGTAAGAAAATCGCCTGAATCGCCTATGCGGTAATTTCCCCCTATATCCGGAAGTATGCCGCCGACATTGATGGTAGGGTCACATCCGGCATCCAGCATTATCTTTGAAAGCAATGATGTAGTGGTGGTCTTTCCGTGGGTTCCCGAAACGCAGATAGCCCGATCGTACATTCTCATTATCCGGCCGAGAAAGTCCGCGCGTACCATTACAGGGATATTTTCGGCTCTGGCCTTAAGAAGCTCAGGGTTGTCTTCGGGGATGGCGGCGGTATAAACAACAAGGTCGATATCACCGGTTATGTTCCCGGCACGCTGTCCGATCTTTATATCCGCTCCTGCGGCGGCGAGCTCATCGGTTATCTGTGACGCGCTGGTGTCCGAACCGGATACCTTGAAGCCGCGGTCAAGCATGATATGTGCCAGAGCGCTCATGCTTATCCCGCCTATACCTATAAAATGTATCTTCTTTTTTTCGTTGAAATCGAACTCCATATTTTTTAAAACCCTTCCGGAATCTTAAAAAATAATAGCAAAAAAACGCAGATCAGACAAGAATAATAGCGACAAACAGATTGTCGCTTAAATTATTCCATGTTAAAACAGGCCGGAAGCAATTAGAATTCTATGCTTTCAGGTTCCTTTGCAGCTTCTTCCTCGTATTTTTCAAGAACGAGGCTCTGGATACGGTTTCGTGTTTCCGAGTTGATAGGATGAGCAATGTCACGATACTCGCCGTCCTGGGTTTTTCTGCTGGGCATGGCAATAAATAAACCTTTTTCGCCTTCAATGACCTTGATGTCATGTACGACAAACTCCGAGTCAAATGTAATTGAAACTACGGCTTTCATCTTGCCTTCCTTAGCGACCATGCGCACTCTTACATCTGTGATCTCCATATTTAGGTAACTCCTTTGTTGTATCAATACAGAACGGCAAACTAATTATAGCATACAAATAGAAAAAATCAATAAAATATACACCCCTGCCGGGTTAGTCGCCTGTCGGCATATATGCATCATTGGCGGGGTCTGTCGCACAGGAGATTAAAAATATACTTTACCCGACCCGAGATGAACATTTATAATTAGTAGCGGTTTCAGAAAAAGGCAAGTTTAATGAGGTTACGGCGATATGCATATCATAGCAGGACTGGGTAATCCAGGGGAAAAATACGCGAAAACAAGGCACAATGCCGGTTTTGATACGGTGGATATTCTCGCCGCGCGCTTAAATATCAAAATGAAGCACTCTGTATTTAAAGCTATGACAGGAAAGGGCATGATAGGAGGAAAGAAGGTCATCCTTGTAAAGCCGCTGACTTTTATGAATCTCAGCGGAACGTCGATCAGATCGATCCTCCGGTTTTACAAGGCGTCGCCTGAAGAAGAACTCACGGTGATATATGACGACAGCGATATTGACCTTGGAAAGCTGCGTCTTCGGAAAAAAGGCTCTGCCGGCGGACACAACGGCATAAAGAGCATAATATCGAGTCTGGGCACTCAGGAGTTCGGACGTATCCGCATAGGGGTAGGCAGCTGTCCTGACCGCATGGATATGGTAAGCTTTGTCCTGGGGCGGTACGATAAGGAAGACAGAGCAGTTATGGAGGCGGCATTTGAAAGAGCTGCCTGCGCGGCGTGCGATATTGTTGAAAACGGCATGGAACACGCAATGAATCAATATAATCAATCCTGATGAACATAATAGAAAGATCCGAAATATTCCGGCAGATAAAAAACAGCATAGGACATGGCGTGGTGCAGGTGGGAGGCTGTGTGCCTTCACAGATGGAGCATCTTATCTTTCATCTCACAAAGGATATGAAAACAAAGGTCATAGTAGTCCGTGACGAGCAAAGAGCGGTGGAGGTGCTTTCGGCATATTCGGCATTTGATAAGGACGCGGCTTATTATCCGGCGAAGGACCCCGTGTTTGACCAGGCCGACATAAGAGGAACATACCTTTCCGAACAGAGGCTGGAGGTGGTCAGAAAGCTTTTTTCCGGGGAACGGCTTACGGTGATAACCACGCCGGATGCGTTTGCGGAGAGAAACGCCGGCTTTGATCAGATTAAAAAAATGCTCATCAGGGCGAAAAAGGGCTGCGCTTTGGATCCTGCGGAATTTGCCGAAAAGCTGGTAAAGCTGGGTTATGAAAACGAGTTTCAGGTAACATCACACGGAGAATTTTCCGTCAGGGGAAATATAATAGATGTTTTTCCCTATACGGAGGATGCTCCCTTCCGCATAGACCTGTGGGGGGATGAGATAGAAAGCATAAAGATCTTTGATGTCGCAAGCCAGCGTTCCATAGAAGAGGTTGAAGAGGTGGTTATCTTTCCGGGCGATCAGCCGGATACGGAAGACACGGCGGATGAAGGATTTCCGGATTATTTCGATGCCGGCACACTGTTTATCCTGGATGAACCGGCAAAAATGACAGCGGAAGATATATTGACGGATGCTGTCCTTGACGAGCTGACAAAAAGGCCGTGCCTTGCTTTTTCAATGCTGGATCAGCAATGTGATGAGATAAAGCCGGCGCATCATTTTTTTATCAACGCCGGAAACATCCCCTCTTACAACGGCAGATTTGACGATCTGGTAAAGGATCTGAAAAGATATGAAAAAGAAGGCCGGAAGGTTGTTATCTACACTGCCAGCAGCGCCAGAGCGGACAGGCTCAGAAAAGAGCTTTCCGGAAACGGCATAGATTCTGATATCAGAGTCGGAGCGGTAAGGATAGGATTTGAATATCCTGACCTGAATTACTCAGTAATATCAGAGGTTGATATCTTCGGAAAAAAAGCGTCACGCAGGAGAAAAAGGAAAAGATTTTCAGGTGATCCGATTAGGGACTTCACTGACCTTAACATCGGCGACTATGTTGTGCATGAGCAGCATGGCGTTGGCGTGTACAGGGGAATAGAGAGGATAAAGGTCGATGATTCCGAAAAGGATTATATGAAGATAGACTATGCCAACAAGGCCAGTCTCTTTGTGCTCGCAACGCAGTTTGACAGGATACAGAAATATTCGGGAAGCGAGGGCGCGAAGCCGAAGATAAACAGACTCGGCGGGAAAGAATGGATCGAGGCAAAGGCAAGGGCAAGGCAGTCTGTTAAGGACATAGCCGCCGAGCTGGTAGGCCTTTATGCCGAGCGCCGGCGCGTAAGCGGATATAAATATATGCCGGATACCGTGTGGCAGAAGGAGTTTGAGGAAGGCTTTGAATTTGAGGAAACAGAGGATCAGCTTCGCGCGATAGAGGCAGTAAAGGCTGATATGGAATCCTCACAGATCATGGACAGACTGGTCTGCGGCGATGTGGGCTTCGGGAAAACGGAGGTTGCGCTGCGCGCTGCGTTTAAGGCGGTGCAGGAAGGCAAGCAGGTGGCTTTTCTTGTGCCCACCACTATACTTGCGAAGCAGCATTACGAAACTATAACGGAAAGAATGAAGGGCTTTCCCGTAACTGTCGCCCAGCTTTCAAGGTTTTCAAAAGGCGCCGGTCAGAAAAAAATAGTAGAGGAGATCAAAAAAGGCCTTGTTGATATAGTGGTGGGGACGCACAGACTTTTAAGTGGGGATGTTGAATTCCACGATCTTGGGCTTCTGATAGTTGATGAAGAGCAGCGCTTTGGAGTATCGCACAAGGAAAAGATAAAGCAGCTGCGTAAGAATGTGGATGTACTCACACTCAGCGCCACGCCCATACCCCGTACACTGCACATGTCTCTTTCCGGCATCAGGGATATGAGTCTGCTTGCCGAGCCGCCGCAGGATCGTGTTCCCATACAGACTTATGTAATGGAGTATTCAAAGGATGCCGTTAAGGAGGCTATCCTGAGAGAGGCGCGACGGGGAGGTCAGGTTTATTACGTTTATAACCTGACAAGCAATATTGATATGGTTGCGGCTGATATCCGGAGGATGCTCCCGGAGCTTGAGGTGCAGTATGCCCACGGACGTATGTCCGCAAGGGAGCTTGAGGAGATTATGGAGGATTTTGTCGCGGGGGATATTGATGTTCTTGTTTCCACAACAATCATTGAAACGGGTATGGATATATCGAATGTCAACACGATAATAGTCCATGACGCGGACCGATTCGGACTCAGTCAGCTTTATCAGCTCAGGGGCAGAGTAGGACGCTCCAGCCGCACTTCCTACGCTTTTTTGATGTACAGGAAGGACAAGCTTTTAAGAGAGGTTGCGGAGAAAAGGCTGAAGGCGATAAGAGAGTTTTCGGATCTGGGCAGCGGCATCAGGATCGCTATGAGGGATCTTGAGATAAGAGGCGCGGGAAATGTACTCGGGGCGGAGCAGTCGGGACATATGGAGGCAGTAGGCTATGAGCTGTACTGCAAGATGTTAAATGAAGCTGTGGCTTACCTTAAGGGAGAAAAGGTGAGAGAGGATTTTGACACATCCATAGACCTTAAGATAGATGCTTTTATTCCGGCGGAGTATATTAAGAATGAATCTGAAAAGCTGGACATGTATAAAAAGATATCGACAATAATGACTGACGAGGATGCGGATGATATCCGTAATGAACTTGCTGACCGTTTCGGTCCTGTCCCGGAGGTTACGGAGGATCTTTTGAAGGTCGCTCTGTTAAAGGCAAAGGCTCATGCCGTGTATATAACAGATATATCCGGCGACAGAAGGGAATTTAAGATAAACATGTATAAGTCCGCTCCGATAGACAGCTACAGGATGCTGGAGTTTTTGAGGGATTTTAACAGCAATGATGCTAACGGAGGAACGTCGCTGCGTTTTGTGGCGGATACAGCGCCGTATTTTGTATATCGTCCGAAGGGCAGGCTGCACGGAACGGATGACATGATCGACGCCCTGAGTGCCTTCTTTGAAGATATCGGCACACTGATGCGTAGCGGGTAGACAGCCTTCCCCCCCTCCGGGGGAAGGTGGCCCGCAGGGCCGGATGAGGGGCATACCGCATGTGAAAGGATGAAGGAATGAAAAAAGCGGAAAGAGTAGAAAAAATATTAGAGCTTTTAGATGAACATTACAGTGTGCAGAAAAAATGCTGGCTGGATCATAACGGCGCGTGGCAGCTGCTTATTGCAACCATCCTCAGCGCGCAGTGCACAGACGCGAGAGTAAATATCGTGACCAAAGATCTGTTCGAAAAATATAAAAGCCCGGAGGACCTTGCCGGGGCTGATCAGAGGGAACTGGAAAAAGACATCCACTCCACGGGCTTTTATCATAACAAAGCAAAAAACATCATCGCCTGCGCTAAAAAGCTGACGGAAGAATATGATTCAAAGGTGCCCTCTGATATCGACGCGCTCACCTCGCTGCCGGGGGTCGGGCGGAAAACCGCGAATGTTATCCGCGGGAACATATATGATATTCCAAGCATCGTGGTGGATACGCACGTGGGAAGGATCTCAAAAAAACTCGGTCTGACAAAGAGTGACGATCCTGTAAAGGTGGAAAAGGACCTTGAAAAGACGCTGCCGGAGGACCACTGGATACTGTGGAACATGCAGATCATCGCGCACGGAAGGAGTATCTGCACAGCAAGAAATCCAAAGTGCGGAGAGTGTTTTCTTGCCCCTTACTGTCCGGGAAAAGGTTGAACCTGATGAATATATATATGTTTGGACCCCTCGCGTATGAGACGGCAGTAAGCTTATATAACTCAGATAAAGAAAGAGCCGATGCGGAGCTTCCGGGATTTTTCATTAAAGAATTCGTGGACGCGTGGGAGCTGGCAGTTGAAAAAAACGCGGACACAACTTATATTAGTGAAAAATATTTTCATGGCAAAGAGATAACAGCGACAGCCGTAAAAGAAGGCGGGATATACGCGGCAATCTGGGAATTGTGCGGGAAGCTGTCCGGAGAGCTGCGAACAGTCGTTGGCTGCGAAGTGTGTGCGGATGATATTTCAATAGACCAGCATGTAATAGAGATAATGGAACTGTTTGGGGAAAATCCGTATGAAGTAAGCTCAAAGGGATGCTTTGTCATTGCGTCCGGGGAAGAGCCCGCATTGAGCGGCGGAAAAGGTCCGATAAAGATAGGGCGTATCACCAAAGGCCCTGCGCGTGTTATAATAGGCAAAAGCGGAAAGAGATATCTTTCACCGCCGGAGCGGCAAAGGAAGGATATAGCGGACCGGAAGAGAGACCGCCGGTCAGGTGTATGATTCAAAGAGGAGCAGGAAATAATGAAAGAAAAACTGTTAAGGCTGATCGAAAATAACTCAAGGATAGAGCTTTCAGAGCTTGCGGCTCAGCTTAAAGCAAAAGAAGCGGATGTCGCCAATACTATCAGCGAACTCGAAAAGGATGGGACGATCTGCGGCTACTACACAATGATAAACTGGAAAAACACCAGTGAGGAAAAGGTGGACGCACTGATAGAGGTTAGCGTTAACACAAAGAGAGACTCAGGTTTTGATGCCATAGCGGAGCGGATCTATAAATATGACGAGGTCAAATCCTGTTATCTTATATCAGGAAGATATGACTTTCTGGTTATTTTAGAGGGAAAGACAATGCGCCAGGTCGCGAATTTTGTATCGAGCAAGCTGAGTACGATAGAGTATGTCAGCGGCACGGCCACTCATTTTATAATGAAGAGTTATAAGGAAAAAGGTACTGTGATAGGTCCGGTAAAAAAAGATGAAAGGAAGAAAATATCGTTTTGAGAGATCCAATTTCAAAAGTTGCCAGAGAACTGCATCCTTCAGGCATAAGAAAATTTTTTGATATAGTGGCGGAAATGCCGGAAGCGATATCACTTGGTGTGGGAGAGCCGGACTTCGACACTCCCGGGCACATAAGAGACGCCGGCATATATTCCCTTCAGAAAGGGCGCACATTTTATACATCAAATGCAGGACTGCCTGAGTTAAAGTCAGAGGTGGCAGCATACTATAAAAGAAAATACGGAATAACATATGATAAAAAAAATGGCGTCCTCATTACCGTGGGAGGCAGCGAGGCCATAGATATGGCCTTGCGGGCAATGGTTGACCCGGGCGATGAAGTGATCATTCCGGAACCGTGCTATGTAAGCTATCTGCCATGTACTGTACTGGCAGGAGGAGTACCGGTGACCATACCGCTGCAGGAAAAGAATGATTTCCGCCTGACGCCTGAAGAGCTCACAGCGTCGATAACAGAAAAAACAAAGGTGCTGATACTTGCTTTCCCGAATAACCCTACGGGAGCGGTAATGGAAAAGGAAGACCTGGAAAAGATAGCAAAGATATGCATAGAAAATGACATCTTTGTCATCTCCGATGAAATATACGCGGAGCTTACATACACCGGAAATCCTCATGTTTCCATCGCGAGCCTTCCGGGTATGTGGGAGAGAACGGTGGTGGTAAACGGTTTCTCCAAGGCATACGCCATGACAGGCTGGAGGCTGGGTTTTGCCACAGGTCCGGAGGAGATAATATCCCAGATGACCAAGATTCACCAGTATGCCATAATGTGCGCGCCTACCACATCGCAATATGCGGGTGTGGAGGCGTTGCGAAACGGAGACGCGGACATAGAGGAGATGCGCAAGGCATATGACAAAAGAAGGAAATATCTTGTTAAAAGCCTGAGAGATATGGGTTTTTCCTGCTTTGAGCCCTACGGCGCTTTTTATGTATTTCCGGGCATCAGCAGATTCGGAATGACCAGTGAGGAATTTGCGACAAAGCTTCTTGAGGAACAGGAGCTTGCGGTGGTTCCCGGAACAGCCTTCGGCGCGTGCGGGGAAGGCTTCCTGCGTATCAGCTACGCTTATTCAATGGAGGAGCTTAAGGAAGCTCTTTCCAGGATAAGATCATTTATTAGCAAATAACGATCATTTCAGCTCGGCGATGGTGACTCCAGCGTCGCCTTCGCCGTATTCCGCCTGATAGAATTTTTTAACACGCTTTTCACGCTTGAGATATTGCCGGACTGCGCTGCGAAGAGCGCCCGTCCCCTTTCCGTGAACTATGCGCACTTTTTCAAGGTGCGCCATGGACGCGTCGTCCAGATATTTTGAAAGCTCGATAAGAGCATCATCAACAGTCATACCCAGAAGCTTTAATTCATGAGATATCCCCATAGCCTTGTTGTATCTGATATTGCCGATGCCGCCTGCTTTTTCAGGCGCGCTGTTTTTTTCATAAGACTGTTCATGAGGCTCGTCCAGATCGGAGAGCCTTACCTTCATATTCATATTTCCGAGCATTACTCCAACCATCCCCTTTGAGTCCGCGCTCTGCGTGATGATCCCGTCCAGATTGACAGAATTGACATGAACCTTATCGCCTTCCTTCAGATCATCAGCGGAAAATGACCTGCTGCTTTTGGCAGCCTTTGGTTTAAAGGAGAGCTCAGCCAGAGAGGCGTTTGCCTTCTTCCCGATCTCTGTCCGCGTCCGCTCAAGGGCGCTGAGCTCAACGCGGCCCTTTTCAGCCTTGCGGATGTCCTTTATGGTCCTGTCGGCATAGGCCTTTGCCTGAGAAAGAACCTCGTATGCCTCCTCATTAGCTTTACGGAGAGTCTCCTCTTTTTTTCTGTTCAGCGCTTCCTTATCCTTTTCAAGAGAAGAACGAAGTCCTTCGGCTTCTATCCTCAGTCTTTCAGCCTCAGCCCGTTCGCGCCCGGCCGTCTTCCTGTCCGCCTCAATGTCGGAGAGGATATCTTCGAATGCTATGCTGCCCGCATCCAGACGTTCCTTCGCCTTTTCGATGATATCGTTTTCAAGCCCTAACTTTTCAGAGATGGCAAAGGCATTGCTCTTGCCGGGAAGTCCGATGATAAGTTTATAGGTTGGTCTCAGCGTTTCGACATCAAATTCGCAGCAGGCATTGCTCACGCCCTCTGTGCTCATTGCGAAGACCTTCAGTTCCGGGTAGTGTGTGGTGGCCATGACCTTACATCCGTAGTGATTAAGCCTTGTAAGTATGGCTTGAGCCAGGGCGGCGCCCTCTGTCGGATCGGTTCCGGAGCAGAGCTCATCCAGAAGTACAAGAGAGGAAGAGTCCGCCTTATCCAGGATATCAACGACGTTGGTCATGTGAGATGAAAAGGTTGAAAGACTTTGCTCGATGCTCTGTTCATCGCCTATATCGGCATAGATCTCATCAAAGATACAAAGTGATGAGCCGTCAAGCGCAGGGATATGAAGTCCTGCCTGTCCCATTAGGCACAGCAGCCCTGCGGTTTTGAGTGAGACTGTTTTTCCGCCGGTGTTAGGTCCTGTAATGATGAGCATATTGAAGTCTTTTCCGAGACTGATGTTTATGGGAACAGCGCTGTTTATATCCAGAAGCGGGTGGCGGGCCTGCTTAAGTTCTATATATCCATCTTCATTAAAGTCAGGAGCATTTCCTTTTAAAGCCTCGGAAAACCGGGCCTTTGCCAGGATAAGATCCAGTCCGGTCAAAAGCCTGTGATCTGCGAGCAGGCTTTGTGAGACCCCGCCTGCAGCCTCAGACAGACCGGCAAGTATGACCTGTATCTCAGCTTTTTCTTCAAGGTCAAGCTCCTTGAGGCGGTTGTTAAGGTCAACAACCGCGGCAGGTTCGATAAAAACAGTGGAGCCGGAGCCTGACTGGTCGTGTATCATGCCGGGAACGCCGGCGCGAAGCTCCTGTCTGACGGGAATGCAATACCTGCCGTTGCGCATTGTGACAACGCTGTCCTGCAGATATGTCTTCATATCCGCGGAGGTAATGATCCTGTTGAGGGTTCTTTGGATAGAGGCTTTAGTGTCAGCTATTCTCCGTCTGATCTGCCTGAGTACGGAGCTGGCGTCATCTGCGATCTCATCGTAAGAAAGTATGCACCGTTTAATCTCTTTGTTTAGGGAGACGCACGGGTCTATCGCTTCATAGTATGAGCTTAGGCTGTCCGGAGCCTCCTCCCCGTTTTCGGGCTTTAAAAAATTAACGGCGGATACGGCACAGTCAAGCAGTCCGCCTATTTCAAGCAGGTCAACCGTATTCAGGATTCCGCCCACTTCAAGACGTTTCAGGGATGGTCTGATATCCACAAGCATATTGAAGCGCGGACCGGCTTTTTTTCTGAGTCTTCTTACAGCATCTGTAGTCTGTATCTGGGCTGTGCGTATCTCTTCTATATTAGTGAGAGGCTCGAGTTTTTCGCACATGGAGACAGCAGCCTCACAGGATGCGTGGCGCGAAAGAAGAGAAAGTATCTTATCAAATTCAAGAGTTTTATATACCCTTTTATTCATATGATCAGTCAGTCGGACGTATATTGGAGTCAAAGAGCCTGTTAAATCCAAGCCATCGCATATCCGGGTCGCGGTTCACGCTGCCCTCAAGTATTTCGGTCATGGCCTCGATCTTAGCGTCCGCGTTATCTGCAAAATTCAGAGCTACTGCTTCGATTATGGCGGGCTTTTTGGGAGAACCGTATTCGTATTCCCCATGATGGGCAAGGATGCAGTGTATAAGCTCCTCTGCCTTAAGCTTGGGGAAACCGTTTATCTCTCTGATCTTTTCACTGATCATCTGTGCCCCTATCACGATATGGCCAATAAGCTGACCCTCATTTGTATAATCATTTGAGGGGAAGGCGGAAAGTTCCCGGACCTTTCCGATATCATGACAGAGTGCGGCCGTGATAAGAAGATCCCTGTTGATGATGGGATACTGCTTTGCGTAAAAATGACAGATCGATGCTACGGAAAGAGTGTGATGGATAAGACCGCTCACAAAACCATGATGCACGCTCTTGGCCGCGGAGTGCTTTGCGAATGCCTCGCGGAACTGCACATCATCAACGAATATACTGTCAAGGAGAAGGCGGAAATAGGGCGAATTAACGGAATTGATAAATTTATCCAGCTCTTCAAGCATCTTGTCCGGGTCTCTTGGGCTTACCGGAAGATAGTCTGAAGGTCTGTAGCTGCCTTCGTTAGCCTTGAAGGCTCTGTCTATTGAAAGCTGAAGAGCTCCGTTGAAAACAGAGACTCTGCCGTGTATCTCTATGTAGTCATTGGCGGAAAAGTCTCCGATCCCCATTGAGCCGGGTTCCCAGATCTTGGCATTTATCGTGCCTGTCTTATCGGCAAGGATGAGATTGTCATAATCCTTACCGTTTTTTGTTGTTGCGGTATTTTTCTGCCTGCACAGATAAACCCCGGTTATAATATCGCCTTCGAAAAATTCATTTATAAATTTCATCTTATCTTACCTCTTTCTAAGCCATCTGGTAAGCGCATCATCATAAAATTCCTCATCAGCGATCCTAAGGTGGGAATGAGAACCCTTCCCGAACCAGATAAGCTCCTTCGGCTCGCCGGCGCATTTTTCAAATAACCTGTCTGTTTCGCCCGGAACTGAATAAAGGTCGTTTTTTCCGGCCAGTATCAGTGTCGGGATATTTATCTTATCAATGAAATCAATCGGGTTTGCCTTATCGACATCAATCCCGGTATGCTTTCTGATGAGATTCATGACCATGCCCAGCAGCGGCCATACCGGGTGCTTCCCGACTACAAGGTGCTGACGGTAGTTTTCGCGGAAAGAGGTGTAGGGACCCTCAAGAACAAGCCCGTCAATGAGTCCGCTGCCTGAAGCTCCCGCGAGCACCGCGGTGTTAGCCCCCATGCATATGCCGTGGAGCAGAACGCTCTTATTTCCGTATTTTTCCTTAAGTATGCCGGCCCATTTAAGTATGTCACTGTCCTCGCCTATGCCGACATGTTCATATTTCCCGTCGGACAGCCCGTGGCACCGGATGTCCACCACCAGAATATTGTACCCGGCAGCATCGTAAGGAGGGGCAAAATAGTATGAATACATCAGGGATTCACACCTCCCCGGGATTATGATGACAGCGCGGTCGCGCCCCCGGCTGATATATTGTCCGAAGAGTCGGAAGCCTTCGTTTTCTATTTCTATATCCTCATACTCTGCTTTTTTTTTCAGTTCGCCATTTGCGGTGGCTTCGGTATCAACGCCTCTGGACGCAGCCCAGGCAAGTCCTCTCTCCCACATGGCAAGCTGTTCTTCGTTTTCCGGTTCCGAGCAGGCTCTGCCCCATACTTCGGGTGATGTGCGGACAAGCGTGCCCATATATACACGCCAGGCAACATAGCGCATAAAAAAGTATGAGAATATGATCCCCGCGGCAATGACCGCTGCGATGATAATAAATATCAGTGCTAAAGCAGACATATTGAAAGTATACCTTAAGGGGCGTTAAGTTGCTATCTAAAATTAAAAATGATAGAATTCCATAGTCTGCAAGAACAAGGAAAGAATAAGGAGGCGTGATAATGAGTTGCGTAATAATACCGGATTCAGCGTGTTCTATGACAGAGGACTTAAGAAAAAGATACGATATTCCCGCTTATGTTAAGACCAGGATAAGCTTCCCTGACGGGAGCGAGCATATCTCCACCCTGGACTGGGAGGAGATCTCTGCTGACGACTACTACGGCTCCATGGTACATGACAAAGCTATCTATAAAAGCGCGACTGCGGGAGTGGAGCAGTCAGTAGAGCTTTATGAAGGCTTTTTGAAGGAAGGCAAGGATATACTGACAGTGTCTCTTTCCAGCGGACTGAGCGCGAATTATTCCGTGGCCGTAAAGGCATCAGATATACTCCGCAGGAAGTACCCTGAAAGAAAGATATATAATCTGGATACGCTCAGGTATTCCGGCTGCATCGCAGCCATGCTGATAAAGGCGGATGAGCTTAAAAAAGAAGGGCGGACGATAGATGAGGTGTACAGATGGCTGGAAGACAATAAAAACCGCTTTCACCAGATGGGAACCCTGGACGACCTCTTCTTCCTTTGCAGGACGGGAAGGATAAATAACTTCCATGCATTCTTCGGAACCCTCGTGGGCGTAAACTCACTGGGAGATTTTAACAGCAACGGTCTTACCGATGTGATAGGAAAGGTGAAGGGGAAGCCAAAAGCGATAAAGACCGCGGTTGAATACATTAAGAGAACGGTGGAGGAAGCGGATAAACAGACTGTGGTCGTGGCGCATTCCCTCAGGGCAGAGGCCGCCGAAGAACTCAAAAAGAGAGTGGCGGAGGAAATAAAGCCACGGGAGATAATAATGACAAGGGTGGACATGAGCTGCGGGGCCAACATAGGTCCGGGTATAGCTGTGGTGTTCTACTACGGAAAGGAAATATCAGAAGGTCTCACCGAGGAGAAGAAGCTTATAGAGGAGATAACAAAATGAGGAGGTTCGCCATCATAGGAGACTCAACCTGTGATCTCAATAAAGAACTCAGGACTGAATATGAAATAGATTATGTTCCGATGAACTTTGTCCTGAACGGAAATGAATACGAGGCTCTGCTCGATTGGGAAAATATTTCCGCGAAGGAGTTTTATGATGAAATGAGAGCCGGAAAAGATGTGAAGACCACTCAGGTTCCCGGTCATGTTTATGAGAAGAAGTTCAGACAATATCTGGACATGGACATGGACGTGCTTTACATCAGCTGTTCTTCGGCGCTTTCAGGCTCTGTAAATACCGCAAGAGTCGTGGCTAAGGAACTTGATAAGGAATATAAAAGAGCCGGAGTCATATGTATCGACTCACTGAACAGCTCGTTCGGACAGGGCATACAGCTTATGCGGGCATCGCGCATGAGAGCGGAAGGCAAAGGCATTGACGAGGCTGCAGGCTATATCGAAAAAAACAGGAACAGAGTGAATCAGTGCGGGACTGTCGGAAAACTGGATTACCTGAGGAGAGCAGGGCGGGTTACTGCGTCCAGCGCTTTCTTCGGAAACCTGATAGGCATAAAGCCGATCATCATCTCCGATGCCAGAGGGCAGAACTTTGCCGTTAAAAAGACCAAAGGGATGGCGAATGCCATCAACGGGATCGCGGAGCACATTAATAGTGTGATAGAAGACGCGAAAGACCAGACGGTATATATCTCGCACGCCGATGCGGATGCTGACGTGGAAAAGCTTTCGGCAGCTATAAAAGAAAAAACAGGCTGCAGGGATATCTATACGGATCACATAAGACCGATCGTGGGTGCCTCGGTAGGCCCGGGGACAGTGATCGCATTCTGTGTCGGAAAAGAAGAGACAACAATAGGAGAGGCATAGATAGCATGAATGATACGCGACTTGACGGAGAAGACCTGAAGGAGCTTTTTAAGAGCGCCCTTGCCAATCTGAGACTTAACAAAGAAAAAGTAGACGAATTAAATGTTTTTCCGGTTCCGGATGGAGATACAGGCACAAATATGACAATGACACTTGAAGGAGGAGTTGCCGCCGCGGAGGGCGGGAACTTCAGCAGCGCAGGTGAGTTCATGAAGACCTTTTCCCAAGGAACGCTGTTAAGTGCTCGCGGGAATTCCGGAGTCATATTATCGCAGTTCATCAAGGGCCTTTCGCTTGGAATGGAAGGGAGGGACACCATAGGGCTCAAGGAGCTTTCGGATGCCTTCAGAGCCGGAACGGAAAAGGCATATGATTCCGTTGTTAATCCCGTAGAGGGGACGATCCTTACCGCGATGAAGGACGGAAGCATACACCTGGCCGGGCTTTTGGAAGAAAACAAAGACGCAGGTCTTGTTGGGATTTTTTCATCGCTTGCCGATGAGCTTGAACGGTCTGTTGAGCACACACCGGAGTTTTTGCCGGTGCTCAGGGAGGCCAAGGTGGTTGATTCCGGCGCTGCCGGATTTTTACACATTATCAGAGGAATGCTGTTCTCTCTGAAAGGAGAGCCGGTGGAGGCGTTATCTGTAAATGAAGGGTCTGCCGGGAAGAGTATGGATTTTTCATTATTTACCGCGGATAGTGTGCTTGAATATGGCTACTGTACGGAGTTCATCATGCGTCTCCTGAATTCAAAGGAGGAAAGAAGCGGATTCAACAGGGAAGAACTGATCGCTTTTCTGGAAAGTGTGGGTGATTCCATAGTTGCGGTACATGATGACGATATAGTAAAGGTTCATGTGCATACTTTTACGCCGGAAAAGGTGCTGGAATACGCCAGACGGTTTGGCGAATTTCTTACCGTAAAAATAGAAAATATGTCTCTGCAGCATAATGAGACTCTTACCGGAAAAAACTCAGAGCCGGAAGAGCGGATAAAGAAGGAAACGGCAATAGTGGCTGCGCTTTCGGGAGACGGTCTTAAAAGATATTTTAGTGAAATAGGGGCGGATATCATCATTGACGGAGGCTCCGGCAGCAACCCGTCTTCTGAGGATTTTATAAATGCCTTTAAAAAGATAGAGGCGGAGCACATTATAGTTCTTCCGTGCAACTCAAATGTGGTGATGGCAGCAGAGCAGGCCGCGGATATCTATGACGGGGCTGATGTGAGAGTGGCGGGGGCAAAGACGATAGCGGAAGGCTATGCGGCTCTCTCCATGATGAATCCGAATCTTGATATTGACAGTGTTTTAAGTATCATGGAGCAGGCGATAATAGAAACGGAGACGGCGCTTGTGGCAAAGGCAAGCCGCGATGCGGAGTACGATGACATTAATGTGACCGAAGGTCACTACATCGGACTCAGCAAGAAGAAGGTGCTCTCAGACTCTGAGGATATCGTTGAAGCCGCAAGAGGTCTTTTGAAAAAAACAAAAGATATAGAAAACAAGGCGGTGATAGCAGGCTTTTACGGAAAAGACATAGCCCCGGCGGAGCTTGCGGCTGTTGAGAAGATGATAGCTGAGGAATTTCCTCACCTGGAATACGGTTTTATCGAGGGCGGACATAAGGTGTATGAGCTTATCTTTGCCGTGGAATAGAAGGTTTTATGTTAAAGATCGCAGTCGATATGTTTGGCGGGGACAACGGTCCTGAAATAGTTGTAAGGGGAGCAGTAAGGGCAATATACCAAAGAGACGGTTTTGAGGTCGTTCTTGCGGGCAGCAGCCTGATCGCTGATATTGTCGCTGCCGAAGAGGCAGCAGCTCTTGGTGCGGACGCCTCCCGGATCAGGGAAAGGATATCTGTAATAGACACCAATAGCTTTGTTACAAATAATGATGATCCCAGATGCATGGTAAGAAATAAAAATGATTCCTCCATGGTGCTTGCGCTTGAAGCTCTCAGGGATGATAAGGATATAAAGGCCATGGTAACAGCAGGGAGCACAGGGTGTGCGCTTGTGGGCAGCTGTTTTCATCTGGGTCTTGAAAAGGGCCTGCTGCAGCCGGCGCTGATGAGTCTTCTGCCAAGGAAAGGGGGCGGACTTGTTGCTTTACTGGACTGCGGCTCCAATCTTGAGCCGAAGCCCGAGGACCTGGCTGACTACGCGCGTCTTGGAGCTGCGTTTTACCGCAGCGCATATGGCACTCAAAGGCCTGTGGCAGGGCTTATAAATGTAGGAAAAGAAAGCACAAAGGGAACGACGGCGCTGAGGCAGGCATATGATCTGATGGAAAACGGCGCGGATGAGCACGGTTATTTATTTGCGGGCAATATCGAAGGAGGAGGCATACTGTCCGGTGATGTTGATATTGCGGTATGCGACGGCTTTACGGGAAATGTAATGATAAAGGGTTTTGAAGCTGCAGGTCTTTTGGCTGCCGGCCTCGCGAAGGAGGAGGGCAGCAAAGCGGAAGAGCGGATCAAAGGTTTTTTTGATTATAATTCCCTGGCGGGAGCTGTGTTTGCGGGGACGCGCAAGCCTGTGATCAAGGCGCACGGCGCCGCGACTGAAAAAACTATATGCTCCTGTATTCTGCAGGCGCTTGATCTATGAAAACGGTAGTTATCATACCGGCTTATGATCCGGATGAGAAATTGAAGATACTTACGGACGAGCTTAAGACAAAGGGCTTTGATCTGCTTGTGGTTGACGACGGAAGCAGAAGTGAGTGCCGGGTTTTCTTTGACGGCCTTGACGCCGTGGTGATACACAGCCCGGAAAATCAGGGTAAGGGCGCGGCGCTTAAGGAGGCGTTAGGACAGCTTCCCGGGATATATCCGGATGCCGAATGCTTTATTACGGCTGATGCAGATGGTCAGCACAGCACGGAGGATATATGCAGGATAAGAAAGGAGCTGGAGCAGGGCGAGGACTTTGTTATAAGCGTAAGGAGTCTTTCGCGTAAATCTCCGATGAAGTCCAGAGTGGGCAACGCCCTTTCAAGATTTTTCTTCGCGCTTGCGAACAACCGTTATCTTCCGGATAACCAGTCGGGTCTGAGGGGCTTTGGCATGAAGCACAGGGAGTGGATGCTTGATGTGAAGGGCGAAAAATATGACTGGGAGCTGAATGTCCTTCTGGTTGCAGAAAAGCAGGGGATAAAGGCAGACCGCGTTCCTATCGAGACTATCTATTTTGACAATAATGAAAAGTCTCATTTTCAGCCGGTGATGGATACGCTCAGGATATACAGGCAGTTCTTCAGAACGCAGATGTTCGCGGTTATCGCGATCGCGCTGAACATTGTCATTATTACGGCGCACACGATTCTTCTCGGATATGAGCATTTCTGGGTGACGATCACTGTTTGCTGGGGGATCTACGCGCTTTTGTGTTTTGTGGCGGAGAGATATACGATCTTCCGCAGCATCAGCTACACGCCCGGCTCGCGCAGGCTGATATTTTCTATATTCAGATATGCAATATATTCTCTGATCTGCTTTGCCATAAATATGGTTCTGGGCTGGCCCTTTATCGCGGCATTCATAATAGCCATGGTTCTCACCGCTCTGATGGAATTCTATATGCTGAAGGTATCCTACGACTGATATACCCGTGCGATGGGGATTCATAGCCTTTCCCCTCCGGGATGGTCTTTCTACTATCCCGCCTCGAAGCATATATACCTCCGGCTGGCAGGTGCCGGGTTAGTCGTCCGTCGATATATATGCTGCTTCGGCGGGATTCATAGCCTTCCCTTGCTTAGCTAACAATTGGTAAATTCCCTTATTTGTTTGACAACGACAGTGTGGTTGCTATATAATCACCCTTGCTGTAGGGCTATCGCCAAATGGTAAGGCAACGGACTCTGACTCCGTCATTTCTAGGTTCGAATCCTAGTAGCCCTGGGGAAAAAGGCACTTTTCGATGTGTTTCGGGGAGTGCTTTTTTATTGCAAAACCGGGAAAATCTTATATTTAGTATAACTTGATCTATGGTATTCAGAGAAATGCAACAGGAGGACATGAAAGGCTCCCCCCCCAGATCGATTCAGATAGTCTGAAAGCAAGCTCGTACGCGAGAAACCGCTGGGCGAATTTAAGATAAAGTGAGCTTGGCGTAAGGTCATATGTGGGACATCCCACGATAAGACCGTTGCAGTTCTGGAAGACATCCATGATCTTGTCCATATCATCTTTGTCCTTGAGGACACATCCCGGATAATCCTTCCTTTTTCCCATTGCGACATCACCCATCATCATTGTGCAGGATTCGCATCCCGTACATGGGAGAATGTTGTAGTCAAAGAGATTTATACAGAACAATAAATAATAGCGTGTATATTGTATAAAAATCCCGGCCTTTATTGCTAAAAAACATACGGAGTCTTATAATGCTCAAAGGGTGGTGATCATGACAAGGGAAATTTTTAAATCGATAACTGAAGACAGGATAATCCTGCTTGACGGAGCTACCGGAACATATCTGTATTCTCATGGAATGCCGGCAGGAATATATACGGAAAAATGGGTGTGCGACCATCCCGATGTGCTCCGTAAGCTGCAGGGGGAATATATCGAGGCGGGCGCTTCCGTGATATACGCGTCCACCTTCGGAGCCAACAGACGAAGGCTCGGGTCCATGGGGCTCGAAGATGAGATAGAGCGGTTCAACACACTTCCTGTTCAGCTGGCAAGGCAGGTAGCAACTCCCGGCAGACATATAGTAGCGGGAGATGTGTCAATGACAGCGTCTGACCTGGATCTTACGGACGAAGATGATTTTCGCGAGGCTGTTGATGTTTTTAAGGAGCAGGTAAACCTGCTTGTCGCGGCAGGCAGCGAGGTGATAGTTGTCGAGACCATGATAAATCTTAAAGAGGCGGAGGCGGCGGTAATAGCGGCAAGAGAAGTATGTGATCTCCCCGTTATGGCAACACTTTCGTTTGAGGCAAATGCAATGACTCTGTATGGAGACACGCCGGAAAATGCCGCAAAGACGCTGAAGGCTGCCGGAGCGGACGCTGTGGGGGCAAACTGTGGCGTAGGGCCTGATAAAATGGTCTCTGTGATCGAAAAGATGGCTGACGCTGTTTCCCTTCCGGTAATCGCAAAGCCAAACGCGGGGGTTCCGCTGCCAGGACCTAACGGAACAGTGCACTATAATATGCTCGCGGATGAATTCGCGGTTTATATGGCCAGGCTGATAGAGGCTGGTGCGAGCATGGTTGGGGGCTGCTGCGGAACAACTCCCGAATATATAGAAAAGCTCGCGTCGCTGGTTCAGAATATGTCTTTCAGGTCGAAGAGATAATAAGGCTTAAAACGGAGGACAGATTTGATATACAAAGAATTTCAAGAAAAAAAGCTTTCGGCCATCGGCCTCGGAAACATGAGACTTCCGGTGCTGGAGGGCGATGAGACTAGGATAGACAGAGGAGATATTTGAAAAGCAGCTTGAAAGGCTGCAGGTTGATCACTTTGATCTTTATCTCTTTCATAATGTAAACGAGACTAATATCGCCCACTATCTTGATGAAGAAAAGTACGGCACAGCGGCCTTCCTTGCGGAACAAAAGCAAAAAGGGCGGATAAAGCATCTTGGGTTTTCCTGCCACGGCAACATGGATGTAATGAGGAGCTTCCTGGACAGGTATAAAGACATCATAGAATTCTGCCAGATACAGCTTAACTGGATTGACTGGGATTTCCAGAACGCAAAGGAAATGGTAGCAAGGGGATCGCTTCCGTGTACGGCATGCCGGTATTGTACAAGCGGATGTCCTGTGGAACTGCTCATACCTGAGCTGATCGACGCGTATAATGAAGATGTATTTACCGGATACGGCTTCAGGCTTCCGAATTACTTCAGGTCGCTGCCCGAAGGACATGGTTCGGCGGACTGCATAAGCTGCGGCAGCTGTGAAGCTGTCTGTCCTCAGGGGATAAAGATATCAGCGGCAATGGAGGATATGGTAAAACGGGTGGCGGATAATCCGAGATTCTAAAGTATATGATATTTTTAATTGTAAAATATCCGTGCATAATATATAATCTCCCCGTGTAAACACGGGGAGATCTTCTGTTTACATGGTTGACAATTCAATATTATATGCTGCAAAGCAGAAAGAGGGATCGATATGAAAAAGACAAAAGTTTTAATTTCCATCTTGATCGCACTTGTCACAGTAGGCGCACTCGCAGCATGCGGTCAGGGCGGCAAAGAACCGAACGGCTCAGGATCGCAGCAAGGAGGCGTAAACACAGGCAGGGAAGCCTCAAATTCCGTTATTGTAGGCATGTCACAAGAGCTCGACAGTCTTGACCCGC
This sequence comes from Lachnospiraceae bacterium, assembly GCA_045601405.1. Classification (GTDB taxonomy): domain Bacteria; phylum Bacillota; class Clostridia; order Lachnospirales; family Lachnospiraceae; genus RGIG5612. The sequence goes on along the minus strand of JAZRZO010000011.1, from coordinate 7,874 downwards.
ACAGTGCAGAAGGCGCAGGAACCAGAGAGGTTTTGTTTAACCTGTTCGAAGGCCTTGTTAAGGCCACTCCGGAAGGAGAATTAGAACCGGCAGTTGCAGGCGAGGATCCGATCATTGAACCGACCAGGATAGTTTTTAAGCTGAGGGACGGGATCAGATTCAGTGACGGAAGCACTGTAACAGTTGATGATGTTAAATATTCAATTTGGCGCTATGCGGGCATCCAGAGTGGGGAGTCCGCATTTTCTAATTTAAAAGACATTGTGACATCTGAAGACGGAACCATAGAGGTGCTCCTGAATGAGCCGAATACAGACTTTGTGTTCGAGCTTACATGTGCGATCATGCCTCAGGCGAATGACGCGAATGTTGACAAAACCCCGATAGGAACAGGCCCGTTCAAGCTTGTGTCCTATAAACCGGGAGACAGTCTGGTGGTTGAGAAAAATGAAAACTACCGGAAGGAAGGCCTGCCGTATCTGGACGAGGTCACGTTTAAGCTGGTTGCAGATGCCGACATGGCGGTATCGATGCTAAAGGCGGGAAGCCTTGATATCTACCACCACCTTACGACGGATCAGGCGGCCACGCTCGGCGGGGGCTTTGATGTGCTTGAAGGAAGCGAGAATATGGTTCATGCCGTATTTCTTAACAACGGAAAGGCTCCGTTCGATGACATAAAAGTACGTAAGGCCATATGCTACGCCATAGACAGAGACCTTGTGAACGAAATGGTGTTCAACGGCAAATCCCACTTGATCGGCACAAACATGATACCGACTATGGAAAAATACTACAACGAAGACACGGAGCATGTTTACGACAGGGACATTGAAAAAGCGAAGGAGCTTCTTGCGGAGGCAGGACAGCAGAACCTTACCTTCACCATCAGGGTTCCAAACAACTATCAGCCGCACATAGATACGGCGCAGATAGTTAAGGAAAGCCTTGCGGAAGCGGGGATAACCGCGAAGATAGAGCTTGTGGAGTGGACAACTTGGCTTGATGACGTTTACAAGGGAAGAAATTATCAGGCAACCGTTATAGCCGTTGATAACAGATTTCTTGCCCCGTCCACATGGCTTAACAAGAATCTGACGACAGCGTCAAACAATTTTACTAACTACAGCAATCCGGAATTTGACGCGCTGTATCAGCAGGCGATCGCGGAAACAGATGAAGCTGCCAAAGTTGAGCTTTACAAAAAGCTTCAGCAGATACTCGCAGATGATGCGGCTTCGGCATACATCGAGAATCTGGCGATGCTCGTGGCAGTTAATTCGAACCTTGACGGATATATGTTCTACCCGATAGCGGTGCAGGATCTGTCAACAGTAAGATATAAGTAAAGATCACTCAGAGCCGGATGTACGAACGTCCGGCTCTGAATAGCTGATGTATGAAATATATCATCAAGAAGATAATTACATTAATAATAGCACTGCTGCTCATTTCCATTATCATCTTTCTGGCTTTTTCCGTGCTCCCGGCTGACGCGACTATAGCCAAGCTGGGAACAGGAGCCACACCGGAGAGGATAGCCGCGCTCAGAGAGCAGATGGGACTGGATAAACCGGTGCTTGTGCGGTATTTCTGGTGGCTGGGGAATGCGCTGAAAGGGAATTTTGGACAGTCCCTGCAGTACACGGGAGTATCCGTTAATTCCCTTATTGCCTCAAGGCTCGGAAACTCCGCGCTCCTCAGCCTGATATCATTTATAATGGTCATCGTCATATCCATCCCGGCAGGGATATTTTCGGCAAAACGCAGAACTGCTTTCGGCAAGGTGGCAATGACCACCATCACACAGGTTACAATGGGCATCCCCTCCTTCTTTCTGGGAGTGCTGATAACTTATCTCTTCTCCATTGTTCTGCATTGGTTTGCCATAGGACAATATCAGTCTCCGGCGCAGAACTTAGGGGCGGCCGTCACCTATCTTATATTCCCGGCGATAGCTATAGCGCTTCCGAAGATAGCTATGACGGTGAAATTTTTGGCCTCGTCCATAAGAAGCGAACTTCACAAAGACTATGTCCGCACAGCGTATGCAAAGGGATGCACAAGGGATCGCGTGCTCTACGGACATGTGCTTAAAAACTCGCTCGTACCGGTCATAACATTTATGGGCGTTATAGTAGCCGAGATAGTTGCAGGGAGCATAGTAGTTGAAAAAGTATTCTCGGTTCCGGGGATAGGCATGCTTTTGATAACAGCCATAACTAACAGGGATTATCCGGTGGTGGAGGCGGTTGTTCTGTTTATCGCGTTTTTTATCATCTTTATTAACTTTGTTGTGGATATGATCTACCAGGCGGTGGATCCGAGGGTGAAGCTATGAGCTTAAGGCATAACAAAAGCTTTATCATAGGCTGCGTGATCACCGGGGTGATACTTCTGATAGCGCTGGTGGGCTTTTTCTGGACGCCGTATTCCACAACGGAAATGAATATAGGCCTTAAGTTCGCGCCGCCGTCCGCTTCGCATATATTCGGCTGCGATAACTACGGCAGAGATATCTTCAGCCGCGTTATGCAGGGGGTTGGAACCACCTTTGTGGTGGCTCTTTCAACGGTCGTATTCGGCATGGTCGCGGGAACGGTAATAGGCTTTGTATCCGGCTATGCGGGCGGGATATTCGACGAGATGATAATGAGGATAAATGATGTTGTAAACGCATTCCCCAGCATATTGCTCGCGCTGATATTTGTAAGCTTCTTAGGCTCCGGCCTGATAAACATAATCCTGGCTCTGGGCATTTTGTTCATACCGAGCTTTGCCCGGATAGCAAGGAGTGAGATGCTGCGTTTAAAGGGGATGCAGTTTGTACAGAGCGCCATATTGGTTGGCGACGGAGGAGCGCGTGTGATCTTTGCGCAGATATTGCCGAATGCCTACATCAGCATATTGGGCAGCGCGGCAGTGGGTTTTAACAATGCGGTGATAGCGGAAGCCGGCCTTAGCTACTTAGGTCTCGGTGTGCAGCCGCCGGGCGCCTCTCTCGGAAGGATGATAAACGAGGCGGGGAGCTATCTGCTGCAGGCTCCGTGGTATGCCATCTTCCCCGGTGTGGCGATAATAATACTTGTGCTTGGCGTTTCGCTTATAAGCGAAGGCGTTTCAAAGGTGGATTAAATGTTACTGGAAGTAAAGGATCTGAAGGTTGAATATCATAGCGGCAAGCGGATCTCATATGCCGTAAAGGGAGTATCCTTCGGCATAGAAAAAGGAGAGATCCTGGGCATAGTGGGTGAGTCGGGCTCCGGAAAGAGCACGCTCGGTCTGGCGCTGATGGCCCTGCTTCCCTCCTATGCGAAATACTCGGGGGAGGCTCTCTTCCGGGGGAGAGATCTTGTGCCGATGACATTTGATGAACTGCGGAAATTAAAGGGAGATGAGATATCTGTTGTATTCCAGGAGTCGATGACATCGCTAAACCCCCTTATGAGAGTAGGAAAACAGGTTGAGGAGATGCTGACGCTCCATGTAAACGACAAAGACATCCCTGACAACAGCCGCACTCCGAGGCAGCCATACAGCAAAACGGAACGCCGGGAAAAGGTTCTGGAAATGTTTAAGGCGGTGGACCTTCCCGATCCGGCAGATATATATAAAAGATATCCTCATGAGCTTTCGGGCGGACAGCAGCAGAGAGTGATGATAGCGATGGCTCTTATGAACGAGCCGGAGCTTCTGATAGCAGACGAGCCGACGACAGCTTTGGACGCAGATGTTCAGATACAAATACTTGACCTGCTTAAGCATATAAATGAAACACGGGGAACAAGCATCATCCTTGTTTCGCATGATCTCAGGGTAATAAGAAGAGTATGTGACAAGACGCTGGTAATGTATAAGGGTGATATAGTAGAGCAGGGCAGCGTTGAGCAGATATTCAGCGATCCGAAGCACGAATACACCCGGAGCCTTATTGCGACGATAACCGAGGAGACCAAGGCGGAAAGAACGATAGAAGGGGGAAACGTACTTGAAGTGGAAGACCTCAGTGTGTTCTATCTGAAGAGGTCAAAGAGGATCGGTGAAAAGCCGGCAAAAAAAGTGATCTGCGAAGGCATGAGTTTTGAGGTGAAAAAGGGAGAGATCCTTGGACTCGTCGGGAAAAGCGGTTCGGGAAAGAGCAGCATATCAAGAGCGATCCTGGGGCTTCACAAGGATCATACCGGAAGGATAACTCATTACACGCAAAGACCCCAGATGATATTCCAGGACAGCGCAGGCTCGCTGAATCCCGCCCGTAAGGTGGGGTGGATACTTGAAGAGCCGCTGAGAAACCAGGCGAAATACTGGAGAGCGCGGCAAAAGAAAAATCCTGATATGGATATAAAACCATATATCCTCTCATCCGCAGAGCGCAAACAGCGCGTCAGAGAGATGCTGGAAAGGGTGGAGCTTTCTCCGGAAAGATATATGGAGTGCTACCCCAGGCAGCTTTCCGGTGGAGAGAAACAAAGGGTGAACATAGCGTTGGCATTGATATCACGGCCGGAATTCGTAATAGCGGACGAGCCGGTGTCGGCGTTGGACGTTTCTATACAAGAGCAGATCATAGAATTGCTCTTAAATCTGCAGAAGGAACTGAAACTTTCAATGCTCTTTATCTCACATGACAAAAACGTGGTGAACCGTGTATGCGACCGTGTTATAAATATGCAGGAATACAGAGAGAAACATTAAACCTGAGGGGCGCCTGTGATGCCTGCTCAGCCGGTATGATCAAATTTCTTTGATATCATGATAATATTCTGACCGTCTTTATATTCGTATTTTATTGCGTCCGACATCTGCTTGGAAAGGAAGATGCCAAGGCCTTTCGATCTTCTTTTATTTATATCAAGAGTAACATCAGGATCCTTTTTGGCGAGAGGGTCAAAAGGAATCCCCCTGTCTGACAAAGTAATGACAGCCTCGGATGGATCTTTTGTTATCCGTAGCCTGATATAGACGGGACGGTCACACTTACTGTTTCCGGCGTTATCATTAACTGATGTCTCATATGAATAATCAGCAATATTGATGAATAGTTCTTCAACAGCAAGCTCGAGCTTATTTATTACTGTCCCGGGACATCCGGAAGAGGATAGAGCGTCGCCGATGAATGCCTTGACAGAGGTGACATTGTCCTTACTGGCGTCTACGGTGATCTCTTTATCGAATACCACAGAGGTTCTGATCCCGGAAGAGCATCCGTTATAACGGAAACAGAGCATGGTAAGGTCGTCAAATTGCTCAGCATCCTGCACAAAATCATTTACACTCTGGTTAACAGCCTCGATCAGCTTGTCAGGGGTTTCGCAGTCGGTCCTGTTCAGTGCGTCAACAGTGGCCTGAAGGCCGAACATCCTGTTATCACTGTTGTTTGCCTCCGGAACACCATCTGTATAAAGAAATAGAGTTGTGCCGGGAGGCAGATTCAGTTCATATTCCTTGTATTTTATATTCTTTGTACCGCCGACAATGAAACTGTGTGGATCCTTGTATATCTCAAAGCTGCCCCCGGGCATTTTTATGATAGGATATTCATGCCCTGCACTTGCGGCTCTGAGTATTCCGGTATTGATATCCAGTATACCCAGCCAAATGGTTACAAACATACCGCTGTCATTATTATCACAGATTCGATTGTTTACGCTGCCGAGTATGGCGGAAGGACTGCGTGTTCCTGATGTCAGATATTCTATCATCAGCATTGAACGCATCATGAAAAGTGCCGCGGGAATTCCTTTTCCGGAAACATCTGCGATAACGAGTGCCAGCGTATCGTCATCTATCATGAAAAAGTCATAAAAGTCACCGCCCACCTCTTTTGCGGGAGTCATAGACGCATAGATCTCAAATTCGCTCCGGTCAGGGAAAGGCGGGAATTTCGCCGGAAGCATATCGTTCTGAATAACGGCGGCAAGGTTCAATGCAGCGTTAACCTGCTCTCTTTCTGCTGTTATGGCAGCATTTTCATCTATATAACCCCGAAGGTTATCCTCCATGTTCTCAAAGGAGCGCGCAAGAGACCCGATCTCGTCACAAGTGTGTATATCTAAAGCTTCTGTCTTATCGCCGCTCTTAAGCTTTTCAACAATCCCATCTGCCGCCTGCTCCAGCTTAAGAATGGGCCGGAGGATCCGTTTTTCAAGCAGTAGGTGATAGATTACCATAGCTGCAGCAAGTATGAGCAGGATAAGGATCCCTATAGAGACAGAAAGGATCAGTATCGAAGTGCGGATACTTGTCAGGGAGATATCCAGCTGTGCGTATGCCACAACCTTCTTATTATTGTTCCGGATCGGCAGGATCGAGGTTCCGACCACCTGTCCGTCAACACGGTCAACTGTCAGATCTGCCTCATAGTTCTCATCAGCCGCATTCAGATCGGAAATGGCTTCCTTTTCCTCCGGCAGCAGCTTGCGGCGCGTCATTGGGGAGAATTTATTTTTGCTGTCTTTTTGTTCAAGCCAGATACATACAGCATCATCGCCGTCCGGATAGAAGATCTGAAAGGTCTTCAGATCCGGATTAAAGCTTATGGTATGTAAAAGAAACAGGTCAATATCCTCCCACTTACGGATGAGTTCATGGTCTGTCTCGTCCGGTGCTATACTTGCGGACTCCCCTCCCTCTGTCGGAGCAGCATAAAGATCGGCATAAGCCCTTGAGACGCGATCGCTATTTGTGATCATCGCCTCTATGGTGTCACCGCTTACCTGCTGTGTGGCAATAGAAAGGAAAGAGTGCGTAAGATCACTGTTGGTCTCAACGATCACGTTGTAGAACATTATTCCGGAGATTGTTGTTACACCAAAAAAGATAACCAGTGCGAGAACAACCAGATAAAGGATATTTCTTTTGATTATAGATGTTTTTTTCATAATATGGTGCGGATCCCCGTAAAAATGATAATAACCCGGAAACAGAAACGATTATAGCATATAAGTGCGGTAGATGCTCCGGTTTATGAAAAAATAAAATGTAAAAAAAACATATTGTAATGCGTTATATCGAGTGATATACTGACGAACAAATGTAAATAATCTACGAAACTTGCCGCACCAGTATTAGTACAGCTTATGTAGTGATCTGTTTGGGCATTTTTTTGCTTTTAAGATATCTTGGATATTTTATATCTTGGATATTTTATATATGAAAGGAGAATAGGAGGCAATTTTATGAGTGGTTTAAGTCGAAAAGGCAAGGCTATATCCGTAAAAGCAGTAGCACTGTTTTTGTCACTGGCAATGGTGCTTGGTCTGTTCATCGGTATCAGCCTTCAGACATTCGCGCAGGATTACGATCCAACGGATACGGATCCGGTGACTGGCGGGCAGTATCTTGTCGTTGCACAGAGCGGCGGCAGTTATTACGCGCTGAAAAACAATGGAGGGGCAGTGGCAGCGGTTCCGGTTACCGTAAGCGGAGCCACAGCGTCAATCTCCGACGCAGATGCTGCGGGCTGCACATGGACAGCGGAAGTGAGTGGGAGCACTATATCGCTTTCCAACGGGGGGAATTATTTGTATAGCAGTTTCAACCAATTATCGCTGGTCACTTCAAAATCAAGTGGGTATACTGACTCAACTGATTGGACGAGATTAGGGAAGAAGTTAAGGGGTAATCAAACCTACTTCCTTCATTACAACGGAAATACTTTTGTAGCCGCCGATGGCGGATATGATGGTGCGTGGGTTTCTACGGAAATCTCTTTCTTCCCGATAAAGGCAGCAGGTCCGACACCGGAGCCGGAAACCTACACAGTAATATGGAAGAACTACGACGGGACAGTCCTTGAGACAGATGAAAATGTTGAAGCAGGAACCGTACCTACATATGACGGCGCGACACCAGAGAAGGCGGCAACAGACGCA
>JAZRZO010000010.1:0-2386 GCA_045601405.1 Lachnospiraceae bacterium | reverse complement strand
TATTCGTACATATTTCACCGCGTCTCCGAGTTCTTCCCTTGCCATTTTTTTATAAGTGAGACAGTTGGATGCCTTTTCCACCTGCTTCATGATCTCGGCTTTCTGTTTTGCCGCAAGAGAAGGATTGTACGAAACCACTCTCTTTTCTTTCACTTCGAACTTTGTTACTGTTTCTTCACCGGTCTCCGGATCCTTTTCCTTAAATTCATAGCTGAACTTATCAATGCAGGACTTTGTTTTATAAAGAAGCTTTCCGGCGGCATCACGGTGCTCCGTATACCGGTTCTCCCCGTTATCCTCAAGAAGCACCCAGATCTTTTCCTCTTTTGAAAGTGCCTTTCCGTGAACGGACTTCGAAAAGATGTATCCATCCTTTGATTCAACCACTGCAGCATAGATGTTCCTTGCACAGTTGAGACCTTTATCGGCTACCTGTATCGTCCTCCCTTCTACTTTGTAGCGTCGTTTCATATCCTCTACTGCCTTCCGGATGTACGGCTTCTCCGACTCGTTTCCCGGATACATCGTCATCCCGAGCGGCATCTGATCGGCATCAAGGAGAAGTGCCTGGCCTATAATGGGCTCATGGCGGTTTTCCTTGGAAGGCCCCTTCTGCTTATCTTCACCCGGAAGGTCGATCTCAAAGTAATAATTCGTACAGTCAAAGAAGACCCTGTCATAGCTGCGCCCGTAGATCTTTTCATACTGGGAGTTGAAGAGCTCAATGTATTTCTCATAGCTCTGACCGATAAAAAAACATCCGTCATAGACCTGATCCTCTGAGATCTCCGATTCGTTATAAAGAAGCGGGAACACAGATGACACTGTCCTCGACTTGGAACAGGGATCGATGATCCTTGCACAGATAAGCTTTTCGATCATGTCATAAACACTGAACCGGAAGTGCATCACAGAGGAGAGGATATCGATGATCTCTTTTACTCCCAGCTCGTCAAGCAGTGCGTGTATAAGGAAATGGCCGGCGTTCTTTTCAACAGGCTGATCAAAGATCCTGGGACGAGTGCTGTCATCAAGAGCATTCTTTCGCTCAAGCTCACGTTTTGCCACAAGATCACGGTAATAGGCAACCGGGTCCGGAATTTCATCCGAAATGAGGTCGTTTACAAATCCGAAGGACTCTATATGACGCGTGCGCCCCTGTTTCACCGTCTTGTCCCAATAGTTTTCATACATCTGAAGATAAACGCCGTTTTTTCTTTTTTCTTTGCGCAGAAAGTAGGACATATCGAGCTCCTTTACAAGGTAATATAAGGTAATATGATTATAACATAAAGCATAAGAAAAAGCAAGAAAAACAATAAAAAAACATCGGCTTAAAAAGCCGATAAAATAAGGATAATCTGATGATTGGAGAATTGCTTAATGAACGATTTCTCAGTGAACTACGGAAGAACCTAGTACTCTACGTCGGAAAACGGGAATAATATTATGTAAAATTTCTGACTTTTTTCAGAAATTTTACTGAAAATGCATTATTTGTTGGTACTGTGTTTCTGCTAAAGTATTATTACCTGACTTCCGTAGTTTTACTTAAAACATATTACCCTGAAGGCAAAAAGAAGAATCATAAATTATACGCCCGGCTTCTTAAAAGGCCCACCCGCGTTCCGCGTGGCCCGCCCGTTAAGGAAGCCGGGCTTCTGCGACGCTGGAGCAGAAGCTTCCTTTTATGGGTGGGCGCTGCCGCAGGCAGCGGGCGGGTCAGTTCTTTCCACGCTCAGAGAACCGTCTTCTCAAAGAGGTTTTTCACTTCAGTATCCGTGGGATACAGGGCATCGAGGACAGTAATACCTGATGCGGCCTTCACTTTTTCGACTGCCTCCCTGTCATGAGCCAGGTTGATCCAGGTATCGCCGTCTTTCTTTGCAATACGGAAATCTCTTATGAAACGTACGATCTCAGAAGAATTCACTTTGTTTTCAAAGCACTTGAACTCGAGGATCCTCAGAAGGAACAGACTCAGGTAACAGATAAGGAAATGCCCGTAGATCGTCTCTTTTTTCTGTACATAAACCGGTCGTGCATCAAGGAAAGACTTCGTGATCCGGAAACTCTCCTCGATCCTCCATAGTCCGTGATAGGTCTTATAGATCTCCTCTGCCGGCATATCAGTCTCTGATGTTACAAGGAGATTGTACCCTGCCATTCTGAGGTCCTCATTCACCTTATCCATGTCTATACTTACTTCAGGCTTTACTTTTTTTCTGTCTTTATCGGTATTCTCTATTCGTACATATTTCACCGCGTCTCCGAGTTCTTCCCTTGCCATTTTTTTATAAGTGAGACAGTTGGATGCCTTTTCCACCTGCTTCATGATCTCGGCTTTCTGTTTTGCCGCAAGAGAAGGATTGTACGAAACCACTCT
>JAZRZO010000009.1:0-5437 GCA_045601405.1 Lachnospiraceae bacterium | reverse complement strand
TAGAGCGCCGCCCTGTCACGGCGGAGGTCGTGAGTTCGAGTCTCATCTGGGTCGCTTGTGAGGAGAATAAAGACAAAAAACAAGCTCGCTTGTTTTTTTGGATTTATTCAACGAACAATATCCATGGAGCACGGAGCATCGGAGATGCGGGAGTGCGGAATGGATGTAGGATTGCGAGAGCGAAGCGAAGCAATCCGTAAGCGACCTTTAAAAGGAAGGTCAGCGACGACGAGGCCCCGTGGTCAAGCGGTTAAGACATCGCCCTTTCACGGCGGTAACACGGGTTCGATTCCCGTCGGGGTCACTTGCGTGGTCAACGCATAGGCCGATATGGCTCAATTGGCAGAGCAGCTGATTTGTAATCAGCAGGTTGAGGGTTCGAGTCCCCCTATCGGCTTTTTTCTATTATGGACCCTTAGCTCAGTTGGTTAGAGCAACCGGCTCATAACCGGTAGGTCCCGGGTTCGAGTCCCTGAGGGTCCATTTTCTATCCAGGCAATGTTGATCTTGAATAGTTCCGGACATCAGCTGAATTTGTGATGACGGGCCGCAGTGGCGGAACTGGCAGACGCGCGGGACTTAAAATCCCGTTCTGGCAACAGAGTATCGGTTCGATCCCGATCTGCGGCATTTATTATGTAAAGCGAAATTATTAGAATCAAAAATGCTCCACTTGCGGGAAGGCTGTTTATTACGGATTTCCGACCGCGTCCTTCGCAAGCCTGTCAGCCCGGTCGTTATAGATGTCCCCTGAGTGAGCGGTAACCTTCCTGAAAGTCACATCGACATCCTTTGATATCTCATCATAGAAGGCTTTATATTTCTTTGTCCATTTCTTTTTTGCCTTCCATTCACCGGTGCACCATTTGGCGATTCCTTCATAATCGTGACAGATGGTAATACTGTTTATTCCGGCGCCCCGGGCGGATTTCATAGCCTGCGCGGCACCCATTATTTCTCCGGCTACATTCCTCATTTCAGAAAGCTCAGGGTCGTAAAATGCCTTTGAAAGCTCTATTATTCTTTCTCCGCCATCGGGCAAAAGCTCGCCGGTCAAAAAAAGTATACCATAGCCGAATTGTCCGGTTTTTACGTTGAAGCTTCCGTCCACATATGCTGTTGCCATATACACTCCTTTTTTATATTTTTTTTTAATATAACAGATTTAATGTTGATAAGGCAATAGCAGCAGCGCAAAAAGGAATAAGTGGCGCATCGTCAATTATTGAAAAACATTATAGCATTTTTATATTAAAAATCACGATAATTTCTTGACAAATATGTCATAACGTCATAATATCTCATATACTAAGATAACAGAGAGCTAAAGGGGGGGGAAGACAGGTGTCATCTTTTGCAAGCTTTTTAAAGAAACAGGATATTGTATTTTCGCCGAAGAGATATTTCATAGATGCTCTTTCGGCTATGGCGCAGGGCCTTTTTGCATCGCTTCTCATAGGTACGATCCTGAAGACAATAGGCGAGCAGGCTCATGTGGAGCTGCTCGTTACCATAGGCGCTTTTGCAACGGCTGTGATGGGACCGGCAATGGCGGTTGCTATAGGGAGGGCGCTTAATGCACCGCCGCTCGTGCTGTTTTCACTTGCTGCTGTCGGATGGGCGGCATGCGAGTGCGGCGGCGCGGGAGGACCACTGGCAGTTTTCTTCATCGCGGTCATAGCCACAGAATTCGGTAAGCTGGTATCAAAGACAACGCCGGTTGATATCATAGTTACGCCGCTGGTCACGGTAATGATAGGCGGGCTTTTGAGCGTTTTCGCGGCTCCGTATATCGGAATGGCTGCATCTGCCGTTGGAGGAGCGATAATGTGGGCGACTGAGCTCCGGCCATTCTTTATGGGGATGATAGTGTCTGTGATAGTAGGAATTGCGCTTACGCTTCCTATTAGCAGCGCCGCTATATGCGCTGCACTGGGTCTTACGGGTCTTGCAGGCGGAGCGGCTCTTGCGGGTTGCTGCGCAAATATGATAGGCTTTGCGGTCATCAGCTTCAGGGAAAATAAATGGGGCGGTCTGGTCGCGCAGGGAATAGGAACAAGTATGCTGCAGATGGGGAACATAGTAAAGAACCCCAGAATATGGATCCCCGCAATAGTGGCTTCTCTGGTAAACGGGCCGATAGCAACCTGTCTGTTCAAGCTTCAGATGAACGGAGCACCGGTATCAAGCGGAATGGGAACTTGCGGCTTTGTCGGACAGATAGGCGTATATACAGGATGGGTGAATGATATAGCTGAGGGTACAAAGTCGGCAATAACCGCGATGGACTGGATAGGACTTATAACAGTAAGCATTATCGTGCCGGCATTAGTGTCCTGGCTTGTATCTCTCCTTCTCAGAAAGATCAACTGGATAAAAGAAGGAGATTTGAAGCTTAAAGTTTAGCATAATGGAGAACTAAGATATGATAAGCAGGGAAGAGATTATAGAAACAGTAAAAAGAGAAAATGTTAAATTTATCCGCCTTCAGTTTGCAGATATCTTCGGAGCGATGAAGAATGTCTCCATAACACCGCCCCAGCTGGAAAAGGCGCTGGATAACAAGATGATGTTTGACGGTTCCTCCATAGACGGATTTGTAAGGATCGAGGAGTCGGATATGTCGTTACATCCGGATTATAATTCCTTTGTGATCCATCCGTGGGGACAGGAAAGCGGTAAGGTGGCAAGGATAATCTGTGATGTGTACAGAAATGACGAGCCATTTGAAGGTGACCCGAGGTATATTCTCAGAAAGGCGATAAAGCACGCGGCGGATATGGGATATAAGATGAATGTGGGGCCTGAGTGCGAATTTTATCTCCTGAAAAACGATGATAAGGGCAGCCCCTCTCTCAAGGCATACGATCAGGGAGGATACTTTGATCTTGGGCCCAATGACATAGGCGAGGAAGCCAGAAAGGATATAGTTCTTGCGCTTGAAGCTCTCGGCTTTGAGATAGAGGCCAGCCATCATGAGTGCGGTCCGGCTCAGCATGAGATAGATTTTAAATATGATACCGCGATCGGAGCCGCCGATAAGATAATGACATTTAAATACGCGGTAAAAAGTGTTGCGGAGCAGAGAAACCTTTACGCTACATTTATGCCTAAACCGATATTCGGTCAGGCCGGAAACGGAATGCATCTTAACATGTCGCTTGAGAAAAATGGCAGGAATGCATTTGTGGACGAAAAGGACGAAAACGGACTAAGCAGTAAGGCATATGCTTTTATGGCAGGGCTTATGAAACACATAGAGGCGATAACTATCTTCACCAACCCGCTTGTAAATTCCTACAAAAGGCTTGTCCCGGATTTTGAGGCTCCGGTGTATATAGCATGGTCGGCGCAAAACAGGAGTCCGCTGATAAGAGTGCCGTCAAGCAGAGGGCAGGGAACAAGGATAGAACTCAGAAGTCCTGACCCGTCATCCAATCCTTATCTGGCGCTTGCGCTCTGTCTGGAGGCCGGGCTTGACGGTATTGCGAATAATATGAAGCCGCCGACACCGGTAAATAAAAATATTTTTGAGATGAGCCGACGTGAGCTTACAAGAAGCGGGATCAAAAAGCTGCCGGCAAATCTGTTTGAAGCGCTGCTGAAGGTGCAGAAGGATAAATTTGTCGCGGCTGTTGTCGGAGAGCATATTTTTGAAAGATACACTTCAGCTAAAAAACAGGAATGGGATGAGTATAGTCACAGGATCAGCAACTGGGAGATAGAATCATATCTGTATAAATATTAAGAAGGCGGTCGGGAAAATGAAAAGGACGGAAATAGCCGGTCTGTATAATGCACCGCCTGAGGATGGAACAGATATAAAGATATGCGGCTGGGTGAGGACGGCAAGAGAATCCAAGAATATCGGCTTTTTGGAGCTTAATGACGGCTCCTGTTTTAAAAACATACAGGTGGTGCTTGAGGTAAATAAGCTTAAAGACTTTAAAATGTATGCAAATCTTCCGGCAGGCAGCTCGGTAACTGTTGAAGGCAGAGTTGTGCTCACGCCGCTCTCAAAGCAGCCGTTTGAAGTTAATGCGGATAAAGTGAGAGTCGAGGGCGCTGCCGCTGCTGATTATCCTCTTCAGAAAAAACGGCATACGCTTGAATTCCTGAGAACGCTCCCGCATCTTCGTGCCAGAACAAATACATATAATGCTGTGTTCCGGATAAGAAGCGAAGCTGCGTTTGCACTTCATGACTTCTTTCATAAAAACGGCTTTGTCTATGTTCATACCCCGATAATAACCGGAAGCGACTGTGAGGGCGCGGGGGAGATGTTCCGTGTCACAACTCTTGATTCGGAAAATATTCCTTTGAATGAAGACGGAAGTGTGGACTACAGCAGGGATTTTTTCGGACAGGAGACAAATCTTACGGTGTCAGGTCAGCTTGAAGGGGAAAGCTACGCCCTTGCGTTTGGTAAGATATATACTTTCGGGCCTGCGTTCAGAGCCGAAAGGTCAAACACTCCGCGTCACGCGGCTGAATTCTGGATGTTGGAACCGGAGATGGCTTTTGCAGATATTGAAGAAAACATGGACGTGGCAGAAGCCATGTTGAAATATGTTATAGGACATATACTTGATGTGTGCCCTGATGAAATGGATTTTTTCAACAGCTTTTATGACAAAGGTCTTATCGAAAGACTGAGAGTGCTGATGATCGCGGAGTTTGCAAGGATAACTTATACAGAAGCGGTAGAGAAGCTGATCCCTCATAATGACAGCTTTGAATATAAGGTGAGCTGGGGCGAAGATCTTCAGACTGAGCATGAGCGGTATCTCACCGAGGTGATATATAATAAACCGGTGTTTGTGACTGACTATCCTAAAGATATAAAATCCTTTTATATGAGGCAGAATGATGACAGGAAAACCGTGGCTGCGGTTGATTTGCTTGTGCCAGGTGTGGGCGAGCTCATAGGCGGCAGTCAGAGGGAGGAAAGAGAGGACAGACTGATATCCAGGATCAGAGAACTTGATCTAAATGAGAATGACTATAAATGGTATATTGATCTTCGGAGGTTCGGCACGGTGGTACATTCGGGATTCGGCCTTGGCTTTGAAAGGCTTATCATGTACCTTACCGGCGTAAGAAATATCCGTGATGTGGAAGCTTATCCGCGCTGTACCGGGCAGCTTATGTAGGCAACGGGTTAAGGGCGCAACGCATATGAAATCTGCTATCTCGCCTCGCAGCATATATACCTCCGGACGACGATTGCCGGGTTAGTCGTCCGTCGATATATATTGCAGCTTCGGCGGGAGATATGCAGAAAGTCAGAAATAATGCGTAAATTCCCAAAGTAAATCCCACCGTAGATAAACGCCTGAAATTACTATGGGAAATTGATGAAGTTAGTGTGGGAAAAGGAATAAAATCAAGGGAATATGCGGAAAAACAAAGGATTTTTTGCATGCGAAATAAACCG
>JAZRZO010000008.1:0-1327 GCA_045601405.1 Lachnospiraceae bacterium | reverse complement strand
ATTGGAACCCTTGAAGAGGTCAGCATGGAGGGTTTTCAGGTAGTGAGCAGCTCTATGTTCTCACATTTTCCGAAAACTTCTGAGCCTTCATGTACTTTGTGGTATTCGAGTATTTCCTTCAGCAAGAGTGCGGTGAATGCTCTCAACGCTTGCGAGCGCGTTCTTATTCAGGTTAACGCAAAAACCAAGGGTATCCTGATCGTTCCGGTATCTTCAAAAGACAAGGACGGAATTTTATGGCTGAAGGATTCAAAGATAGTTCAGGCTAAAAAGATGGACTGCAAAGCATTTACCTCACAGCTTTTTAAGACATGGGGCTTTGATCCGGAATATGTGTACCGCTCTTATGGCAGAGTTGTTACAGCCGATAAAAAAGTAATGCTTCTGTTTGACTTTAAGGATACGGAAAACTGGAAGTATAAGCCAAAGAGCAAGGTGAAAGACAATGGATGAAACATATATCTCATTCTATCTGAAAGCCAACCGTATCCATGTATTTATCGAGGCATTACGCATGATAGGCAGTCCGAAACGAATCTGCTTTATGATTTCTGAGGATGGGAAAAAGCTGCTGATGGCTCCATACAGAAAGCGTGATTTCAGATCGCACGGTGTTCCAAAAGATGTTTATAGCGGCATCGGCGGAATGGAGATCAGCAGCATGAAGCTATGCAGACTGATTGCGGAGCTTTACTCATGGAATGTTGAGCGCTCATACCGTGTGCCTGGTTTTTTTCATGAAGATCATAATGTAATCCTTTTCGACCTGCGGAGAGCTGAAGAGATTGCAAGGGACGATGATTGAAAAATACAGCGGCTATTTGAAAAGAAGTCGCCGATACAAACATAATCAGGATATGTAAAAGCAGGCATACCGAAGGGCGATAAACCCTTGATATACCTGCTTTATTTTGGCTGTCCCGGCAATGGCAGATGCCTCAAAATCGTAAATCTGTTGTGTTACGGTTTTATCGACACCCGCCTTTCGGCAGGGAGATCGTTTTTACCGCCGGGGGATTTGACGCTTACAGATGAACTTTTTCACATAGATCTTATTGGGCTTTCCGAGCCCCTGATGCTTTCGCTCAATGAGGTGGACATCATCCAGCTCACGCAGAAGTTTGGCTGTTTTCTGACGATAGATTCCAAGCTGATCATGAATTTCGTCCAGCGTGAAGTAGATGAACACGCGGCCATTCTCATCGATCCATCCATTTCTCTGAGAAAGATGCAGACGGTCAAGCATCATACCGTACAGGACTTTTGCCTCAGATGAAATTCTGCTGAGAACCGGATCGGTAAAAAGGATTTTGGGAATCTGAAAGAA
>JAZRZO010000007.1:0-1372 GCA_045601405.1 Lachnospiraceae bacterium | reverse complement strand
TGAACGATGCGCTCTCACATACCCTTTGTGTTCCGCACTATCTCTTTGTGAGCAGCTTTCTTTGTTGTTTTCTGCATTCATTGTTCAGACCTCCTTTCCGGGTCGTAATTAAGACTCCTGTTGATTCGGTCCTTCACCTTTTGGCTACTATGACCTCTGCTGACTTCTGTATGATCAGCATCGCTTTGGGCGATGGTTACTCCTTTCGAAGCTTATCGTACAGATCTCCCTGGGTACCACACGTTTCTTTCTCTCCATCTATCTGCCACATTTATCCCGCATGATTCCGTGCAGCTATTGGGCTTCAACTTGCTTAGCAGTTTTACCCTCATACGAGACCTTATATGTGATTTCTGTTCGTCAGACCAGAGATTTGCCCGTGGTTAGTCTGTTCCCACATCCGGCTTCCTTCAGATTTGCAGTCACCTGCAACACCCTTGCCTTCGGCTATATCCTTCCCGCTACCGGGCGGATTCGGGACTTTCACCCGTTAGAAACGTGCGCCGCCAGGCGCACTAAAAATAGGGCAGCATAGCCATCAGGCTATGCTGTCCTATTTTTAAAAACTATCATCTTCCATATCTTTTAGTAATCTCTAAAACCCTTGCCGCCAGCTTTTTGGAGGCTTCCTTCTTTTTAAGTCTCCATCTCCAGTTTCCATAGAGTGTTCCCGGAGTGTTCATTCGTCCCTTTTCGTCGAGCTCAAGGTAGTCCTGCATCTGAGCTACAAACAGCTTGCAGGGAGATGACATTCCACCTCTTATTATGCCATAAGCTATGCCCTCTTTATCATTAAGTCCAAGATAGTCTTTAACAAACTCTATGTGTGAGCGCTTCTTTTTATCTGCTGCTTTTTCTGCCTTAACATCCTTAATCCAGCCTAATATTGGCGAATTATCATGCGTTCCAGAATAGCACACCGTATTGTATTCAAAGTTATACGGCAATCCTTCAGGATAATCCTCATCCAGTGAAAACTCCATAACCTTCATTCCAGGAAGGCCAGAATCCTTAAGCATCTCCTTTACATCATCTGTTAGAATTCCAAGGTCCTCTGCTATGAATACCTTGTCATGAAACCAGTTTTTCATTGCATCCACAAAATGAAGTCCAGGGCCCTTTACCCACTCTCCATTTATGGCTGTCTCATCGCCATAGGGAATTGCCCAATAGCTCTCAAAGCCTCTGAAATGGTCAAACCTTATAGTGTCAAAAAGCTCAAAAGCCCCGCCAAGTCTCCTAATCCACCAGCCATAGCCATCGTTTTTCATGTCATCCCAGCGGTATAAGGGATTGCCCCAAAGCTGACCCTCAGCGCTAAAATAATCCGGCGGCACTCCCGCAACCTTTACGGGCAGGTTTTCCTCATCAA
>JAZRZO010000006.1:0-1985 GCA_045601405.1 Lachnospiraceae bacterium | reverse complement strand
CAATGTCATTAAGTTAAGATGACGCATCCCCCCTACTATATTTTTTTATAGCAGGGGGCCTTTTTTTATTACAAAATACTTGACAAGCGACCCAATGTGTGCGGCCGCATTCGCTGCCTTATCAGTCCGCGAATGCGGCCCTTTAAGCGAGGAAGTGTATTCTTTCTTCCCACGGAGGTCATATGAAAAAAATAAACTCTGTTCGCAAAGCATTTGATAATGCTATCCATTCTGTCTGCTCAGACCCGTCTGCTTACGCCAGATCCCCTCAGAAGGACTTTACAAGGAACAGAAAACTGCCCTTGGAATCGCTGGTCCGTTTCATGCTGTCGGCGCATTCTGAGTCTCTCCCCAAGGAACTGCTGAAGGTTTTTAAGCATGACGTCAAAACCCCGTCTGTTTCAGCTTTTGTCCAGCAAAGGAATAAACTCAGACCGGAAATATTCGAAGATCTGCTGAAGCTGTTCAACCGATCCTTTTCGTATGATTCTTTATACAAAGGATACCGGCTTCTTGCTGCTGACGGCAGCGACATCCACTATCCGACAAACTGCCATGATACGGAAAACTATTTCCCCGTTGCCAATGGCAAAGGGTATAATCTCATGCATCTGAATGCTCTCTACGACATCGGATCAGGCATCTATACAGATGCAGTTATTCAGATGAGAAGAGCTGAGCACGAGAGAGAAGCCGTCATCCGCATGATCGACCGTTCCGATATTTCCAATGCTGTAGTTATGATGGACAGGGGCTATGAATCTTACAATGTGATGGCTCACATCATCGAAAAAGGATGGGCTTTTGTACTTCGTGTGAAGACCGATACAAAAGGAGGCATAGTATCACCTTTTAAACTGCCCAAAGAGTCACTGGACAGGCATGTTACACTCTCCCTTACAAGGAAACAGAGCAATAAGACCAAAGAGCTGCTGAAAGACAAAGAGCATTACCGATTGCTTATAAAAAACTCTGTTTTTGATTTCCTGCCCGAAGGTGAGGAATACAGTTCCCCTGCCAGCTTCTACGAGATATCTTTCAGAATAGTGAGGTTCCCGATATCTGAAGATACCTATGAAACTATCCTTACGAATCTGCCCGAGGACAGTTTTCCACCGGAAGAGATCAAAAGGCTGTACTCCATGAGATGGGGAATCGAAACTTCCTTCAGGAATCTGAAGTATACGATGGGAATGCTGGCATTTCATACGAGAAAAGCAGAACATGTTAAGCAGGAGATCCTGGCGCATATGGCAGTGTACAACTTCTGCATGATGATTCTGTCGATGATCAAAATAGAAAAGTGCTCGAAAAAGGGATACAGATATAAAGCAAATCTCAGTATTGCGGTCCATCTGTGCAGGATATATATGGCAGGTGACATATCACCGCAGAAACTAAAAGAGCTGATCAAGAAGAATGTTCTCCCGGTTCGAGATCTCAGAAAAGAACCACGGAAGACAACTTCAAAATCAGCCATAAACTTCGTTTATAGGTTACCATAAAACGAAGCAGATGTCCATAGCTTATTTTAAAAGACGGAATGATACCGTCTTTATTGGCATGTCTGAAAACAGAGATGATACAAAAGAAAAGACGGAACTTGCAATTATTTCAATCGAAAGTTCCGTCTTCATTATTTCTTAGTTATTAACTTAATGACATTGGGCCGCGCCCGCCTTAAAAGGATCTACCGGAAGATCTTCTGCATGAAGCAATGGATGCTCTTTCTCCATACCGTCCAGATATGAAGGCCGGGGCATTCGAAGTAGTCACAGGGGATCCCGTTTGCTCTGAGGAACTCCATGTTCTCCTGTACCTGGGGATAGAGACGTGTCTCGTCCGTGCCGATGGACATGTAGAAGAGTTTCGTCTTTTCCCTGAATTCCGCGTTGTTTTCGATGACGTCGCGGCAGTTTACCCAGTTGTACCAGCGGTCATTGTATGCTCCGGAGAGCATGGCAACATATCCGAAGGTGCCGGGG
>JAZRZO010000005.1:0-71889 GCA_045601405.1 Lachnospiraceae bacterium | reverse complement strand
TACTCTGGGTTTATGACACCCACCTGATGATGCACCGGGATCGGACCGTATACCGCCACAAAGGACTGCGACAGACAACGATCAAGACGCTGTTCGGGGAGGTAACCTTCAAGCGCGCTCTCTACAGGACGAAAGATGAAGGCGGAAATATCCGGCATGTATTTCTTCTTGACGAAGCGCTTGGATTGGAGAATGTAGGATTGTTCTCGGAGAACTACGCAGAGAAACTGGTAGGCGGGATCACAACAAAATCGTATCGTAACTGTGCAAAGGAAATCAGCGAGACGACCGGCCAGAGCATCAGTGCCATGGGAGTGCGGAATGTGGTGCAGGCGCTGGGTGAGAAGGTCTGCCAGGAAGAGACAGATCTGACCAAACGCCATAAAGCAGGACAAGTGACCGGACTGAATATGGCTATCAATCTGATCACGGAGTTTCTTTACCAGAAATTCTTTGTTTTCGGAAAGACGATAGATACCAACAGTAAGGTTCTTCAGAAGAAGGAAGCTGAAACGCGCCAGACTTCAGCGGCTTCCGTTTCCGGCGAGGAGAGCAAAATACTGATAATGATAAAGGCTCGCAGAATACGGCAGATCAAAAATGAGTTTAAATTAACCAGATGGAAGGGAGGCTCTTTTTAGATCACACAAAAAAACACTGACAGGACTTTTGCGCGGAGAAGGAGGGATTCGAACAGGCCCTTCCGGCGGGTGCGATTCGCAGCCCTCCCGGTCTGCTCTTCGACCGCCGTCACAAGCCCGCCTCGCTTCTTCCGCCACTGGCGGCGCTTCGGCGGCCTTGCCCGCGCCGCACGCGGCGCTCGGATTCAAAAATCCCTGTCTCCGCGCAAAAAAAGGAACTCTTTCGAGTTCCTTGTTGCGCGGAGAAGGAGGGATTCGAACCCTCGCGCCGCGTTAACGACCTACACCCTTAGCAGGGGCGCCTCTTCGGCCAACTTGAGTACTTCTCCTCTTTATAAACACCAGCTGAGCGCGAGCACTTGTGAAGCGCAGAGCTTATGTGCGATACATACCGAACCCTTAATGAGCGTTTGCGTGAATTCAGTAGTTCGGCAAATTGATAACAGCCTGTACTTTACACGATTTTTCCTTGAAAATCAAGGCTTTTCGGCATTTTTGCCATTTTCCTTATGAGCCGTTTTTGATAATGTCCCAATATACCACGAGGGAAAATGTCCCGAAAGCATGTATACTACTCTCATCACGAAAAGATGGGAGGGATCATTATCAAAAACGGCTCATACAACATCATTCTGTTTTTTTGTGCGGCGTTGACATAAGATTGCCGTATATCTATACTGTATTTCAATACTATTGTATTGCGATATTTTGCTTTTGTCAGAGGGGAGATAAATGGCTTTTTTTACAACGGTCCTGCAGCGTCAGGTCAATGACGTGTGGCGAAAAAAGATCAATCAGGCTGATGCGCAGATGCAGTTATACAAGTCCGGAAAAGAGATCCGGGACTATCTGAATGACCATTCAACCCTTAGCACTGCCGGTTTCGTGATACGCAGACATCTGCAAAAGCTTCATACGGATGTTTTGGAAAGAGTCAGTTATCAGACCGGGCTCGACTATGCCGACCTGTCCAGCAATCTCAATATCCCATGGCCGGAGGAGTTTAATCTGGAGCTTGCAAAGGCCTTGAAGCAGATTTCAAAGGGACGGGGTGTCAGCATCTCCGCCAAAACATGGATGTCATATCTTGACGATGCCCCGATAAAAATGTATAAAGATACTCCCTTCAAGGTTTCGTTTGCTCTTTCCATGGATGTGGAAACCACCGAAGAGCTTCTGATGGCATGCGGGCAGGACACATACTGCTTCCGCAACCCAAATCATTTTATCTACTACTACTGCCAGAACCGGCCCGGCGTATTCAGCTGGGCGCATGCCCAAAAGCTGCTTACCGGATATCAGAACGGACTTCAACAAAACTCATATAACGCGAACGACGCTTCCGGCGGCATGACCCAGGTGCTTCGTTCAGACATTAAACGGCTGTTCAGCAGCTCTGCTTCAGACCAGATGGCCGATGAGGAGCTGCTGCTTTATATGCGCACACATCAAAAGGAATTCTCCGGTCTATCCCTTACTGCCCGCAGCGACTTCCTTCGCATGGCCAGATATCTTGCGATTCTGTATCCCACTTACGATAAGGTTATCCGCATTAAAGACCCTGTCAGCGGTGAGACCACGGAAACCATCGAGGAATGCCCTGTCGTCATCCTGCCTGACGGAACGCCGAAGCTCAGCGACCTTGTGCGCGCCCTGTTCAGCACCGGCGGATGGCTGCCCACCACCATAGGAAAGTATACCGATGCTGACAGCGATGCAACCGTGCGCACCGCATCCAGCGTAAAACGGCGTCAGGCAAACACTAACATAGAATACCGACGCGCGCAGATAGACGAAAACACAGACCGGCCTTTTATGAATTCCGTTCAGTACTTTGTGGACAGCTACGCCCATCATCTGGACGCCATCGAGCGGGTTTACCGCAGGCCTGCGAACCCGGGCAATGTCGAGCGCCGCGATGTTATCCTGTTCACTTATTTCTTCATCCGACGCTATCCGGAGCTTTTGAAGGATGAGGATTCATACGGCAAGGAGCTGGACGAGCTGACCTCACTTGTTTATGACGATATGCACATCGACCCGGTAATGGACTATCTGATGGACGAGCTTTATACCATAACGTCCGGAGAGATTGCCGACGCGGCCGATGGCAGCTACGATGAAGGCGCCAACACCCACGATTATATCGAGCTGTTCAATGAAGTTCTTGCGCGCTTCGGAATGAAGGGCATGTATATGCCAAATCCCTGGGATCGTTTTATAACGATGAGTCTGTTCGCGGAGGACCCGGACTTTTTCACCGAGGCTGTTCTATGGAATACAGTTGACGAAAACGATGAGCAAAATGAGGAAGTGCCCGCTCAGACTGAGGTTTTAAAGAACAATGATCCGCAGGCTCCTCAGGCTCCGCGGGCGATAATGGTGAAGTACCCGCCGGCAACACCGTCCGTGATATACGGCGACGGAAGAAAAAAGTTTCTTGTTGCCACACTCTGCCGCGAAAAGACACAGGAATATATTTCTGTGAATAAGAGCTGCTTTGTCTTCGGACGAAAATCACAATCCGCGTATGAAGAACTGCAGAGCTACGGCTTCAGCACAGACCGCAAAAACATCTCGCGAAATCACGTGCTTATATTATTCCATGAGGGATGCTTCTATCTGGCTGACATCAGCAGGCGCGGCGAGACCTGGCTCAACGGCGAACATCTGACCGGCAGCAATGTAAGGCTCTCTCTTACCGAGCCTGTCTGTGCCGAGAACGCCTACCCCCTCCACTCCGGCGATAAGATACGTCTGGGGAAAGAAGAGTTCGGGTTCTACTTGTGAATAATTTCAGTTTTCCGGCGCAAACAAAGGATCATAGCGGTCTTCGGAATCGTCATCTTCGTCAATTTCAAAATCCTTGAAGTAAGATATGTCGAGTTCAACCGTCACCGTATCTATAGAGTTTTTTTAAAGAGATTCCAGGCTTCTTTCGAAAGCCTCTTCAGTGAAATAAACGATATTAGGGGTGAGCCGTTCTTTTGGGATATATTGTTCTACAAGATTTAACAATTCGTCACTTGTTTTAATGTCCAATTTTTTAATTAAAGCCACCGCATCATCCATGTCCTTACTATCCAATCGAGCAGAAGATAATTTCATCGCCAAAAGGCTTTCTGTGTCCAGGGCATATACGGTAAGATTTGAATATTTATGTAATACATCTGTATGCATGTTGTTTGTAATAAACCCTTTTGCTCCATCATTCATCCAGTCGTCAGGGAGATCGTGCTCGTTGGCCATTTCTTGAATAATAGACCTTATTTCAGAAGAAGGCGAGAAATATGCGTCTATATCCTGTGTGCTTGGCCTTGCCTGATACTGGAGACACATTAAAGCGCCTCCAGTCAATACAATCTCGCCGTCAATGTTGCGTTCAGCAAGCTTTTCGTTTATTTCATTTAAGTATTGGATAATATCGATACTGTTTAACATACTATATCCTTTTTAAAACATTGTCCCCTAAAAAAATATTGCGGGATGAATATTCTTTTAAAGACGTGCGTTTTAAATAGTCTTGATAAGCAGAGTTTTTTGTGTTAAAGGCATATGTCGGTTGATCCAAATAGTATCGCTTTAAAAAAACCCATTCAGGTGTTGGAATATTTGAATCGAGAGAAAGTTTATGAACAGCAGCTGCCATCTCTGCTAAAAAAGCAGAGTGTTCTTTATCAAAAACGGGTTCATCTTTTATCATATTGATTTTTGTGTCAGTGTTTTTACTTCTGTAAAACTCATCCAAAAAATCACCAAATATGAGCCTTGCATCACCGTTATTTAATTGTGCACATACATCTTTAATCGTAATCATAATTTTTCTCATATAATAGTATCACAGATTTTAATGAATGTGTTATAAAACCAACATTTACATCATTTTTGTCTTAAATAGCAATATCATATTATTCATAATAATATCACCATTTATTCCGCATACCCGAATTTCTCAAAACAAGGACTATAGAAATCTGCTGTTGCAATTATATCGCTGTTCTGTGCTATAGGATCGAACGCGTTGCCCGCCGGCTGCACCGGCGAAATCGTTACGTTGTGAATCAGATTTCTCCTGCTGAATGGCGACATCTGATCAGCGTTGCTGCAGCTATTCATTCTGAAAACCCCCTGCAGGTGGAAGATGACTGGATCTCGGAGTATCAGTTACAGTCCGGAGATTTTGATATTACAGCTGTAAACCCAGCTATGGAAACAAAAGTTCCGTCTAATCTGCAGATGGAAAAAAATTATATGCGGAAGATTCTGGACACAATGCAGCCGGAAGAGGATTACGTAGATGCGCTGATCCGCGTTTATAACAACGAAATATGCTCCACCATCGATTACTACGACTGCGGAGCATATTATGAGCCGTCTTATGTGATTGCACGGGCGTATAATGAAGGTGGGTTTTAGTATCCTGTTCTTTTCCGGGACATTTTACAAATGAGTTTTAATACTTGCTGGCATTGTTGTCCGCTTCCTGATACTTTCTACCTGCTGCGGATAAAAGAGTCGCCGTGTTCTGGCATAACACAGCAAATGTCTTTTCCATTTCAGAAAGACAATCCGCCACATCATTGATGCCAGATGCCATGTATCCTTTCGATTCGTCCAGATGAACCGACTTCGCATATGGACTTGACGCCAGGACTCTTATACGAAATACGTCTATTTCCAACGAAATAATATTTAAATTCAAAGAATTCATCATAACACGTCACCTCAATAAATAAATTTGTCATCCTGATCAACCACAAACATATAGCAGCCTGAAAGGCGTTCAATCTCACTGTATATCAGGGAGAAAATCCCTTCAATCACCCGGGCTTCGCGAAGATATGCAGCCAGCGCATCATGCGTTTTTCCTTCCATTATTCCGTACTGGATTGCACGGTCTACAGTCTGAATATACGACGCATATCTCTTCTCCAGGTTTTTACTCCGCTGCTTCAACTCCGCACAGGCACCCCTTACTTCTTCTTCGTTCAAGATCATATTCTCATTTAAACTCATGTTTTCCCACCTTTATCAATACTTTTACATTGCAATTCAGTTTTTTCGCAATCTCTGTCTCCATGGTTTCCGCAATGCGATCCGCGTTATTATACTTATCGTTCAGTGTTTCCACATCCATCATTTTCCCGTTCTGATCATATCCATTGGAATAACCGATTTCAACGACAAGCGCATCGTTCATAGCTTTATGTCCTCGCATGGAATCAACATCATAGATGATTTCGTATGGATTCTCTTCCGCTCCTTCTTCCCATATAATGCAAGTTACACGTTTCCAGGTTCGATCCACCATATCAATCAGCTCCGGTTTCAGTTCCACTTCTCCCCCGGAAACGGCATCTTTCAAAATGTCTAAATCCTCTACATCCAACCTTTCAATAAAAGGTGTGTTTCGGAGCAGAATATTGGTTCTCCCAAAACTTCCGGCTTTGTAATATACCAACTGGTCATTTGGCCAGTAATCATATTCGCTTTCTGCCATCAAATTCTGATACCTCTCCAAATCTGCTTCTTTTTCCAGATACTGATTCAGTGCCGCTAAGTATGCTGCTTGTAGTGTCAGATATCCCTTCTCAAAAACAGAGTCTTTGATCAGCCCTTTTTCGAAAGCCATTTTTTCATCATAGCTTACGGGATTAATTTCTCTTGCTTCTTCCGCATTCAAAACAGTTAACGTAACTTTATTGCTCATCTGTTCCTCCATCGTACTCTCACGATTCCCACATCCTGCTGCCAAAACACTAATCAGGCACAACAGGATGACTGACATCCATTGTTTCGCTCTTGTCCTACTCATTTTAATTATACCTTACCTGCTGATACTGAACTCGCGCGTCTGATGTAAAATCATCCGGATCTATATAATACTTATCTCCCCAGGACGAAACTTCGTACATCCTTTTTCCGTTTATAACCGCTACTCCTGTAATCACCATCGCATGTCCGGCATTAATTCTTTTATATTTTGTGTCACGACCTTTACTATCTTTAAGTGTAAATGGTTGTAATTCAATTATGATTTCCCCCTGTTCACGCAGTTCCTCATAATTATCAACGGTACAATTGATATGTCTCACAACATCCACCGGAACGCCTTTTCCGGAAAGATATCCTTCCCAACGCTGTTCCGCTGTTACATCCGAGAGGCCATCTTTAATCCCGTTAATATCACCTTGATCGCAATAAAAATCAATCATTACTAGATCAAAGTTCGGATGACCGTTTTCATCATACATCGAGAATCCAAAGATTTGTTCAAACTCCTCTTCTCTGCCATTAAAATAGGCAAAAATCGTATTGGTTAACGCCATGTAATGACAACCTTCATTCTGCATCTCCTTTAATAAATCTATTATTTCCGCATCACTGTAATCAGGAAAATACTTTCTGACAACCGCTCTTATTTCATCCTGATCGCCAATGTCCCATCGATTCGCTGCGCTTCCCTGATATCCGCCAAAGAAAGGTTCTTCCCCGTATGCAGGACTCTTAAGCTTTTTAAGTGCTTCCCTCAGTTTTCTGTCCAAGAATCCCAGCTGAGTTGTCATCATAGAAACCGACAGTCTGCCCGGATCATTCGACATGATATCTGCCAGTTTTTTCATATATGTAATAGTATCTTCAATCTGGTTACTTTTGATCTGGCTTATTTTCTGGCTGTATCTATAATCATCATTTCTGACTGTCCGAAAAATCTGTCTCACCTCTGCTGCCGTCGTATTATTTTTATCCAGTGTTTTCTGATGATAAAGATCAATATTATCCAGATAATTGTTGATATTTAGTCCACCGAACCATCCGCTGATCGTAAGACCTAAATCACCGAACCAGTCCGCAACCGTCTCAGCCACACCATGCGGTTCGAGCGACTTCACCATTTGGATTAAATGCTCTTCATTCGTTTTCGTAAAATCCTTTTTCATAATTACAACCTGTCTTTATTCTTCCTGCAATGCATGCAATTGATAATTCAAACAATCCATTCTTTGTTGCAACATTTTTAGTTCCATTTGCAGCCGTTCTATGTCTTCTTCCAGTTTTTCCCGACACCAGTTCATTTTACTGATTGCGTTCTCATATCCACTGACTGCATTTGTAAAATCCTTGCCTTGATACGTTTCGATGATGGTTTCCTGTAATCCTGCTAACATATCTGCATTAAAAACCGCTTTCGAAAGATTTTTGATCTGATTTGTTTTCCAATTATTTGCTTCAAGAAGCCCTTTGTATTTCGTTCGAATCCTTTCGTTTCCAGCTATTACTGTCTCCAGTTTCTTTGCATTCATCTGGATTTCCTGCAAACATTGTTCCTGTCGATTGCTGCAGGATGTCATTTCTGCCTGAATTGAGTATTTGTCCATCTATCTGCACCTCGTTTTTATTACAAACTATTAAAAATGTGCTTCTGATTCCCTTTCAAGAATGAAGCTCTTCGTCCGGTACTTCCTGATTATTATTGGAGGGTGCTTACAACAAACACCCTCCATTCTTCGTGTACTATCCCCTAAACTGCGCTGCGATGCTGCTGTCGGTTTCTTCTACAATGTTTGCGGTAGCGTCAAGCGCCTGTGCGATCTCTCTGATGAGTTCTTCTGCTTTCTGGAATCCCGGCTTCAGCTCCTGATATCTTGTTGCGTAGGATTCGCTTGCCTGTCCTTCCCACTCACTCTGAAGAGCGGAGAGAAGACTGTCCATACTTCCGATCACGCCATGAACGTTCTCTGCCTCGTTCCGATACTGATTTGCTCTCTGTCTCATCTGATCCGGGGTAATTCTAATCTGGTTTGCCATTTTTGTTTCCTCCTTAACATTCCTTTTACATCATTTTCGGGTTTTGTATCTTTCGATGTCATAAATTTATCATGTTCCCGGGAAACAGTATTTTGGAAATTTTCAAAAAATGGCGATGATCCTTACATGACATTTTCGCCATCGGACAGGTATTATTACATTGATCTGATGTATTTGATCGCGCTTATGATGGCAAACGCAGCTACGGCTACAGATGCAGCACACATTCCTATTATGAACGGCAGCTCCGCCTCTATTAATATCATGGCTATCGACAGGATGATAATAAGCACTGCTGCTGCCAGGCCAACTATCATTAGTATCTTCCAGGTGGTGCCGCCTGCCTTCCCTGCACCCTTGCGCCGCACCCGGAACAGAACAATGCGTTACCTTCCACTTTTGCTCCACATTTAGTACAAAACATTTTTCCTCTTCTTTTTTTAATCCCTTTATGTCAACTAACAGCCTATTTGG
This sequence comes from Lachnospiraceae bacterium, assembly GCA_045601405.1. GTDB lineage: Bacteria > Bacillota > Clostridia > Lachnospirales > Lachnospiraceae > RGIG5612. The sequence goes on along the minus strand of JAZRZO010000005.1, from coordinate 62,965 downwards.
TCAACACAGTCTTTAGCTTTATGCAGCTGCTTCCTTTGATGTAGTAGCAATCACCCGCCTCCACAGGCTTTCCGAATTCACGCAAAAGAGCCAGCGGCATATCCAGTACTTTAAAATCCGAAAGATCATCAAATACAAGAAAATGACAATCATCCTTCGCTTTTTTTATAACCTCCGGTGCACTGTAAGAAACCTGCGCGTTATCATAAGACGCAAGTATCACGCATACCTTCATGCTGCGCAGGCGACCGGTAATATCCCTGTACGCTTCCATTGCATCCATATCATTACTGATATCACGCATAGCCTCCATGTTGTTTATTATCATCAGTTCAAGCGGCGCATCGGAAAGTGCTCCCTCATCTCCCTCTGAAAGCCTGTCATAACGCTCTTTCAGCAATCCGGCAAGATGAATGATCAGTTCCGGAGCCTTTCCGGATATATACTCATAAGACTTCACCTGCGGCAGTCCTGAAAGCATCTGCAGCCTTTTCTTAAGTCCGTCCACGATATATATCTCTGCTCCCTGCTCTGATTGGGTCGTAATAAGGTAACGAAGGAAATTATGCTGCCCCATCCCTTCCCTTCCGGTGACCGCAAGAACGCCAAGAGAATCAAGCTCCCATATAACAGGCGCGACAGACGCGTAATCCAGACCGGCGATAAATCTGCTCCCGGCAACATCCTCCGCAGCCGCGATAGCAGCTGCATCTTCCTGTGTAAACAGCTCCGGTATCTCCGGGATTTGCTGTGCCTGCTCTCCTGCATACACTCTGTTCTGCTCTTCAATAAACCTGCGTATAGCGTCAACGCGCTCTACCTCCCGCTCCCCTTCAAAAGCAAGGAAGCCCTGACACTCCAGATGAGTTTTGTCTATCTCCACAAGCATACGTCCCCGTATCTCGTCCGGATGCACCCTGCAATGCTCAAACAGCGAGCCGTACTCATTCTGGTCGTTGCAAAAAAGCGCGATCCTGCACGCAAAGTTAGACAGATAACGGAAGCCTATACCTGTAGTCTGTGAATTAGCGACCACTATACTTATACCGGCCGAAAGGCCTTCACGACACAGCGTCAGAAGCTCATCATCATCCTGAAAATATAGTTCTCTGAGCGCAGTTAAGTTATCTATCATAACTATGATCTGCGGCAGGTCTGTTCTCCCCGCCTCCCTGTAAGCGGCAAAGGAGCTTACTCCCACGGACAGCAGTTTTTCCTTCCTCGCTTCTATCTCCCGGAATAAAAGCTTAAAAAGATTTTTTAATTTTTCATCCTCAGATGAGGTGACCACGCCACCCACATGATTAAGCCCCTCAAAATTCTTGAGTACCATGGAAGCAAAGTCTATAACATAGATAGTGACTTCTTCCGGAGAATATTTTGTGGCCAGCGATCGTATCATGGTCTGAAGGATATTGGTCTTACCGCTCTGTGCAGAGCCTATTATCATTGTGTTGCGATTCGCCAGGTCAATAGAATAAAATCCCTGGTACTGGGCATCCGGATCGTCGTATATACCTATCTCCGTTGTCACCGTATGATCGCCCGGTAAAAGCTCTTCTCTCGCAGGAAAAGCAATCTCTTCTTTCAGCGACGGCAGACATATATCCGGAAGCTTTGCTATCCTGTTTTCCTCACAAAACAAATGCACATAACGTACTATTGCATCAAGCTGGGTTATATTCCCGCCGCTCTTCTGCTTTTTTTGAATATAAACAGGCAGACGTTTTCCGGAATCCAGAAGTTCAATAATACTGAATTCCTTTTCACTGGTGTCATCTGCCTTTTCCGGAGCGCCGCTGTAAGCCGACTGCAGCAGCTCAAATATCTCGTTGTTTCCAACCTGCAGATAAGCGCGTCCGGGCTCCTTGATCTCCGCTGCAAGAGGCGACTTCAGAACCTCATTACTGTCCTCCTGACTCTGAACCTTAAGACAAAGCTTGAATCTGGAGTTGGACCATATCTGCTCGTTTACCTGGCCGGCAGGCTTCTGTGTGGCCAGTATCAGATGTACGCCAAGGCTCCGGCCTATACGGGCCGCGGAAATTAGCTCCTTCATAAATTCAGGCTGCTCCGCTTTAAGCTCGGCAAACTCATCCACTATGATGATAAGATGCGGCAGCGGTTCCGACGTCTGCCCGGCTCTGTACTTTTCTATATATTTGTCTATGTGATTTACATCTGCTTCCGCGAAAAGACGCTGGCGCTTCTGCAACTCGGCCTTGATCGACTTTAGAGAGCGGTCTATCTCCTTTCCGTCGATGTTCGTTATCGCCCCCATAAGATGAGGCAACTCCTCAAACTGATTGACCATGCCGCCGCCCTTGAAGTCGATGATCATAAAGCCCACCTCATGAGGAGAGAACAGCGTTGCCATGGCCAGGATATATGTCTGCAGTATCTCTGATTTTCCCGAGCCTGTTGTTCCTGCAACAAGACCGTGAGGCCCATGGGCTTTATCGTGAAGATCAAGCTCAATTATTCCCGTCTTTGCAACACCTATCGGCGCCGCCATAGATTTTGTGACATTAGACCGCCCCCATCGCCTTTTAAGATCTATATCCTCCACAGCAATTATATTCAGCATCTCAAAAAGGGATATATTCTTCGTCAGATCACCTTCCAGAGATATCTCATCCACATACACCGGTGCAAGTATCTCAACTATCCTCTCGGCCTGTGCCATCGTGAGCTTTGTATATGTAAAGCCATAGTTATCATTTCTGTCTTTTGCATTTACCAGATAGCCGTTCTGTGTGCCGTTTAGAAATATCAGTTCCCCGCAGCCCACCGGAATGTCCGCTTTATTTCTTCCGAAGAAAATAAAAGTTACTCCCAGCTCCTTTGCTTTTGATATGAAACGTGAAAGCGGATGACTCTGCAGGCCGCACTCATCATACATAAAAACTACTATACGGTTTTCAAAAGACTTACTCTGCTCGCGTCTGTTCAGCTCCTGATAAAGGTATTCGAACAGCACCGTCCTGCTTTCATCATCCGACACGATATTTCGTATCCCAAGAGCATCATTACGGGAATGCGGGAGAAATCTCAGCCATCGTACCTTATCACTGTGCTTTTTTCTGGCAACAAACATCATAGAAACATCACTGTGATAATGGCGCGCCGCCAGGTCTATCACCATGTTCTTCATTATCTCAAAGCGGCTCTCTGTCTCACCTATCACGCCCACAGCGTTGTGCTCCTTCAGGTCGCACACCACCGGCGCGTTATGCACAAACTTATATTCCTCACTTATCTGTTCCGGTATCTGCTGAAGCTCATCGCCCGGCTCCAGCCTTTCCTGCTTTTTATAGTCTATCTCCCTTTTTGCCGGAATGTCTCCAATCCCCAGGCGTACACAGAGGAAGTCCTCATGCTCCGGTATACGGTCAAACAGCTCAGACGAAAACTGATGAACATACTGTTTTTCCTTTTCTATCGGGATATATATATCCTCCAGTTCCCTCTGCTCAAGCTGTCTGCACCGCTCTATTTCTTCCCTCTTATTGGCAATATAGGCCTCATAGGTTGTCACCCTTTCCTCCAGCGACTCCTTATATTCGAGGTTATTCTGCCTTAGGGTAAGCACAGCTGTTATCGCCGCGAAAACAACAGAGACCCCGCTGAATATCAGCATCATCGGGCTGCCTATCACTGCCATCAGCACGGCTGCAAGCACCATTCCAACAGACGGCAGAAGTCTCAGCAAGAGATTGTTTTTTGGTTTCTTAGGCTTTTGTGCCGGATCCAGCACCGGAATCTTTTCATCGCTTACTACGGTCTGCATACGGCTGCTGCGATGAAACTTCGGATAACTGCCCCTGTTTATAGTGTCATAGACTTTAATACCGCTGAACCTTATGCTTTCGCTCTTTTCCGTCCACAACTGTCCGCTCCTGAGATAAAAGCATGTGTCCGCAACAGAGAGAAAATCCCTGTCCCTGATGAGCTCCCCATCTTCAGCCTTTTTACCGTTATGCAGCACGCCGTATGTCGAGCGGTCTATTTTGAGCCGGAATCCGTCTCTCTCACGCATCAGTTCTATCTGATCGTTTCCTATATAGCGGCTTCCTAAGATAATGTTATTGCCGGAGCCGGCCCCTATGAGTATCCTGTCTATATCCCTGCAGTCGGCATACCTGTTAAAGTGGTGGCTGTCCTCATTAAAATCTATAGCAAACTCAATCCGAAATACGAACCTGTCCGAAGCCTGATAGCGTATCTCAATGTCATCGCCATGCGCCATATTTCTTGAACGGAGCTTTCTTATGTCATGCCTGCCCTCAGTAATATAAAGATTGTCTCCCGTAAATAAAGTCCAGCAGCCTTCATTGTTTACAAACGTCAGCTCGACCGGTTCAAAAAAATCATCCCTTCGCAACCTGATGTCCGCTCCTGTCAAAGTGCCTGCCTTCACCTCAGACTGTGACGGATTAAGACCACCCTCTTTATATATATTCTTATTCGATATTATTATCTTATATGTGTTTTTCATCTTCTTGTTCCGTAAATATAATCGTGCTTCCGTTCATTATCCCGTAATCGCGAAGAGTCTTATTTCCCCTTAAAAGCGCGATCGGAGCTTCTGACCTTAAATAAGCTTTTTTAATATCTGAAGTATCTATCCCAAGACTGTAAGCCTGATTCAATGCCACGACCAGGTCGTTTGCGGTGATATCAAGTGGGATCTCAAGATCATGCTTTTTGTTTCGGCTCAATATACTGAATATAACAACCGCTTTATTATCCATACTGCCCCTTCTGAAAGCGTTTATCCTTTTTCGGAAACACCTTCTATTGATCGATCAAAAAAGATATCTTCTGTATATCCATGTTCATTCCAAGATCTGCAAGACAGAGCTCATCAATCTGCTCAATCTCAGAAACATACTCATCTACCAGAAATCCCGGTTCCCGCCCTTCGTCTGAAAACGCGTCCGGCTTATCCTTTTGGTATTTGTTGCATATAAAATAGTACTTTTCATTATCTCTGCAGTTCATGTTCTGCATCAGCAGCTTCATTGCAAAAACAGCCTTTCTGGTCTGATCCGTTATCATGAATACCTTATCAGCCTCCGATGCCATGGCTGCTTTGTCATTATCGAAAACGGAGTCTGAATCTACCACTATCACATCATAATCTCCGGAGCTCTTCGCACCGCGCGCAAAATCCGTGTAAAAGCTATAAGGTATATTCAACGATGAAAGAGCCGCACCAAATGGCGGCAGATAGTCAAATCTTTCCCTGCGGATAAGACACTTAAAGCGCTCATAGATATCACCTCTTCCATCCATATCCCTGCACGCGCTCACAGGCACAGGCTCAGTATTTTCAAGATAAAACTGAAATGAGTTGAGCCTGTCGGCGTTTATATATAAAACTCTTTTGAAATTCTGTGAAAGCGCGGTACACACACCCAGCGCGATCGTGGTCTTGCCTACACCTCCCGATGCGCTGCTTACGAGCAGCACTTCCTGTTTTTTTCTGTGTGACATATCAAGAGAAAGGGACTCGCTGCTGCAGGCCATTATCTTTCCGTATATTTCTTTAAGGCTGCTGTATTTATAAACATATGGTATGTCTTTCAAAAAACCGGACTCGTTCTCCGAAAGCTCTCCCAGGATGAACATGTTCGAAATGCTGTGACGCAGCAGATCCTCCGTAAAAAGCTCTTGCGAAACGGCAAGTATGTCTGCCTCCTGAGGCCCTGAAAACAGCTTCCGAAAATACCTCGCATCTGTGATGATCTCCAGATCAACGTCATCACCAAGCTCCTCTAAGAATTTCATCTCAAGTGGTACTATATAATTTTCGTCGGTATCAGCGATAATTATGTACGGCTTTCCCATTTATTTCTCCATAGAGCTTTAAAAGTCAACAATAAATTCCGTGCCGGCTATGCTTATTACGTCTCCATTCATCAACTGCCTTCTCTGGCCGCTCGGAAGCGGCTCACTATTCAGTCTGGTTCCGTTTGTACTGTCCATATCCTCAAGGTAATATGCGTCACTGATAAAAAGCACACGGCAGTGGATGCGGCTGACTGTACTCCTGGGAATAACACCATCGGCATTATTGCGGCTTTTTCCGATAACAAATTCAGACTTATGGATATGGAAGGACGGAACTCCCGGCCCATCCTTCCCGATAAGTCGGATGTTAGCGGCGAGCTGTCCCGTCCCGTGAACAGGGTCATCCTCGTCATATACTCTTGGCGTTCCCCCATAGGATAACCTTATATGGTTTATCCCGCGGCTCAATCCCGCTGCGCCAAGGGACCCGTTCTCAAGTGCCCGGCAGATATTCTGTACATCCGCGCCGGTAAACATAGGTGTTGAGTGTATTAGTCGCACAAGCTCCTGCCTGAATCTCATATAGTTGTCCTCCGGTTCATCGTTATCTGCTTGAACAGGAAGATACATCAGCTTAACCTCTAAGGTTTCAGGCTCAACGAAGATATTTTCCGGTGAATCCTCAAGATTATATGGTTTTAAAAAACCGTTACTTTCCACAGTGTCAATGATATTAAATATCTTTTCCAATATAGACATAAAGGCAAGGAAGTTCATGCATCCGTATATCGCAGACAGCGGCCTTGCGCCTTCTGTAAAATAAACAAGCTTTGTTTTTCCGTTCTGTGCCGCCTTAACGCATCTCAGTAATCCTTTCTCCTTCTGCGCCCTCATAAACCGGTAATCCGAATTCAAAAACAGCCTGTTGTTCCCCAGAACGAGTGCGATATTATTCATTTCCGCAAATCTCCGGAGAACCTTCCCTTCCTCCAGTTCCGCTATCCTCATTCTCTTATGCCACCCTCTGTATATTTGTTATGATAAAGTAGTTGCTCCCCATTGAAAGCTGACAGCCCTCCTGGATAAGCATCGGCATTGTAACAGGATAGCCGTTCAGCATGGTTATATTTATCTGACTGATATTTTCAATGACCAGAAAACCGCTTCTGTCATATATGACACACTGCTCCCTGCTGATGGTTCTGTCGTCGCCTATCCTCATCTGCCAGAATGGTTCGCTCGCCGGAATGCTCCTTCCCAGCATAACCTGGCCGCAGAAGTCCTTTGCATACATCTGATTATTGGTTCTGTTCCATATTTCTATGTGCCAATAACGCCCCGCAGCTGTCGGTGTATAGAATGACTCCGGCTCATTTCTTTTTGGTTTCCGCTCTCCTGAACCTTTTTCTATCAGGAGATATGCCATCAGAACGGCGATCACTCCTATGAGCATTATCAGTACTACCAAGCATATAATAATAGCTATATCAGACAAAATTAATCCTTTCTGTTTCTATTTGATCACTCCAGATGTCCCCTCTGAATGCGGCTGATTGATCACTTTTATCTGACCATGATCTATCTCAAGAACCTTCCACATATTCACCGCGTCCGGGGTTATGTTTATTGTTTCCACCAGCGAGCTTCCCTTATAAACCTTGACCTGCGCGTTTGACCTTGCCATGGAGCTTGTCATATGAAAGTCCGTAACTATAAACTCGTATTTACCGTTCATGTCATACAATGTGGTTGTTTCCGGTCCATGGCCGTCCACGTCATCCAGATCAAGCTCAGCAATGAGATTGCCGTTTGAATCATACTGCTTCTTGTTTGTGAAGCTTGTCATCACGGGCTTGCCCGAACCGGAGGTTCCGCGCAGGTAGCTGTCCAGATCTCTCGGAGCCGCGTCCCATGTAAGGACTATGCGGATCTCCCCGTTCTTGAGTTCAGGTGATATTGCGCAGTCCAGATATGTTATATCGGATTTGGACAGTACATAGGTCTCAAAGTTCCCCGTAATATAGCCTTCCTTCTCCACAACTATAAAATTATCGCCGGGTTCGGTCTCTACCGAATATAAACCGTTGCTTCCGGTTTTTATCTCCACAGGCTTACCTGCGGCACTCTTACCTTTATATACCTTTACCTTCGCATTAGTTACCGGCTCCCCGTTTGTCGCATTAGTAACCTTTCCCTTTAGTACACGTTTGGACCCTTTGCTTTCATCATCATCTTCCTCTCCCGTTTCCTTTAAGGATATTATCCGGTTTTCCGCATCCGGCTTTATCAGTTCGTCTTCTTCTGTTTCTATTATCACGCGGCAGCCCTCAGCCTTAAATGTCACTTCACCCTCTGAAGACTCCAGGTCTTTAATACCCTCCATCTTCTCCATCTCATCAACTGAAATCGGCTCCGTTGTTCCAAGCAGATAGCTAAGATCCTTAACGCTTACACTATCCGGCATCATTTCCCTGTATGGGGTTTCATCCCCTGTATTTACTTTTTTAATGCTCCCTTCATTTGTATACTCAAGTTCCAGACCAAGCTCGTCTATCTCGTATTTATATACCTTACCCTCGCTGCTTGCGAGCCTGACATCATACTGATGGTTATAGTCAGCATATGTTGAGCCAGCTATCAGAGAAAGTATCATTACATTCAGCGCGGGCCCGGAATCAGCGTTCTTTTCCGGCTTGGCATTTTCCTGCAGATATCTGCTGTTCGGATAGGCAACTGCGAGTATACCACGCAGATCATCACTCTCTGTCCTTACAACGCCCTCCTCCAGTATCTGCTGCGAAAGTGTACTGTAACCTAAGCTGTCATAAGCACGGTAAAGTCCCTCGTATGCCTCATCCCTGTCCTCATCCATATCCTTTGCCGCCTGAAATTCCATGACAGCCTTATCATATTCCCCTGCGTCCATATACTTGTTGCCTTTATTAATATGTCCTGTATAGTCCGCCTTTACAGAAACTGTCAGAGAAAGCATTACCGCAAGACCTACTATGATCGCCGCTGCCACAGATGCGACAATTATCACCAGTTTTCTTGTTTTTTTCATCACATCTCCCCCACTACATCTTCTTCAGCTTTCTTCTCCAAATGAAAAGAAGCAGCTGCCCTGCCAATATCACAGCAATTGCCGCTATTATCAATATCAGACCTGTGATCATATCACTGTTCATACAAGACTCCTCCTTATAACTACTTCCCTGCCATCTCCCTAAGAGCACTCAGATTTTCAGGGCTTACATCTGCCTCGTTCAGCTCCTGTAGTGCCTGACGCGCATACTCCTTTGCCCGTGAGGCATTCTCCATTCTGCTATAGGCAAATGCCTTATGCATATATATTATTCCGGGATCAGCATCAAATATTTTGGAATTTTCCAGGTCATCCAGCGTGCTTAAACACTGCTCCGGCTTCCCTGCGGCTAATAGCGAATCCGCAAGATTCAGGTGATCATTTACCCCGCCCTCTTCTCTTTCCACAATTTCTTTATAGCAATCCGCCGCCGCTTCATAAGCAGTCTTTTCCATGTTTGGATTATTGATATCCCTCGCAAATAACATTAGTGAATAACCGCATCTCCGCTGCAGCTCCGTCTGACTTCCGGCACATCCGGCTGCGGTCTTCAGCAGTGAAAGCTTATCATCTGTCTTTTTTGTGCATTCCGCCGCCGCCAAATACGCTCTGCACATAACAGCGTCGTCATCGCATATCTTCTCGAGGCTGTTAACACAGCTAAGACAGGCCTCATCATTTCCCTCCATCTGCTCAAGCTGCGCCTTCAGCAGAAGAATTACGGCTTCATCCTCACCCTCGGCTTCCGCTGACTCTATTATTTCTTCGGCATCTTCCTTGCCTCTGCTCTTAAGCGCGGCTGACAAACTGCCCGAAAGACTTTCCGTATACTTGTAATCCTCCGGATCAAAGCAGTTCTTAGCTTCCGAGTAATATTCAAACGCCTCCAGCGGATCATCCTCTTCCTCATAGCTTCTCGCTATGCCAAGCAGTATATCGCCCTTCTTTTCCGGTTCTTTTTCAAGCTTTTCACTATATGTGTTTAAAAGAGCCATCCCCTCCGGAATAACCTCATCCGGCTCATCATTATTTATCATCAGGATGCACCTGTTATACGAGGCGATGAATTCGTTATACTCTTTTTCTTTTGTCCCTTTGACAAACAGATATATCCCTCCCGAAAGCAGCAGTGCCGATACTGCGATAACTGCGATCTGAGCTGCCAGATAGCCTTTATATCCTCCGGACTTTTTCCATATCCCGTTCACGGCTCGTGCAAGCTCTTCGGCAGACGAATAGCGGTCTTCTTTTTCCGTCTGCATTCCTTTGTCTATGATCTCGCAAAAAACCTCGGGATATTCTGTCTCAATATCTGCAAGGGGAACTGTTCCATAAAAAACAGAGGGTCGACGCATGCTGATAAGATGATAAAAAGATGCGCATAAAGAATATATGTCGCTGCGCCCGTCAAGCACATCTGACGCAAATACACCGTTGATCTGCTGCTGCATCAGATTGATCTGCTCCGGTGACGCATAGTCCACGCTCAGCCCAACCACCATATCCGCTTTTTTGGATACGGATACATTAAAGTCTATCAGTACCGCATCATTGGATGGAGTTATTATGATGTTGGCCGGCTTTATATCACTGTGTATCACCTGGGGAGTCTGTTTATGCAGATATACAAGAACCTCCGTAAGCTGACTGAACCAGCGTATCATATCATCCGCAGACGGACGTATCCCCTGTTTTAGATAGCCTGAAAGATCTGTGCCTTCAACGTAATCCATTACGGTATACACGGATGACCCTGACTGAATGAAATCATATACCTGGGGAAGACTCTGATGATGCAGGCTCTTCAGTGTATCCACCTCTATTCGCACCCGTTCAATATCTGAGGAATCGGACACATTTATCTGCTTCAACACAACATTTTTCTGCAGTCTTAGATGCCATGCCAGGAAAACGGTACCTGTTCCGCCTTTACCTATCTCTCCTCTGATCAGATATGTATTATCAAAAACCTGGTTCTGCTGAAACATTTTACTAATATAAAAACAGCCGCAGAGGCATATGATTTTGACCGCGTCGCGATCTCCTCATATACCTTCGCCGGCCAATACATGGAAGGAATACCCCCTCATATAAAAAGGGGGGGGAGAAGAGGGGGTATCCGCTTATTGCTCCTTTTCCGGCTGCCACCTTTATCAGCCTTGATCGTTTCTTGCCTTCTTCTTACGGTTTACTATTATTGCGATTATCGCTGCCGCTATGGCCGCTATTCCCGCAATTACAGCTATCAGTAATCCGGTATTATGCAGTAACTGCTGGAAACCGCTTGCATTCAGGAAAAAGTTTACTTCATCAATATCTCTGGTGTTACCTGCCACGTCCGTGATAACTGCATAGACCGATTGTACATATGTCTTCTGGTCGACAGTGATCGAGTACTTTCCGTTTGCCTTTTCAAGGTCTTTTCCTTCAAGGGTTTCAACCTTCTCATCATTCAGATATATCTCCACTTTTCCGACAATGCTGTTGTCCTCCCATGCTGTAGTCGCTGTTGTCTTGGACCTCTGAATGCGTTTCTTGCCCTCCGCAAGACCCTGTACCGTTATATACCCTGTCGGCGCTTCAGTGTCGATAAGAAACTCTATATCCAGCTTATTGCCTTCAACATTTGTTCTGTTTGAATTCTTATTAGCCGCCTCATCTTCGCTGTAGAGGGTGACCACGTTTGTTCCCTGTATCGGTTTTTTATTATTCTTATCTGTAAACACACTATCCTCGATAGTATAGGTATATACCTTCCATTCATCTTCCTGCTCTGACTTTCCGATTTTGTAATCCTCACCCTCTTTCAGTGTTTTTGTCGTGCCGTTTACGGCAACTGTTACTGATTGATTGTGCACCTTGTTTGGATTGATCTCACGGACCACAAGTTTTGGAGCAATTTTTATGATGCCATGATCCGCAACCTTCTTTGTCTCATTATTTACTGCTTCGTATACTGACCCGAAGCGGTTAACACTGTATGTTACTGTCTCCGTAGTATATGAGTTCCCGGCAAGGTCCGTTATAACCGCTGACAGAAAATAGATTCCGTCATTTTCCCTATCATATGGAAGATCGTTGAATGTAAACATAGCACCGTGACCGATTGATGCCTCGGTTCCGGCCAACCTTGTCTCAAGCACCTCGTCTGTGCCTTTCTTTCTCAAAATCCATGTGATCTTATTCCCGTTTGGATCGAAGTTAATGTCTGTAAATGTTACCGTCGGCCTGATCTCTCCCGGGTATGCGTGCCTGTTCTCAACATTTCCGATGACCGCGTAAGGCACTGTCTTATCGATGGTAAATTCCGGAATGACTACCTGCTGTGCCGGGTTGCCTGCCATATCCATGTAATCAACGGTGAATGAATAATCGCCGTCATTTACGAACGGAATCTGTGCGTTATTACTATCGCCGGCCCTGCTGAAGCCGCTGATTCCCGGCGCTGCGATCGGCGCTCCGTCCAGGTTCGCCGTTACCGGAGCCTGTACTTCTGCCGCAAGGAAGTTATGCTCTATGATATTTACATTCGCAACCCTGTTAGCATTGTAATACTTACCGTTGCGGACATTGTTATTATCAAAGGTCACATTGATTATCGGCGCCGTCTTATCAATCGTAAATTCCTGCGGAGCAGCATTGGTTCCGCCATTGGTATAGTCCACATATCCCTGATTTGTCGCACGATCTGTTGTCTCCATCGCAAAGGTATAATCTCCATCGACATTATATTTAACCTTTGCTGTATATGTATGAGACGCCTCATCAAAACCTGCTGCTATAGACGGTTGCGTCGTAAGACTCGTCTTAGATAAATCAAAATTCAGATCCTTGATCGTAACAGTAAGTTCTCTGTCAGCCTTGAAATACTTATTGTGCGAGACACTGTTGTTGTCATAGATCACCTGAACACGAGGAGCCTGTCGGTCGATCGCTAACGGCTGATTGAAATAGGTTTTATTTCCGGCCTGATCTGTAACAGTAACTTTAAGGACAATATCATTTGCCTCTGTATTCTCTTCAATATCCACCGGAATCTTTATGTCCGTAACTGCTTGCTGATGGTTACCATCTACATGATATTCTTTTTTTCCTTCTGATGTCGTAGCAATGCTATTCACTTCCCAGTCAATAGATTCTATGCCGGCCCATACGTCGGTACCTTCCTGATCCTTATATTTCGGGTCATAAACGTTTAAAGTATATTCCTTGTTATGATTATACAGGAGAACATTATTGCCTAAATCTGCCTGATAATCTTCTGCAGTAGAAAGAATTATTTCCGGAGGAAGAGTATCCGTATCCTCACTTGCCGGTCTATGACGATCTACAACTAATTCTCCTTTAATTTTGTCATCGGAAATAGTGATCGCGTCTGGATCGTAGAATCCTATATTCTCTTTGAACATTTTTTGGACACTTTCGAAATCCGGTGTATTACCAGCCAAGTCATATATTCCAAGGTCAAAGATATACTCGTTTGATGAATCCGGATCAACTGTTATTGTCTTAGCCGCGTATTTAATTGTTGAAGACTCATTTAGTAATCTGTCACCCGTCCATTTACCATTATTTTTCTTGAATTCAGCAGTAGCATAATAGTATTCCGATGAATATCCCTTAGTTTTGTCAAATTCGATATTTCTATCCGTAACCGTTACCACAAAGGATACTTCCTGAGGCATTATGCCTTTATCTTTTGCCATTTTGCCACTCTCAGCAACGGCTGTGTTTTTAAACTTCACATGTAACTTATCACCATTGACAAAAAACTTTTCAATACTGTCTTCTGTAGACTCCTTCTGATGAGCTGTTATCTTTACATCGACTACCGGTTTTGTAGCATCGACAATATAGGTGAGTGCTTTTCTATCATTGTTTATACTTTCATTTTCAGCGTAATCTTTTGCTGTTACAGAAAGATTCGTAAGCATCTCTCCATCTGTAATAGAAATCTCAAGTGTAAAGACTCCTTTTTTTTCTGATACAGCGGATATACCCTCTGCCGAATGCTCTGTTGATTCGCCATCTTCGGTTATTACATATGTGACATATGTTGCAGCTGTATCTGTATTGAGGTGAATATCCCGAATGGTCACATAAATTTTGGCTTTATCGGGCTCTTCTTTATCGGGCTCTTCTTTATCGGGCCCTTTGAAATAATAAATGGTGTTTGACTTATCTTTATTATCTGCCTCCTCAGCTCCATTGATAATAATAACCGGATCATTCTTATCTACTACAATAGAATAGCCTTTTTCGAAGGACAGAGCACCATCATTATTATTAATATTAATATGTGAATCAAAGTTGCCCTGATCAGCTTCTTCATCATATTTCTCTGCAGTGTTTCCGGCTAAATCGACAATCGTTCCTTCGATGCCATTGACTACAAATTCATATAACTCATCCTTCTTTTTTTCATCGTAGCCTATTTTTTCTGTAGTTCCACTATAATTTATGTCGTCTTCTGCACTTAATGTCAGGGTTCCCACATAGGGTGATTCAGGGGTATCAGAATCCCATCCAGTAATATTGATAACACTTTTGCCATCTCTAACATCTAAATAAGAATCTTTCACCTCCACGGTAAAGGTAATATTTTTATTATGATGTTCAGTTTTACCACCCTCCATCGGGATCGGGTCAGCAACACCAGTTCTGGTTACTTTAACCTTCGGTGCAACCGTATCAAAAATAACCTTTTGCTCATAAGTTTTTCCTGCAAGCTCAATGCTTTCCGGACCTTTAACAGATGAAACAGGATTGCCGGCTGTATCCGATGCTGTCAATTCATACTCTAGTAACTCACCTTCTTTATTTGCAACATCGATTTCGAAGCCAACGGTTGCCGTCCGGACCCCTTCGCTGTCGGATGATAAAGTCACTGTTGCATTTGCTAATACATCTGCTTCGCTTGCCTTACCCAATGATGATACTTCACCATCTTCTGCAGCGGAAAGATTTGTTGCTTTCGCAGAATACGGTGTCGTACGACCGGTTTTCTTATCTAATACTTTATAAGTAAGGACAAGATCTTCAAGATTCAGATCCACAACAGTAAACGAATAGGTCAGATTATTTTTGTAATAATTGTAGACCGTACCAGCGTCCTCATCTTTTATCTGATTCGCCGGATTGAGCGGGTCCGGAGTTGTTTCAGTATTAATCCTCGGTGCCAGATTATCGTAATCAAATAAGCTGAAGAATGTTCTGTGGTTACCGACCTTATCAGTAACCTTAACAGAGAATGGAATAGCATTCTCCTCTACTCCCGGCTGCAAGTGATATTGCTCGGAAGCTTTGTTATTTTCGTCTAAAGTCGGATATGTTGGATTATCCATCTCGCCGTAAATAGAATTGTCATGATTAAACTCAATTTCATTAATCCCCGACCCGTTCGTATTATCTGTAAGAGATATCTCGGCAAATAACGAAGGAGTCGTTATATCCCCTCCATTATAAGGTTTGTCATCAGGAATAGGCGTTATGCCGTCATTTTGATAAAACTGAATTAAGGGCTCAGTTAAACCAATCGGCGACTGTGAATCCAGATATACTGTTATTTTTGTTTTTTGTTCCTCGTAAGTGCAAGGTATTTTATCATCCTTAAGTTCGAGATAATAACCCTCTTCATCTTGCTTTGGCTCAAATACATTTCCTGCATAGTCTTCAATTTTAGGAAGCTCGAACGGATAAGCAAACGTTTTGCCTGCCTCTTGCGTGCATGTAATCTTAAATGCTTTGTTTTCTTCTATAAAGTCGATAGACGCTCCTGGATTAGCACCTTGTAATGATCCTTGATACGCTGCATACCACGCATCATCAAAGAACTTATCCTTTACTTTGACCTGAAAAGCTACCGAATAACTCTCACCATTTTCAAGAGTATCATTGCCGTCATTCTCTCCTTTTGCGATCACCCCAGAAGAGGGATATAAATAAGTCCGATCATCAGAAGTTATATAATAGTCTTCTGAAAGAATCTCAACTGTCGGTGCAGTTGCATCGACAGTAAAGGCGGCAGAAATATTAGAAAATCCTTCCACTCCTACAGTGTATGTTTCCCCATTCGTTAACTCCGATTCACCTGCATAAGAAACGGTGACTATAAAAGCTCCAGGAGTTTCCGGATCGGCAGCATATCCTTTAATACTTCCGCCGCTTTTCAAATCAATCATGCTTTGGGAAATACCAGTTCCCTTAAAAGCATACATAATATCCCACTCCCCAGTTGTCTGGGTAAATCCTTTTTTATTTACTTTTGTATCTTTTACTGATAATTCTGTTTTAGTTGGTGCCTTAATTGCAAAATCACATACTTTTTTGCTGGCATAAATCTTATCACCTATCTTTATATTCGCAATTATTGCTTTTGTTGTATCTTCACTAAGAACTTTTTTAGACTCAACATTCCATGAAAGGCTTCCTTCGTCATAGGATACGGCAATATCATTCCCATCAACACTATAGTTTAGTGTTCCATACTGGGTAGATGGCCCCTTAATGGTAGCTTTTGATTCCAGATTTGCATAGAATGGATCGTCGCCCTGAACCTCAAAGTCGCCTGCAATCTCTATCGTAATAACCTCTTTTTTTTCATTCGCCGAATCATCCGGAACAGATACCGCTCTTCCAAGGTCAAAATCAGATTCCTTGATATTTAAGACAAAATCAATCTCTTGATAATTAAGCGTTGTTCCTGTTTCATCTACTGCGACGACAGCTACAGCCGGTGCTGCTTCTCCAAGTAAGGAATCGTCAACCGTTGCACTGTAGTTTTTACTATATACAAAATATGCATAGGCATAACCGCCGTCAACAGCGGTTCCATCCGCAATCCCATCTGCTCTTTTTTGATGATACAAATATCCGTCCTTCGCAATTAAATGGCTCGAATAGTCGCTGTCCGTACCGGTCATCCAATTGAAAACCCAATATACCTGCTCTGTTGAATCATATTCTCCGGCTTGACTGGTTCCTATGGATGCAGCATCTGTAACAAAAAGCTGCTGATATACCGTTCCATCTTTTATTACACAGTGCTCCAGCGCAAAAGTTGCAACATCCGAAGACGTTACTGGCGTGTATTCCTCAGGAACGTCTTCACCATCTTCGATAAACACCACAGAGTTATCGGGGCTGGCATTATCCCAATAAGCTTTCGCAGTCCCATTTATTGCTTCACCTGCCACACGCCCGGTTGCCGACTCATCCGGCACCATCTCTGCAGTCATTTTGACATGAAACGTCAGCGTTGATTTTTCCAGAGCTCCCGGCTCTTCGGCCTGTACCTGAATTCTCAGTCCGGTGAATAAAGTCAGCAGCAACACAACCGCAAGCAGTGCTGCTATTATCCTGTTTTCGAGCTTTAAAATTGTATTCATCTTATCCTCCCCAAAACTGTATTTACTCAGTTAGTTTTTTGAATATCTATATTTCCTCGTTTGTATGTATCACCATCGTGTGCTGTGTGATCTTGAAATAATACTGAGGGCCGGTCTCATCAAAACCTTCGGTTTCATCCGACACTCCGACATAACTGCCGGGGACGATTGCTTCCGTTTCCTGACTCAGAACAGAAGTTTCCTGCTCCGGCGCTAACACTGTTGTCTCTGTTTCAGCCTCCAGGATGGTGGTTTTCGCACTGTCCCCACCTGCGCCATTGCTTAACTGCTGCGCTCCGACGTGAACGGGCTTTACATTCCCTATCCGTTCGGTAATGTAATCATCTGATACATCAATGACGCCATTTTCTGCGCCAATATGCGCATCATTCTCCGCCATCCGCTCTTCCTCGCTTATCAGCCGGCCGCTTTTTTGCATTTTCTCTACAGTCTTCCTCTGTGCTCTACCGGTCAACAATGCGTAAACCTGCGGAATCCTGTAGTAAAAGAAGTAAAACACGGCAAGTCCAAAGCCAACTATCATTACCGCCAGAAATATATAAAATAATATTGTGAACAATTGTATTGATTGTTCCGGATTCATTATAAGTTCCTCTCTTTAAAACTCTTCCCTGTCAATTGTTGCCGGTTCCGAATGTGCCCAATATTTCCCGCGCCTTCTCCAGCGTTCCTGTCGCCTGTTGGTAATCCGAATAATTCTCGCTGCCTGACTTGATCCCAAGACCTTTTAATCCGGATTCCACGGAATCCAGGACAGAATTCATCTCCGCGATTGATATTCCTTCATCCCTGAACTTATCAACCTTTACATCGATCCAATTGGCAATCTGCTCATAGATCTTGATACAGTAAATATCCCGCTCCACCTTTTCTTTTAGATCGGCCGATAAGATTTCCTTAATACTGTTAAACAGATCAGAATAATTTGCCTTATTAGTGTTATCCAGAAGTTTATCATTCTCCCTGTCAAGGGATCCGATATAGCTTCCAATATCGTTCAGCATATCAGCCATCTCCTGCTGCGCAGGTGTAAGATAGTTGATATATGGCTCCTCAATGACCTTTGAGAAATAGCTTTTATGCGCTGTTTCCTTGTCTCCGTCTCCGCCCCCTTTTACGAAGAAATACAAAAGACCGATGTTGTACATCATCTTTGCGTATTCCTCCGGACTCTCCTTGGCATAAACCTCGGAATTCACCCTTCGTCCGTCGGAATTGGAATTCAGACAATCGTTGATAAGTTTTATCTCATCGCCCGTAACCTCGCCTTCGTGCGAAGTTCTGTCTTTATCCACAATATCCCACATCGCCTGATAAGCTGAAGGCGCGCCGGGGTCTAATGCAATTGCCTGCATCAGATCTTTTTCAGCGTCTTCAATTTCAGTCTCATCTATCGCTTTCTTTACCAGTGAACCGTATGAAGCCTGTTTCGCTCCGTTCCACGCGATGCGCATACCCGCAACGCCTAAAAGGCCAACCAGACCGATGATGGCAGCGGTTATGAATCTTCGCCACTGTTTTTTTCGCTTCTTCTGTATGATGTCGTCTTCATCGCGGTAATGATCCAGCGCATACATAAGCTCAGCGCAGTTCTGATACCTTTCAGCGGGATCCTGCTGCGTGCATTTTAAAATAAGCTTCTCCAGTCCACTGCCTGCATATTGCGGAATCCAGTAGCTGATAGGCTTTATCTCATAGGGAGGCTCCGCCGGGCTGTGACCTGTTATCAGATGATACATAGTTGCGCCGAGGCAATATATATCTGTCCTCGCGTCCGTCTGTCCTCTGCCGCCAAACTGTTCCGGCGCCGCGTAACCCCTTGTTCCGAGGCATGTTGTATCCTCAACCATCGCGCGGTTTTTAAACTCTCTCGCGGTGCCAAAGTCTATCAGCATTACGTTACCGTCCGGTTTCAGCATTACGTTGGCCGGCTTCATATCGCGATAGATTATCGGCGGATTCTGCCCGTGCAGGTAGCCCAGAACATCGCAAAGCTGTCTGGCCCATCTCACCACATTTTCTTCCGGCTGTGCCCCCGCGGTTTTCAATATCGCCGCAAGGCTTGTGCCTTCGATGTAATCCATAATGATAAGGAAGCTGTCCTCTGTATCGATAACATCGATGATGCTCGGAAGATTATTGTGGTTCAGCTTT
This sequence comes from Lachnospiraceae bacterium, assembly GCA_045601405.1. Lineage (GTDB taxonomy): Bacteria > Bacillota > Clostridia > Lachnospirales > Lachnospiraceae > RGIG5612. The sequence continues at coordinate 43,522 of JAZRZO010000005.1, read as the reverse complement.
TTAAGCATTTCCGTTTCGACAACAAGACCCTGTTTCACGGATTCGAAATCGACCACTCCATCTTTACGAACTTCTTTGATCGCCCATGTTTTATTTGCTCTTTCGTTGATAGCAAGATACACGACGCTCATTCCGCCGTGTCCTATCTCACTAAGTATCTTGTACTTATTATCAACAATTGATCCAATCTCTAACATCAGTTTCCTCTTTTACATTCACCCTCTGTTGTTCTTTTTTATCTATTGCAGCTTCGAGTATTTCAATGCACTGAATACGCCGAACGCTTCTATTGCCATGGCAAGCGCCGCCATTATCACCCCGGCCGGAGGGGAGGATAATATCAGCAGCACCGCCAATGCTATCAGTACTATTCCGGATATCATCCCTACAAGCATAAACAGCTTCCATGTAAATGCCCTGTCCGCATCCTTCTTTTGATCAATACCGGTTCCGGCATCACTTTGCTGCTGCACCGGAAGTTCTGCAGGTGACTGCCATGACGGCTCATTTATTTTTTTATTCACGTTCTGTTGCCCCAATTTCCGGCTTTCTCCTTTGGAGACCTTTATCGGAGGGGGCTGCCAGTCATCAGTGCGCTTTGTTTTTCCCTTTGAATTTACTTTGTTTTTTCCAAAGAGCCCCGTTTTTCCGGGCGCTTCCTTTGCATCTATAAGAGCAAGCTTCAGCTCATATGCGGTCTGGTACCTTTCGTAAGGATCGTTTGCTGTACATTTTTGTATGATGCGGTCCAGCTTGCTGTCCTTTAACGCAATATTCCAGTCTCCAAGCGGCGTTATTCCAAATGGCTTAATATACGGGCTGTGATTGGTTACGAGATTAAACATCGTCGCCCCCAGACAGAATATGTCTGTCCTTGCATCGCTCTGTCCTCTTCCACCAAACTGCTCCGGTGCCGCAAAACCTTCAGTGCCGATAAGCATTGTGTCTGATGTCCTGTTGGCATCTACTTTCCACCGCCTTGCCGTTCCGAAATCTATCATCATGATATTTCCGTCAGGCTGGACCACTACATTTGCCGGCTTCATGTCCCTGTATATCACCGGCGGATTTTGTGTGTGGAGATAGTGAAACACATCACATATCTGTATTCCCCACTCAATCACATTTTCTGCCGGAACGGGACCTGTCTGTGCAAGAACCTTATCCAGACTTTGCCCCTCCACATAGTCCATTACTATCATGATGTCATCGCCGTTTTCGACAACATCGTATATCTTTGGCAGATGCGGATTTGAAAGGCGTTTCAGCAGATTCCCTTCCACGCTCAGTCCCAGCATAGCAGTATGAGCGTCACCTTCTTTGTTGATGGCCACCTTGATGGCAAGATCCGCGTTGCTGACAATGTCCCTTGCCCTGTAGACCTTGCTCATACCTCCTTTGTCAATGAACCCTGTTATTTCATATCTTCCGTTTATGATCTCGCCTGTTTCCAGCATATCCTGCACCTTCCGGATTTTAATAGGTTCTTATCAGAAGTCCGGAGATGTTATCTTTTTCACCTCTGACCTTTGCAGTTTCAGTAAGATACGTCAGGTTGTTCTTTGCTATTTCCGGGCTTACTACTGTCATAGGTCCCAAACACTCATACATTTCCTGAGGAGATACCATATGTGAAAATCCGTCCGAGCAGAGCATATAGCAACAGTTTTCCTCAAGATTTCCGGCGAAGAAATCCGGTTCCACCACGGGACTTGCGCCTACGCACTGCAAAAGCACACTCCGCTTCGGATCTACCGCCGCCTGTGCCGGCGTCATCCTTCCAAGATCTATCTCTCTCTGCACATAGCTCTGGTCCTTGGTCAGCTGATAGACCTGGTCAGACAGCAAATATACCCTGCTGTCACCGACACACATAATGTAGAATTCGTCGTTGTGAGCAAGGAATGTAACACATGTGGTTCCCATTCCGAATCCGCTTTTCACGCTATAATCCTGAATCTTTAAATTTGTTTCCGTAATAAGGTTATCCCAGCTTATACGGAGATCGTCCGCGCGAAAACCGTTATAGAAAATTCTCGGAAATTCGTTGTTGAACCATGAGGAAAGCCTTTTTATCAGCACCGCACTTGCAAGCTCTCCCTTTTGAAGACCCCCCATTCCGTCACAGACAGCAGCAAACAGCACATCGCCTTGTTCCGTATTTGCCTGTTCTATAAGCATGGAATCCTGATTAGTTTTCTTTTTTATGCCAACGTCTGTGTGGCAGGCTGTCATAAAATCCATTCCCGTTCCCTTATTTTTAAAATGGCGCGGAGCCGCTGCTTCACTGCGGCTCCGCGCAGCCTATCCTTTAACTATAAAATCTATGCCTGATAGGTATATTCCTCGTTGGAGAATGTGATCTTGTCACCGCTCTTAAGCTGTACTTCCTCCATCGGTGTACACTTCACGCCATTTACAAATGTCCCATTGGTGGCCTTCATATCAACAAGATATGCTGCCCCATTCCTGTTAACTATCTTTGCATGTACACGACCTACTGATGTGTTACCTGCGATGTGATAGTTCACCTTTGACCTCTCGCGGCCTATCGTAAAGTCTGCCGTGTTTATATGTATCTTTTCTCCTGTCTTTGCGCTTATAAGAACTCCGCCTTCAATATTATGCGAAAGCACTGTCGTCTCTCCAGCGTCTGAAGAAAGAACCGTCGTCTCTCCAGCATCACTTACCGGAGCCGGGGCTGGTGGTACAAATCCACCCTGCTGCTGCGGAGCTATCGGAGATACCGGCGGTGTAGTGGCGATAGTCCCTGCGCCTGAATCTTGAGGTTTAACCGCTGCTTTATTCTGTTTCTTTTTCTTTGAAGCCAATATTGCTATGATAATTATTACGGCTGCAATAACAACCACACCTGCAGCGATGATTATGATCCATTTGAGATCAAGCCCCTTCTTCTCTACAAGGTCTCTTTCCGCATCCTTAAGACTCCTGGTTGCCTTATCTATTTCATCCTGCGTAGCGTCATCTTTCTTATCAACCGCCTTTGCGTTATCAAGCGCGGTTTCCAATGCTGCAAAGCTTTCTGCCGTATGTCCTTTTTCTTCGATTTTTTCTGCTGATTTTATTGCTGCTTTCAAAGCGGTCTTGTCCGCCTTTTTATCCGGTTCAGGCTCCGTATTAGGATCAATGTTAACCACGCCTCCTTTAGTATATTCAACACCAAGCTTATCCAGTACTTCTGTAACCTGGTCTATTGCGATAGCATTGTAGTAATCATTATAGGTAGCCTGACATATGCCGATGACATTTCCGCCATCATCAACCATAGGTCCGCCGGAATTCCCCGGCTTCATTACAACACTTGTCTGTATATAGTCATAGTATGCGGAGTAGCCATAGTACTCTTCTGTGTACGGATTAGGGCCTGATGCAGCCTTGTTAACGATACCTTCTGTTATAGTTACATCCTCGCTGTTGAATTTATTTACTGCCTGCATATTTGCTGATGCACCGGGAAATCCGATGGCATAAACCTTTTCCGTCTGCTTAACGTCTCCGCTTTTATTTATTCTCAGCGCTTCCGTTCCCTGAAGACTTTGTGCAAGCTTGAGAATAGCAAAGTCCATCTCCTGGCTCTGGTTGATAACGTTGCTTACATCGATCGTCACATCGCGATCAACTGTTATCGTATAGCTCAGGCGATCTATAAATTCCTGTGTCGACTTTCCTACCATCCGCGCATAATAGCCAGCCTCATCGTATAAGGTATTTAAACTGAGAACATGATCACAGGTTAACACGGTATCGGAATTGATCAAAAATCCCGACCCATACTGAACCAGAAAATCCTGGTTATTATCACCATGATAAACCATGTTTACCTGCAGCACACCTTTACTTGATGCAGTAACTGCTGCGTTCTCCTCCGCGAAACTGCTTGTGGGGAACATTGTGAGCATCAGCATTACAGTAAAGAAGATGGCCGCTATCACAGCCGGAATGCGATGCCTGGTCTTTTGAATACTCATTGTTTTTCCTCCCGTTATTTACTATATAGTTTTTTCTCAATCTGCAGTAACTATACCCCTTAAAACAAGGCCGGTATTTTGGAAATTTTCAGGTTTCCTTAAAACCGCTTGCATAAAAAAAATCTCCTTCGAGACAAAAACACATCTTCTCTAAGAATAGTCCTAAATAATAATACTTTAGTATTTTATTTGTGTCAATATATTTGTATACCTATGTATTGCTATATTAGAAGCTTTTTTCTCTGTGATTTGACTTCTCATCCCTCCATTCTTGTATTATTACAATACTTATGTATTTTTCTTTTTTTAGTATCTCGTTTACATTAGTATTGTAATCTTTTTCATTGTTTAAAGGGAGATTGTCTCTTATTATGTTGGGAGAAAGGATAAGACAACTAAGAAATGCTCATAATATCTCGCAGGTTCAGCTCGCGGACAAGTTAGGCGTGTCCAAACAAAGCGTGTCCAACTGGGAAAACGGGAATATTATGCCTTCAATAGAAATGCTCGTAAAGATTTCGAAGCTTTTTGGAGTTTCCACAGATTATCTTCTCGGTCTGGATGATAAGGTGACTTTGGATATCGACGGGCTTTCCACCGAAAAGCTTGCGTTCCTGCAAAATATGATCAAATATTTACATTAATTAAGATGAAAATTACCGGGGACTGTTGTTATATATCTCACTCTTCTATGAAATTATGTATCATCTGAGCGTCATTATAGCCTTTTTCGTACAGCTTCTTCATCGCCTTTACATCGCGCTTCAGCGTTGACATGCCTTCTATGCTGTCCGGCGCAAGGATCAGGACTTTCCCTTCCTTTTCGTATTCCTTTGCCTTTGCAACGCCTTTGTTATAGATTAGATAACGATTCCTCAGCGCCTCGGCTGCCTTGGGATATCTGCGCTTTATCAGCGAGGCAAACAGCGGGTCCTTGCCCGGTGTCCGCTCCGTATCCCTCGGTTTGGAAAGTATCAGCACCACTTTGTCGCAGCCTTCTTCAAAGGCTTTGTCCACGGGAACGGTGTCGCTCAGCGCCCCGTCATAGCAGGCAATTCCGTTAGTCGCATACGGTTTGCACACGAACGGGATCGCGGACGATGACTTGAACGCGTCATACCTATCCTGCGCCAGATCCTCCTTTGTAAAATAAACAGGTTCTGCTGTTTCGGCGCAGGTAGCCACCACTATAAGTTTTCCCGGGTTTGCCATCAGCGCAGGATAGTCCATCGGATTTTCACCGTCTGAATTACTGAGCACTTTATAGACATAATCCAGATCCAGAAACGACCTTTTCTTAAAGAAATTGCTGACGCTCATATATTCTTTTCGCATCGGATAATCAAGATAGAACGGGAGATTCCTCTTCTTCTGACCGGCCATATATGACGAGGCGTTCGCGCTGCCGGCGGAAACGCCTACACAGACATCAAAATGAATATCGTTGTCAAGACAATGAACAAAAACTCCCCAGCCGTATATATCACGCAGGCCTCCGCCCACATCTACTATTCCTATCTTCATTTTTTAATTTTTAAAGCTGTGGATCGGCGCCGGTATCCTGCCCTTGCGGTTTATAAAAGCGCTGCAGTCAAAACGGTTGACCGGCATAACAGGCGCGCTGCCTAAAAGACCGCCAAACTCCACAAAGTCCCCCTCTTTTTTTCCTGCAACGGGGATTATCCTTACCGCCGTTGTCTTTTGATTTATCATGCCTATGGCTGCCTCATCCGCAATGATGCCGGATATTGTGGCGGCTTTCACATCTCCCGGAATGGCTATCATGTCCAGTCCCACCGAGCATACACATGTCATCGCCTCCAGTTTTTCCAGTGTTAGCGCCCCTCTCTGTACGGCATCGATCATACCTGCGTCCTCGCTTACCGGGATAAATGCTCCGCTAAGACCGCCTACATAAGACGATGCCATTACGCCGCCCTTCTTCACCTGGTCGTTGAGCAGGGCCAGAGCTGCGGTCGTTCCCGGCGCGCCCGCCATTTCAAGACCCATGCCGCAGAGTATGTCCGCAACGCTGTCTCCTACTGCCGGTGTGGGGGCAAGCGAAAGGTCTACTATCCCGAACGGGATGTCCAGCAGCTTTGATGCCTTCTGCGCCACAAGCTGTCCTACTCTGGTTATCTTAAATGCTGTTTTCTTTACTGTTTCGCAAAGAAGCTCAAAATCCGCGTCTTTCACCTGTTCTATCGCGGACTTCACAACTCCCGGTCCGGAGACTCCCACGTTGATCACCGCGTCTGCCTCGCTTACTCCATGAAAAGCCCCTGCCATGAACGGGTTGTCATCAGGCGCATTGCAGAATATCACCAGCTTTACGCAGCCGAAGGAGTCTTTGTCCGCTGTAGCCTGCGCGGTCTTAAGTATCACCTCTCCCATGGTGCGGACAGCATCCATGTTTATACCCGTTCTGGTCGAGCCCACGTTTACCGAAGAACACACCTGATCTGTTTCGCTAAGTGCCTGCGGTATGGATTCCATCAGAAGCTCATCCGCCGCGGTCGCGCCCTTTGAAACTATCGCGGAGTACCCGCCCAGAAAGTTTACGCCTGTTTCTTTTGCGGCTTTATCCAATGTTCTTGCGACCGATACCATATCCTCCGGACTTTTAGCCGCGCTCCCTGCCGCTATGGCGACAGGCGTAACGGATATCCTTTTGTTCACTATCGGTATGCCGAATTCCTTTTCTATCCTCTCGCCGCAAGCAACAAGGTCTTTTGCTTTGGTGGTTATCTTGTCATATACCTTTGCATTAAAGCCTTCTATGCTGCCGTCGGCGCAGTCCAGCAGAGAAATGCCCAGAGTGATCGTCCGGACATCCAGATTATGCTGCTCTATCATTGAATTCGTTTCTCTGACTTCGTAGAAATTGATCATGCTTTTTTCCTTTAAATCCTGTGCATAGCCTCGAAGATGTCTTCCTGCTGCATTTTTATCTGCACGCCCAGCTCTTCCTCGCCCATTTTCGCGAGGCTGGCGGCGATGTCCGCAAACGGTTCCTTCGCCAAACTCATATCCACCACCATCATCATATTAAAAAAACCATCGACGATAGTCTGGTCAAGATCAAGAACATTGATCTCGTGGTCCGCCAGAAAATTGCAGACTCCCGCAATTATCCCAACTCTGTCTTTTCCCAAAACAGTAATGATCGTTTTCATCAGTGTTACTCCTTTTATCGACAGGAAATTACGCCCTGTCTGTATGTGTTGATAATATGCTTATATATATATTACAGCATAACCAGCGTCATTTCTATACTTCTTTTTCCGGAGGGGGAAGGCTGTGTTCCCGCCGAGGCTGCATATATATCGACGGGCGACTAACCCGGCGAGCGTCGTCCGGAGGTATATATGCTGCGAGGCGGGGATAGTAAGATAAACCTTCCAAACTCCCGCCGAGGCTGCATATATATCGACGGGCGACTAACCCGGCGAGCGTCGTCCGGAGGTATATATGCAGCAAGGCGGGATAGTAAAAAGGAGACAGCGATCCTGTCTCTGTCTCCCAAGCGGAGACGCAGGGATTCGAACCCTGGTGCCGGGATAAACCGACAAATGCATTTCGAGTGCACCGCGTTATGACCACTTCGCTACGTCTCCATATACCGGAGGAGCAGTTAAACGCACCTCCGGAGATCAACTATTTATTTGTTATTTTCCGCTACAGGGAATTCCTGAGTCTCATTTTCCTTTGTGTTCTCCGCCGCCGCTTCAACCAGATTACGGCCAAGCTTCTCACCGGTTATTTAATAATGTTCATCTTAACATCAGCTTATTCCTTCCTGAATTGTCTTCAAGTCCTCAAATTCCGACATCCTGAAGGTATTGACCTCTTCATTCATTCTCTTTATGAGCCCTGTAAGAGTTTTTCCGGTTATTTGCCTAATTTTCCTTCGATGAATTCTACAAGCTCGCCTATAGTCTCAACAGGATTCTCAAGCTCGATCTCTGTTCCAAGCTGATCTCCAAGATCCATAAGCATCTCAACTGTATCAAGTGAATCGATTCCGAGATCCTTGAATTTTGTCTTCATTGTGATCTCAGACGGATTCTTGTCATTCCTCTCTGCTATCATATCTCTGATTGTTTCAAAAACCATTTTCATTTCCTCCGTTGTAATAATATTTTGTCCTGATCCGAACATTGTCAGTAATTAATAATCGCTGAATTCTATCATAATTGCACCTAAAAAACAACTGTATGCCTGTGTATACTGTGAATCTTTATACAACAACTGCCGCACCTGTAAAGATGCGGCAGTTGTTGTAACATTTAATATTTATTATCAGAATAATTCTTTGCTCATCACGTCTATCTCTGCGCTGACTGCGTCATAGATTCCCGGGAACGAGCTGATAGGAAGACCTGATGTAAGACACGGGATAAAGTTATTTCCTTTGCACTTTCTGCAGGCGCGGTCTACTTCTGCCTTGATCTGCTCCGGTGTTGAATCCGGAAGGTCGATCATACGTGATTCGATCTCGCCCATGAAGGTGATCTGTCCCGCATATTCCTTCTGAAGCTCCGGAATATCATTCTGCGGGAATACGCCCTGCCAGATATCGATACCCATTTCTATCATTGAAGGAATGAGGTTTCTTGAGTAGGAATCGCTGTGGTGAACGATAAGCTCAACACCTCTTTCTTTCCAGTATCCGTATATTCTCTTATAATAAGGTGTAAGGAACTCATCGAACATTTCCGGTGAAAGGAATGAGTTCTTTGCGCTTCCCCAGTCATCGTGGTGAAGAAGAGCCTTCACTCCGTGTACCTTGTCCATGATAGTCTTTGCGTAATCAAGCTCGCACTGTGTAAGGAACTCGATAAGATCATGCATCTCTTCCGGCTCCTCATACATAGCGATCATGGTGTCTTCCATGCCCATCATAGCGTGAAGACGCTCGAAAAGACCCTGGGGATGGAAAGCTGCTGCCAGACAGTTTTCGGGATCAACCTTTGCAGCCCAGCCGTTAAGCATTCCCCAGTAATCCTGTGCCTCATCCGGAGGCGCAACCGGCATATGGGTAAGCTTTTCTCTCCACTCTGTAACATCGCTCATAAGCTTGTGCTCTGCGTCATGAACAGGGAACGCGCCCATCTGGCCCTCCGGGAATCTCCAGAGAACGCCAAACTGGTCATATCCCTCTCCGCCCGGCTCGAACGGATAATCACCCATAAAATAGTTAGAAGGCAGAATGATCTCGATAAACTCCCACTGGTTTACAAACCTGTCGGGATGTCCGTCTGCCTTCATTGTTTCTCTTAAGTTTTCAAGAACAGTAAGCATAATACACTCCTCCATTTAATATTTTTTGCAACATTTATATGCCATTATCCACAGACATAGTTTTATGTATTATATCAACTGTTTTTTTTCTTATACAGTCACAGAATGTTGATATTTATTCCCGTTCGTGCTACACTTTGTAGCGCGACTTTATTGATTTATATTTAACACAAGTGATGAAGATAACACCGGAGATCATTTTTTATCTGTTTTCCCAAAAATACCCGCTGTCCTATCCTCTGTATACGGGATACGACTGCGATATATCCTCTGTCTGTCTTTATGATAAAACAGATGAGCTGAAGGCCGGCATTCTCTATGTGATAAGCCCGGAAGACTATGCCTCTCTGAAGGATAAGAGCGGCAGCATATTTATCATCAGCGGCGCTGCCGCGGATGCCGAGCCGGAAAATGCGCGCGCCGCCACAGCGACAGGCTTTACCTCTGCCCACGCACTGTACACCGCGCTCCTTGATGTTTTCAACACCTTCCTCAAGCAGGAGAATTTTCTGCTTCTTGCCGCCATGGACCCCTCCCGGGCTGTTGATGTGTATTCCTTCGGAAAAAACTGGTTCCCCTGGGAATACTCTATCGTCGATATAGATATGAAATTTATCTACGCTACGGAAGATCTCCCTGCTGCCACGGGAAGTGATGTGCGCGGAGACGGGATCCCGCGTGAGAGCATACACAGTCTCATCCTGAGCAGGAAATTTCATGATGCCGCCAACTACCGCCACTTTTTTTACGAGCCGTTAGAGTTCAACAACCTCCTTGCCGTATGCAGGAATATCATGCCTGACAGGCAGTATGCCGGGCGGACTGTCATGTTCCTGGACGAAGGCACTAAGCGCATCCCTCCCGGCGCGGAGGAACTTTTTGAATTTTATACCGACTGCATCACAGAATCGCTCCGGCGCTCCGGCCACTTCGTGTCCCGCAGGCAGAATGACCCGCTGCACCTTTTGTGCCGTTCCGTTCTTCAGGGCGACAAGGTTCAGGCTCACTCGGCCGGCAATGTCTTTCGCCGCTACGGTTGGGCGGATGACCACCTGTTCTCGGTCATCATCCTCCACTTCCTTTCAGATTCCGCCTGGGAGGTGCAGCTTGAAACCACGCTGCCTTACATAGCTGATGAACTGGAGAGCGAATGGCCGCACTCCTGCGCCGTAAATACCGGCACGGAGCTGCGCTGGGTTCTCAACCTTACTCTGTCCGGCGCGGATATCAATCTGCACAGCTTCCATCAGCGGGTAGCCTGCTTTGTCCGGGAATACAGCTGCTCTGCCGGTGTAAGCTCTGTATTCAAAGGGTTTTCCTTCCTTGCGGACGCGGCGCGGATAGCGGCTGCCGCCCTTGATATCGGACAGCAGAAAAATCCGCATTTCTGGTACCACCTGTTTGATGATTACCGCCTTGATTTTGTCAAGGAAAGCCTTCGCTCATCCGCTCCGGTTGAGTTTCTTACCCATCCTGCCATACAGGTTCTTAGAAAGTTTGACGAGGAGAACGGATCTGAGCTTTCGTCAACCCTGAAGGCATATCTGGAAAACGGACGCAATATGTCCGCCGCGGCTGACGCTATCTTCATACACCGCACCACCTTCTGCCGGCGGATGGATGCCATCAAAAAGATCACCGGCATCGACCCAGACGACCTCGAGACCACTCTTCTCCTTGAGCTTTCCTATCAATTTTCCTCTTAGCAGGACACATTTTTTTAATGAAATTTTTTTATATTATGCTATAATTATCTAACTTTTAGAAAATTGGTGCTGCTCCCCGGCGTGCCTGTCACTTCGGGGAACGATGAATCTCCTGATATGAAAAGAAGCCCGCAGAGAAGAAGTGAACCGGTTCGTCAAAGACCTTCCGGCACAAAATATGTTAAACCAAAAAAGAAAGCCAGGCGCAAACCGCTTGTTTTTATTTTGCTTCCTATCATCATCGTACTTCTGGGCATCGCTGTATTTTTCGGTGTTGAGGCCAGCATAGCCAAGAACCGCGCGAACTCAGTGAAGGACGGTCTCAAAGATGTTCTCACCTGCGTAAAGGACAAGGATGCCTTCGCTGCAGAGGAAGCTCTTCTCAAAACAGACGATTCGGAAACAAAGCTTAAGGAAACCTTTGAATCACCCTTCTGGCGTGTCGCCGGAAAATTCGGCTTTGTGCGCAAGTATCTTGATTCAGCAGATGATCTTATGGAAACCCTTGACTATGTCGAGGATAAATTCCTGTGGCCGCTCTTAGAGATAATGAAGGAATATCCTCTTTCCGACCTTAAGGTCGGAGACGGCTTTAATGTGACGCTTATGAACAGGTATCTGGATTTTGTAGATGAGGTCCAGCCTGAGATTGACACCCTTCTCCTAAAGCTTGAAGATTTTGAGTCCAGCCCTCTGCTTGGAGGCTATATAACGAAATATAAAGACAAGATCGCTGAGCTCATGGGCGCGTACCGTGACGCGTCAGCTATGCTTCCTCTTCTGCGGACATTCCTGGGGGACGGAAGTGACCGTCTCTACCTTCTGGCGGCACAGAACTCTGCCGAGATCCGTGCGTCAGGCGGCTTCCCCGGTTCCTTCGGCACCATCCGCATAAAGGACGGCGTTCTTACCATCGGGGATTTCGACAGTGTTTATTATACTCTTGCTCCGTATATATCCAACAGATCCGAAGTCACGGAGGATGAGGAACGCATATACGGCTCATGGGTCAACGCTCCCCGCGATGCCTGCTTTATTCCGGCTTTTGAGCGCACCGCCAAGATATGGGATGTGGCCTATGAGGAGTATCTTCTGGAGGACGGAATCGAAAACGGCTATGTCCGCAGACAATATACAACAAACGAAGAGACCGGCGAGGAGGAAGAATCATTATATTTTTATGATGAGGAAACTGGCGAGACCGCGCCATACAAGGAATGTGACGGTGTTGTATCACTTACTCCCGCGATCATCCAGATGCTGTTGAGAGACGTAGGCGAGCTCACTCTTTCAGACGGAACAGTCCTGAATGACCAGAACGCCACAAAAGTACTCCAATACGACCTGTATTACAAATTCTTTGCTGCATCCGGCGACGCGTTTGAAGGCAACTATATGTCTGATATCCTCTTTGCCGAGACTGCGAAGACCGTAATGTCCGAGTTTGTTTCCCGGTTTGAGATAAGCAAATTCGCGGACTACTATAATCTGTTTATGGAGGGCGCTGAAAAGAACATCATCATGATGTGGATGGATGACGAGGACGAACAGCATCTCGTGGAGGAAGCCGGTCTTTCCGGAAGGCTTAATTATAAAGAGGACGACCCCTTCATCGGCGTATACTTCTCTCTTTCGGATCCGTGCAAGCTGGGATGGTTCCTTGATATGGTCGTTGATGTTTCCGACCCGTACTATGACGAAGAGGGAAACCGGACCTATGATGTAAAGGTCAGCCTGAACAACACTATCAGCGACGACGACCTGCAGCACTCCGGCTGGTATATCCTTGGTTCTTACGGCGGGACAATAACCGGATACATTCACTGTTTCGCTCCTTACGGCGGACATATATTTGATTTTGATACCAGTAACGGCCTTTATATGAACGAAGATGAATATCATGACCTTGAGCTCGGCTACTGTCATATGATCGAACTGGAACAGAACAGCCCCATGGAGATAACCTATAAGGTCACCACGGCTCCCGGCGTTGAGGCTCCTTTGAAGGTCAAGACCACTCCCACTTTAATGGAATACCGCTACGCGGCATATTGATAAGGCAAGGATGCCTGTCTGCTCTTTCTTTGTGCTTTAGCTACAGCACATATTTTCTCAATGGTTTTATCTTATTGAGCACCCATGACGCGGCAAACGAAAGAATGACGAAGACTATACTGAAGGCCGGCGCTGCCAGCCAGTAAAGCTCTCCCGCGTTCAGCGGGGTGATATTCAGGAACTTGTAAGCCAGGTTTATGAATACAGGGTGGATAAGATACACGGCAAAGCAGAGCCTGTCAACACGCCACAGGCGTTCCGCCCTCTCTTCTTTTACCTTTATATCCTTAAACAGCACAAAGATAAATATTCCCGCCAGTGACGCGGTCGGACTTACCGGATTCAGATAAGTGTAGCCGTTTGGAAATACAAATATCCCTGTTATTATCACTATCACCAGCGTGACGATAAGAAGCGCTGACGTCAGCTTTTTGTTTTTCAGCCATTCCGGGGTCTCCTCGTATAGATATCTTCCGCACAGGAGGAAAAATACCGGAGCCGTTACCACTGCCATATCGTCCAGAAGCTGAATGCCAAATGCCTCATTAGCTACCGGCAGACAGATATTTATCACGAACAGCACTATCAGCACAAAGGACTGAGTCTTCCGGCTGCTGTATTTTATATAGCTCTTCCATACAGGCAGCGTAAGGTATATCCCCAGCAGCGCGTAGAGATACCAGAGATGTCCCCAGCTGTTTTCGGTTATAAGATCAAGAAGGCTTTTCCCCAGCATATGAAAGCTTACTGTTTTTTCTACCGCTATCGTCTCCAGCCATGAAAAAATCAGCCCGAATATGACCAGCGCCAGCGCTGCCTTTCTGACATATCTGACCATGCACTCCCTTACGGTTATCTCCTTTTCGGGCTTCAGAAGCAGCGCTCCGGTTATCATCAGAAAGACTGCCACCGGCCAGTCCAGGAAAAATGATGCGGTGTAGAAATAATTCAGCTGGGTTGATGTCATATCATAGGCGTCGGCGTTCAGCCACATCATACTGAAGGTGTGGGTTAATATCACGAATATGGTTGCCGTTATCCTGAGTGCTGATATATCTGCTGATCTGTCTTTCATTTGCCTTCTCCTAACTCCGTCCCCCATTATATTCCCGGCAAAAGAAATTGACAAGGCGGCGGGGGCGTCATACAATCTCCTGCCCCGCCGCAAATACACCTCAGGGCGACGATTGCCGCATTAGTCGCCTGTCGATATACATTCAACTTCGTCGGAATCTTTACCTCCTACTTACCGGAGTATCATCCTGATCAGTCGTGTCTGAAGTCGTTTTGGAAGTACGTGCATGAGAAGAAGAAGCGGATTCCTGTTTATGCTGTACACAAAAGCAGGGCGGCGGGCAATCAGCGCCTTTGCCGCAAGCGCCGCTATTTTTTCCGGCGAAACTTTTCTTGTCTCAACTTTATCAACGATTGTCTTAAACCGCCCCGAATTACAGGTGTACAGCTCAGTGCCTGAAACAAACTCATCCAGACGCGAAGTGGAGACACTCAGAAGTCCTGTATCTACCGCGCCCGGTCTCAGCACTATGACATCGATCCCGAGCAGCTGCAGCTCCATCCGCAGTGAAAAGGCATACTTCTCTACCGCGCTCTTCGTGATGGCGTATATCCCCGTGAACGGCAGAGGATCAAGCGGCGCAAGTTCGCTTGATGTTATCATTATCCTGGAGCCCGCCTTAAGCAGCGGGAGAAAGGTCTTATTAACACGAAATACGGAAAAGAGGTTGATATTAAAAATACGCACAAAGTCCTTCCCGCTCATCTCAACCAGAGAGTTCAGGTCATATATTCCCGCCATATGAATAATGGCATCTATTGTTTCTGTCTCATTGCTGATCCTTGAGAATGCATTTTTAACCGAAGATTCATCGGTAAGGTCGACCCGGATCATCACGGGTTCGTATCCGGATGTGCCGGTAAATGCGTCCGGAGCGTTAATGTCCAGTCCGAAGACACGCCAGCCATCAGCGATCAGTCGTTTTGCCGTGGCCTGACCCATTCCTCCTGTTATTCCTGTAATGATCACTGTTTTCATATCTTCACGGATTTTACATCAGATTTCTATCCTGAGTCAAAAGAAAATCAATCCCCGGTGTGATACCCCACGATAAGGAGGTCTCAACGGCTCTTATATCTGTCTATAACTTCAGCATAACGCTCATATACCTTCGGGATCATTTCTTCCCATGATATAGGGATGGTTGCTGCAGCGTTTTCTCCGACTGAACGCAGTTTTTCTTCATCCTTAAAAATACTCTCTATTTTTTTCGCCATAGCGACAGGGTCCTCTTTAGCTGTAAAGCCGTTCTCATCAGGAGTGATAACCCCTGCCGCGCATGAGCCTTCTACAAGGAGCGACGGGACTTTCATTGCAGACGCTTCCCGGAGAACGATCGCAGATGTATCATATACTGAAGGAAAGAAGAAAAGATCCGCATTAAGAAATACCCCGGACAAAAGATCAGTATTTCTGATCTGACCAAGGAATGTCACATATTCTTTGAGTCCCAGCTTGCAGGTGTATTCCTTTATCCTGGCTTCATTGACGCCTTTGCCCGCTATGTAAAGGCGGTAACCGCCGCCTTTTGCACAGATGATCTTCATCGTATCGAGCGCCAGCTTAAGGTTTTTCTGCCATTTTACATTGCCTACAAAGAGAAGATTTTTGATATTGTCCTTTTTGATCCCAAGCTGTTCTCTGGCTTTTTGTGCCACTGATCCCGGATCATCCGGCATTTTGTAAGATGTGCCGTTTGGCATCACAAATATCTCTTTCTTGTAACCATAACTTTTTAAAGTGTCTGCAGCTCCGTCTGAACACGCCCATACATCATCACACCGGTTATAGAAGTTGACAATATAATCAGTCACTGCTTTAGCCAGAGTGTTGCTGTGCGATATATCGAACACGTCATCATAGTATTTTGTATGGAATGTGGATATCAGCGGGATATGGCGCACCTTTGCCAGGTAAAGGGCACATTTTGTCTGTGTAAAAGGACTGTGCGCATGCAGGATATTCAGTTTTTCGATGCTCTCTACCCTTTTTGCCGCCATCCTTCTGTATGGCATGGGTACGGTGTAGCTCCAGCCCGGGATCTGTATCGCCTGAGTGCGAAACACATCATAAGACAGGGTCGAGTCGTCAAAGCCGCCTTTAGCCGAAGGACAGACAACGCAGGAATATGACACCCTGTTCATCAGAGCGGCATAATTATCGACAACCTGCATGACACCGTCGATAGCAGGAAAAAACGAATCCACAAATTGGGCAGAGCATATCTCTTCAGGTCTCAGCATTTTTTAACCTTTTTCTTATGCAAATACGACAGTAACGCATTATAAGCATATACTAATAATCCTATAAGGATAAAAAAATAATAACATATAAGGCGCCATATCACCATAGCCCAAAACAACCCGGAGGGCTCCAGCCTTGAGAAGATAAGATAAAAAGAACCTTCTGCCGCGCCTGAATTTCCGGGTGTGGGAATAATGGTTATGGCTGCATATATGAAGAATGTCATAGTGAGTATCTCGTGGAATGCGCCGTATCCCCCGAAGGCATGGAGCACGAAGAACGGAATACTGCAGATAGCTGCCTGATACAGCAGCGACAGCAAAAACAGTTTTACCAGTGTACCTTTGCGCTTTCCGAGCAGCAGTATACTTTCATGATAATCCCCCAGAGTTTTAACGATGGAGTCGGTCTTTTGCTGAACATCTTTAATAAGTTTCAGCTTACCCGCCAGCCGCACAAAAAAGCTTACGATCTTAACCGCGGTATTATGAGATATGATAAAGATCATTATCAGTGCCGGCACGAACGAGTAGAATACCAGCCCTATATAAGCCGGTACTTTGACAGCAGCCGTATCTATTACACTGCCAAAGAGAATAAACAGGACTATGGCCATGAAAACAAATGCCATCTGCATGTTCAGAAAGCCGGCCAGCGGCATTGCCGCGCTTGCTCCCGGGTCATAACCATGTTTATACAGATGATAGATCTGGAAAGGCTGTCCTCCGACTCCGGAGGGGGTGATATTGTCATAATATTTGCCAAGGGCAGCAGTCTCAAAAGCAGCTCTGACCGATACCTTCACGCCTAAAGACCGCATCATTATCACATATTTCAGGGTTTCTACCGCCAGCGCCAGTAAAGCGCAGCCTAATCCGCCGGCTATGAGCAGGATATTGGAGAGCTGAAGGCTGTAGCCTAAAGGAGCCGGATGCTTGCCTCCGAATTCATCCAGCGCAGTATATAAAATAACGCCGCCGTTCACGAGAATAAAAATCGCGATCCATATTATCCGTGTCCGGCGTTTCTTCTTTTTTTCCTCTTCACTAACAGGGCTGAATGCAGCCTCAAACTCTTTATCGTCCAATTCTCCAGTGTTGTCTGTTTTGACGGATCTTGTTTTTAACTTATGATACAGATCTTCAATAGTTTATCATACAGAGATTGGTAGTGACAAGTGGCCGCCCGCCCTTATAGCCGGCAATTTTGTAAGGCTATGCATTCCTCTCCTCCGGCAGACTCTTTGTCTCTGTCGCTGAGTAGAAATATCGTTAGGGCGGATATATTCTCACCGCAGGTCAGACAATACAGACCCTGTTTCCTTGACAGAACCCATGTTCCGGCTATAATAAAATATCAATTTAGTTTAGCCAAACCATATCCGTTTGATCAACTCTTACTAAAACCGAAGGGATTAAGTGAAATATAGATATGTCAAACCCGATCAAAGGAATTTTATGCATATTGTCGGCGGCCTTTTTCTTTGCACTGATGACTGTGTTCGTAAGACTTGCGGGAGATCTCCCCACAATGCAGAAGGCCCTGTTCCGGAACGGTGTAGCGCTTTTTGTTTCGATCGCCATTCTGCTCCGGTCAAAATCAAAAGAAACGTTCGTCATTGAAAAGACCACTATACCGGATCTTTTATTTAGAGCTGTATTCGGGACTATCGGTCTCATCTGTAATTTCTACGCGATCGACCATATGAATATCTCTGATGCCAACATGCTAAATAAACTGTCGCCTTTCTTCGCGATACTGATGAGCATTTTCATTCTTAAGGAAAAGGCGAAAAAGATGGACTGGATCGTGGTTGCCATCGCTTTTGCCGGAGCCATGTTTGTAGTAAAACCGGGGTTTTCTATGGCAGCGTTTCCCGGGATCATCGGCTTTATCGGGGGCTTTGGCGCAGGTGTCGCTTATACATTTGTAAGAAAACTCGGAAAAAACGGAGTAAAGGGTCCTCTCATTGTCTTCACTTTTTCCGCCTTCTCAACACTTATCTGCCTGCCGTTTGCCATCCTTCAATACCATCCGATGAGCGGACGCCAGTTTCTGTTCCTTCTGCTCGCGGGCATCGCGGCAACCGGCGGACAGCTTTCGATAACGGCGGCATACACATTTGCGCCGGCCAAAGACATTTCCGTATATGACTACACACAGGTAATATTCGCCGCGATATTCGGATTCTTCATATTTGCGCAGCGGCCGGATATCCTGAGTGTGATCGGATATGTGCTGATCATCGGCGTTGCTGTGTTTAAATTCCGGTACGAAAAGAAAAAACCGGGAAGACCTTTAAACAAAGGATTTCCCGGACCTCATAGACCGAGGCGACAACCGGATTTGAACCGGTGATCAGGGTGTTGCAGACCCACGCCTTACCACTTGGCTATGTCGCCTTATCACCGCGTTTTTAAACGCCCGTTCATTATATCAACCATAGTTCTTATTTTCAAGGCTTTTAATCACAAGGTGCAGCCGTTTTAGTCGTCAGCGATTTCTCCCGGCAAAACCCTTCTTTTATATCCTATGCTCTTTCGCGTAACGTATATATGTATCCGCATCGGCCTCCATCTCTGCCAGCTCATCCTCATGAAGCGCTCTTTTTATCCGGGCCGGCGAACCAAACGCAAGGTGGCCATCCGGGATCTCCATATTCTGCGGGACCAGTGTTCCCGCTCCTATCATGCATTGCTTTCCGATCTTTGCGCCATTCAACACTATAGACCCCATTCCTATCAGGGAACCGTCTCCGATACTGCATCCGTGAATAATGGCGCCATGTCCGATAGTGACGCGATCCCCTATCACCACAGGATACTCTTCATCCGTGTGTACTATGCAACCATCCTGCACATTGCTTTCCCTGCCGATCGTTACCGGAGCATCCTCGGCGCGGATCACGGCATGATACCATATGCTGGTTCTCTCCCCGATCGAAACGTCGCCTGTAACATCGGCATCCGGTGCAATAAATACTTCCTTTTCTGTGTTTGATCTTATCTTTTCCATATCTGTTTCTCCCGTCGTGTCGTCTGATGTCGGTTCATTGTTGGTTTTCATTCCGGGAAGAGTATGCCCCTCATCCAGCGCCGGCCAATACGTCTTAATACCGGAGGGGAAGGTTATTCCTCCGCCGGGGCTGCATATATATCGACGGACGACTAACCCGGCAATCGTCGTCCGGAGATATATATGCTGCAAGGCGGGATTGTGGGTTTCACATGTGGTATGTCCCTCATCTGTCTGCCGGGAGGAATCTTAATGAAAAGGGAGCCCCTGCAAAGGACTCCCTCTTTCCGGCCGGAAAACAGATTATTCGTTTTCGCCTTTAAATTTGTCCTTGATATCTTCTACCTTCTCTTTTGCCTCAGCAGCTATGGATTCTTTTGTTTCTTTAGCTTCTGCTGCGATATCGCCTGCCTTTTCTTTAGCTTCTGCTGCGAAAGCTTCTGTCTTTTCTTTTGCCTCTGCTGCCGCAGTTTCGGTTTTTTCCTTTGCTTCTGCTGCGATTCCGGCTACATCATCATCCATGTTTTTGAACTCTGCAGCTGTATCTTTTGCAAGACCTGAAAGAGAAACATCACCGCCTGCATTCTTCTTTAAGATAACTGCGCCGATAACCGCAAGTATAGGAACTACCATTCCGAGTACAATAGATACTACCGTTGAGAATGTTGAGTTCACTCCCATTGATGCATCTATTCCGGCATTTGTCATTATTGTTCCGATAAGCATCAGAACGATAACGATTATTGCCCATGCCATACACTTGGACGCAGCTGCGGGCTTGTAGGAATTTTTGGTGCAGATTATACCTGCTATAAGCTCAGCGATACTTGCAAGAATAGTGATGATGATACCGATGATAACAACTACCGGGCCGCCTACTGATATTAATCCTATGACAGCAAGGATCAGGACAAGAGAAGCAATAATGCTGATCGCCCCACCTACTATCATAATGATGCCACTGACCCAGAGCAATGTGCCGCCTTTTGGTCTTTCCATGATTTCCCTCCTTTATACGCACAACCATTTATTGAAAAATTATATCACAATAATTGTTTTTTCGCATGAATATTTTGTGCGGCTTTTGATAGGAAGAGCCCCTCATCCGTCTGCCTCCGGAAGCCACCTTCCCTCGGAGGGGTAAGGCCAGGCACCCGACGGTGATGCAAGGCTGTTGTGTCAGATGAATGATCCGAACATTTTATCAGCCAGGATAAGTATCCCGTTATGTTCGTATATCAGCCTGAGAAAGGCATTTTCCTTTATTATCTCCGTCAGCTGCATTCCAAAATCAGTCGGGGAAATGAGGATGATCACCAGGCATAAGATCCACAATATTATCAGCCCCTGAACAAGACCGAGCAGGGCTCCCAATATGCGGTTGATCACCCCGATCACCGGAAGTCTGGTCAGAACCCTGGCGATGACCAGTATGACGCGTATCAGAACATATATCAAAACGCCAACTAAAATATAGGAGATAATGTTAAGTCCTATCCCGGAAAGACTGTTTTTTATAAAATCGCTGAACTTTTCATTGCCCTCCAGGCCTGCTCCGCTTTCCTGCCGGTTTCCCTCAAGCGTATCCTTCATCACGTCCGGCAGCGGAAGGTTTTTTACCACCTCGCCCTGCGCGGATGTGATGCTGTCTATCAGATCTATTCCTTCAACCCTGTCCACGCTTTCCTCAACCCTTGAATCAATGTTTTTCCCAACGAAGGTGTTTTTCAAGAGCGAAGAAACATGCGGAGTCAGAAAAGCCGCAACTGACACTGTAACGACAAGGGCAAAGGTTGAGATCAAAAGCCTTAAAAAACCTTTGCTGTATCCCCAGATCATAAAAAATATCAATATCGCTGCTGCTGCTATTGTTGCTATTACAGAACCTGTCATTTTAATCTTATTATCTCAATGGCATTAGGTAATGCCAGTACGTAGTCTCTTACTGTTCCTGCTGATATCATATACTCTATCCTGTCCTCAAACGTATATGAAAACTTTTCAATCCCGGCAAAGCTGTACACATGACATTCCGTGTTTGAATACAGCAGCACATTATTTCCCGCGAATGCCGCCCTGCTGTAGGCAAAGTCCGTGCCGTGATCCATTATCTCCTTACCGCGCTCATTCAGAACTTTAATGGTTTTTGAGTATTCGCTTTCCTCCTGCTCTACCACCAGTCCTATCCTGTTCTTTGCGTAGAATAAGCTTTGTATCTCGTAATTCAGGTCAAGGTCCTCATAGATGATCGAAGGCGTTGTTCCGACCCTGTATATTGTTATCGCATGATCCCCGACAGCGCAGACTATGGAATCGTCCAGAAATTCCACGCTCATAACCAGAGTATCCTGATATTGATTGAATCCGCCTATGATGATGTTGTCTCCCTTTGATTCCCCCGTAAGGTCATAGAAAACAACCTTTGATTCCATTACTCCGCCACCAATATAGGTAAATGCCGCGGCAAGCCTTGATCCATCCGGCGATATTGCTATATCCGTCAGATATCCGCTGGAGGAAAAAACGCTTTTTGCCGTCAGCAGCTCGTTTCCCTCCTTATCCAACACCTCAATATAATTTGAAGCATCCTCACTTGTGGCAGCTGCCACTACTCCCTGCCGGGAAACCTCGATATCAATGATAGCATGGGAAAGCGCTATGCGGTTCACCTGCCCCCCTTCATCATAAATATATATGTCAGAGCCCTTAAGATCGGCCACAGCGATGTATCCCTCGCACACATCCATTACCGGCTGTGTCATCTCCGCTGTTTCCGCCCAGATTATATCCTTCTTATCAAAGCAGGTCAGGCCGTCGTTTGCGCACCTTACAAAGCCCTTTTTGTAAACATCATAGATCGTATGCTCACCTGAGTTGGCTATTTCAATAGTATTTTGCACTGTATGATCGCTGTATGTATGGAATCTTAAGAAGGCCCATATCCCGGCCGCGGCAAGCAGGATGACTGCGATCACGACAATAGTGATCACAGTTATCTTTTTCTTTCGCCTTTTCACAGAGTATTTGCTGTTGCCTTTCGCTTTGTGTTTTTCCATACTCCGGGGTTTATTCATTATTTCATTTCCCCTTTAAGCACATCAAGCGCCTCCATAATAGAGGAAGCCTTTCCTTCGCGCATGATATTGATGAGTTCGTCTATTTTTTCAACCGAGGAATTCTTCTTCCCGAGAAAAACCTCATAGGAATTGAGCACCTCTTCAGCGCTTTCCGCCGCGGACTCTTTTGCCGCGTTCAGCTCATCTTTCAACTCCCTGAGCTCTTTGGTTATCTCATTGATCTCCGGCTGATGCTCCTTTTCTATCTCTTCTTTTATGCTAACCGCAGTTTTTTCGTCAAAATCCTTCAGAGCTTTTTCTCTGGCACTCATCTTGTCATTCAGGGTTTTCTGGTGAGCTGCAACTTCGGAATCATATTCCTCCAGCTCATACCCCGACTCGTCCTTGTCCCCCTTTATGGTCTTCGCTCTTCTTCTTATCTCTTTGTTATTCTTTTTTATCGTTTCTCTTGCAGGTCTTATCTGCTCAAGTATATGTCCCTTTGAACTCCTTTTAGTCACCAGGAAGATGATGAAATATATAAGGGCAAACAAAACGACTATCGCAAGATACACAAGCGCCTTCAGCACCCACTGGTCGGTTTTGATAAACGCACAGACGATATTCGGTATCACGCCCAAAGTGATGATCACCGCTATTATAAATATAAGAAACTCAGTTCCTTTTTTAGGCGCAAAGAGCGCAAAGTACCAGTTTTTACTGCATATCGAGGGCATACCGTTTTCCCTCAGTGTTGTGTTGATCTGTGCCGCTGCCGCATTGTTTTCCTCAACTATATCTGTGGTCTCCCTTGATATCCTCGCGTTGACAGCGTCATTCTTTGCCGCTTTTCTTACCTTTTCGGCTTCTTTGAAATCCCTGTTAGCCGATTCCACCTGCTCGTCATGGGATTTTTTCAGCTGATTCCGTCTTTCCTTTACGACATCGCTGACTTTATCATTAACATACTTTTTCTGACTTTCAAGCGCCTTCTCTTTTCCGGAGACTTCGGCTTCTATCCTGTTGGCCTCCGATTGTCTGCGTGTATTTTCCCCGATAGCAGCTTTAGCCTTTTCCAGCTCTTCAACGCCGCCGCTCAAAAAAGTGTTTTCCATTTTTCTCCTCCTGTCTCCCTTCTGATGATCTTTTATTTATATCGCTGACATTACCTTGCCTATGCTGTCATTTATCACAAGGTCCGCAACATTGTCCCTTGCTGTAGGCATTTTATTTATCAGCACCAGCTTATTCCCTCTGTAATAGTCTATCAGTCCTGCTGCCGGATAAACCACCAGGCTCGTCCCGCCTATGATCAGAACATCCGCCCTGCTTATGGCATTGACTGCTCCGTTTATCACATCATTATCCAGGCCTTCTTCATAAAGCACTACATCCGGCTTTATCATGCCGCCGCATTCGCAGCGGGGCACGCCGTCACACTCAGCGATATATCCGGGAGTGAAGGACCTGCCGCACTTCATGCAGTAATTCCGGCTTACGCTTCCGTGCAGCTCATATACGGTTTTGCTTCCGGCTGCCTGATGAAGCCCGTCGATGTTCTGCGTTACCACCGCCTTAAGCTTTCCGGCTTTTTCCAGTTCCGCCAGTTTTATATGGGCGGCATTCGGCTTCGCGTCAAACACAAGTATCTTGTCACGGTAGAATCTATAGAATTCCTCCGTGTTGTTCATAAAGAAGGTATGGCTCAATATGGTCTCCGGCGGATAGTCATACTGCTGATTATATAGTCCGTCCGTACTCCTGAAATCGGGGATCCCGCTTTCAGTGGAAACGCCGGCACCGCCGAAAAAAACGACATTATCGCTTTGCTCCACCCATTCCTTCAGAGTTTGTATTTTATCGCTCATATTGAAAAAACTTCCTTTGCTGTGATATCATCTGCCTATGTTCAGGCTCTGGGGCAAACTATTTAAAAATAACAAGCTTCTTAAGGACTTCGTTTATGAAAACGATGACCCTGACGCAAGCCGCACTTCAAAGGTCTTAAACGGCCTGGAGACTATCTGCTGCGAGATGGACCTTGGCGTTCCTATCTGGCTGGACTCCAACATTGCCGAATTCCGTCAGATATCCCGCACACGCTTTACCCCGGATTCATTTATCGAGGGCGCGCCCTTCGATCACCTGGAGATACAGGTCATCGAAGATGATTAGATCTTATCTGTATTTCCCAAGCAATTCCTTAATATTCTTTTTATATGCCTCAACGCCGGGCTGGTCAAACGGATTGACTCCCTCTATATACGCGCTTACGCCACAAACATATTCAAAAAAGTAAAACAGCTCGCCCAGCGAGAACTCATCGCGCCCGGGGATCTCTATATGGACCTGGGGCACATCGCCATCCAGGTGAGCCCCGGCTGTTCCGGATATTGCGGTACTGTTCAGCAGGCTTACAGGTTTGCCCTCAAGGTATTTAAATCCGTCGAAGTCCTCTTCAAAAGAAGGGATCTCCACATCCCTTCCCGGATCTCTTACACTGATGACGGTCTCAAAGATGTTTCGCTCACCATCCTGTATAAGCTGACCCATGGAATGCAGGTCACTGGTAAAGTTCAGCGAAGCAGGGAATATTCCGAGACCGTCCTTTCCCTCGCTCTCTCCGAAGAGCTGCTTAAGCCATTCTGCAAACATACGCAGATCCGGATCATAGTTTACAAATATCTCTATATATCTTTCCCATTCATACAGCTCCTGCCTGAGCGCCGCATAAGCTATGGCTTCGTTGTATTCATCATCTCCGTCCAAAAGCTCATTTCGCATCGAAGCTGCGCCTGCCATCAGCCTGCCTATGTCACAGCCTGCTGCCGCTATCGGCAAAAGCCCTACGGCCGAGAGCACGGAATATCTTCCGCCTATGTCATCCGGCACGACGAATGTGGGGTAACCTTCCCTGTCCGCGAGTTCCTTCAGCGCTCCCCTGCTTTTGTCCGTGGTCGCGTAAATCCTTTTTGCCGCTTCCGCCTTTCCGTATTTTTCTTCAAGCGCCTTTTTAAATATCCTGAATGATATGGATGTTTCCATCGTGGTTCCGGACTTTGAAATGACATTTACGGAAAAGTCCCTGTCCTTTACAAGCTCAAGTATATCACTGATATATGAAGGACTCATGTTGTTTCCGGCAAAATATATCTGAATATCGTCTTTTATTCCCTCCGAAACCTTGAGGTTGTGCATTGCCCCCTTCAGAAAATCCAATGCAGCTGCCGCGCCGAGATATGAGCCGCCTATGCCGCATACCACCAGCACCTGTGAATCCTTTCTTATCTGCGCCGCCGCCTCTTTTATCCTTGTGAATTCTTCCCTGTCATAATTTTCAGGAAGATCTACCCAGCCGGTGAATTCGCTTCCCGGGCCGGACTTGTTTAAAAGTATGTCTCTGGCGTATATCGCCTCATCTGAAAACTGTTCCACCTCATATTCCGGCAGACCTTCTATCCCCTGAAAACCTACTTTGATATTTTTCATAGCCCGCTCCTCAGATATTGTTTCTGTTCCTTTGTAAGTGTATCTATCTCTATGCCCGAGAAGGCCAGCTTGCGCTCTGCCACATCCAGGTCAACTTCGCGCGGCACCTTTATCAGGCAGGTTTCGCATCCGTCCTCCAAAATAAGCTTTCCGTTTTTGATATTGCCGGCCTTTTTCTGTTCCAGAAGATATTTTGCGGAAAGCGCCTGTATGGCAAAACTCATGTCCATTATCTCTGCCGGATGCCCGTCCCCTGCCGCCAGGTTCACCAGTCTTCCGTCTGCGAGTATATATATCCAGTTTCCGTTGGAAAGCCTGTACCCCATGATGTTATTACGCATTGGCTTTGTTTCTTTTGCGTTTTTCCTGAGCCAGGTCACGTCCACCTCAACATCAAAATGTCCTGCGTTGCAGCATATCGCGCCGTCCTTCATGTTCAGAAAATCCTCTTCATCTATAACAGCGTTGCAGCCCGTAACAGTGATAAAGAGATCGCCTGTTTTTGCCGCCTCTTTCATCGGCATAACCTCAAAGCCGTCCATTATGGCCTCTATCGCCTTCACCGGGTCAACCTCTGTGACTATCACCTTCGCACCCATTCCTTTTGCCCGCATCGCGCAACCCTTGCCGCACCATCCGTAGCCGGCAATGACTACTCTCTTTCCTGCTACGATAAGGTTTGTCGTCCTGTTTATTCCGTCAAATACCGACTGTCCTGTTCCGTAGCGGTTGTCGAACAGATGCTTGCAGTCCGCGTCATTTACCATTACCATGGGGAATTTCAGCTTGTCCGCCGCAGCCATGGCTTTTAGTCTGATGATACCGGTGGTGGTCTCCTCACAGCCGCCGGTAACATTATCGATCTTTTCCGGCATTTCGTTATGGAGCATATTCACAAGGTCTCCGCCGTCATCTATGATGATGTCACAGTCGTTGCTGAGCACCATTCTGATGTTGTCAAAGTACTCCTCCTCGCTGCAGTCATACCACGCAAACACCTCTATGTTTTCATCCGCCAGAGCCGCCGCCACATCGTCCTGTGTGGAAAGCGGGTTGCTGCCTGTCACAAACATCTCTGCTCCGCCTGCTTTTAACACAAGACAAAGATATGCTGTCTTTGCCTCCAGGTGGATAGAGAGCGCCACCTTAACTCCCTCAAATGGCTTTGTCCGTTCAAACTCCTCCTCAAGCGATGAGAGCAGCGGGCAGTTTCTTTTTACCCATTCGATCTTCTGTCTGCCGGCTTCGGCCAGTTTTATGTCTTTTATCTTGCTCATTCCTACTCCTGCATATTTAATCTTCGCGCGATCCTTTCGCACTCTTCATATACTTTTTTCTCATCTATAGTCAGAAGTCTTCTGTTTTCCATTATCACTTCACCGTCAACTATCACTGTCTCCGTTTCTGCTCCTGTTGCCGAATACACAAGCGCATGTACGGTGTTGTTGCGGGGAAAGAATTCCGGTCCGCTGGTATCAAGTATGACAAGGTCCGCTTTCGCTCCTTCCTTTATGATACCGGTTTCTTCCTCCATACCTATAGCTTTTGCACCGCCCACAGTTGCCATTTTAAGTACATCCTGCGCGCTCACACACACTGCCTTCTTTGCTTTGCCTTTATATACAAGCGCCGCCGTGTTCATTTCGGCAAAAAGGTTTTGTGTGTTGTTGCTTCCGCTGCCATCCGTACCGATGCAGACATTCACCCCTGCGTCAAGCATTTCCTGTACAGGCGCAAATCCATTCCCCAGCTTCATGTTGCTCTTCGGGTTGATGGCTACGCTTACATTTTTTTCGCTGAATAATCTGAGATCATCCTCTGTCGCCTGAACACAGTGCGCCGCTATCACGGGAACATCAAAGACACCCAGGTCCGCCGTGTATTTTATCGGCGTCACTTTGTTTTCCTCCAGCATTCCGGCAACTTCACCTTCACTCTCCGAAAGATGTATGGTTATCCCGCAGCCGCGCTCCTTCGCCGCATCTTTCAGCTTCACAAGATAATCCGCCATGCAGCTGTATGGCGCATGCGGCCCGAACCAGAATCTTATCCTGTCATTATCTCTGAAGGCATCCATCTCACCAACTGTCTGCGCAAACTTCATCAGAGAATCTTCGCTGTCCGCCGTACCCGAAAGCCCGCGGGTGATGACTGCCCGCATACCGGACTCCGCCGCAGCACCTGCCGAAGCGCTTTCCGGTCCGCTGGTCCTGCCTTTTTTCGCTGACTTGATATTCATGTCCACAAAGCAGGTTGTCCCTGTCCGTATCATCTCGATACAATTCAAGAGAGTTCCCCAATAGCAATCCTCCTCCGTAATATGCTCTTCAACATTTTGGACATGCTCAAGCCAGTCCCAGAAATCCATGTCATCAGCATAATTTCTGAAAAGGCTCATGAACGCGTGTGTGTGCGCATTGATAAGCCCCGGTATGACCAGCCTGTCTTTCGCGTCGATCACCTTGTCAGCATCCGTTGGTACGCTCTCCGATCCGGGATCGAATATCCCGGCGATCAGCTTTCCGTCAATAAAAATATCCTTTTCTTTAACTGCGAATGTATGCCCGTCAAAAAGGAGAGCATCTCCGCCCTTGATTAAAATCTTCATGCTTATATTCTATATTATCGGCGAAGGTTTTTCCATAGCAAGATGTGAGAATTGAGACCCTGATGCATCCCTCACCCATCGCCTCCTGCGCCGCCTTCCCCCGGAGGGGGGGAGGCTATGATCCTGCCAAAGCTGCAGATATATCGAAGTATGACTAACCCGGCAGATATCTCATAGTAAAAACGCCGGCTGCTGCCGGCGTTTTTAAGGAGAAGGTATTTTATTTTATGGAGTGTAGTAAAACTATATGTATTGGGGGGGGATGTTTTACTGTGTATATGATATCACCGGTAAAGAGATAAGTCTCCACAAACTTTACAAAAGTTTACCTTCGGATTTGGTAATATTGCACAGAAAAGACCGCTTTCGCGGTCTTTTCTAAATTTCAACCGGCTCCAGCCGCACTTATCAAACCGTTGCCGGAACAGGGTCAACAGGCTCATTCGGAACAGAAGGCTCAAACAATGCCTCAAACTCTTCCCTTGTGATCTTCTCTTTCTGCATAAGAAGCTGGGCACTTGCCTCAAGCACATCCCTGTATTTCATAATGATGCTCTTGGCATCAGCATAGCATTTATCGATTATCTTCTTAACCTCCACGTCAATGGCTGCCGCAGTTGTGTCCGAATACGGTTTAGCCTGTCCCCAGTCGCGGCCGATGAATACCTCATCCGCATCCGCGGTACCGTAGTCGATAGGTCCAAGAGTATCGCTCATGCCGAATTTAGTTACCATAGACCTTGCGATATCCGTAGCCTGTTTAATATCCTGTGACGCGCCCGTGGTGATATCATCAAATATCAGCTCCTCGGCTATGCGCCCGCCAAAAGATACCATGATGTTTTCAAGCATCTTACCTCTTGAGTTGAACATCTCATCCTTTTCAGGTAGAGGCATGGTATATCCTCCTGCCATACCCGTAGGGATAACCGATACCATATGCACCGGTCCCACCTCAGGCAGGACATGGAATAATATCGCATGACCGGACTCGTGATAAGCAGTGATCCTCTTTTCCTTTTCCGAGATCACCCTGCTCTTCTTTTCTTCTCCGATACCTATCTTGATGAACGCGTTATCAATATCCGCCTGTACTATATACGATCTGTTCTGGGCTGCCGCGTTGATAGCCGCTTCCTTCAGCAGGTTTTCAAGGTCAGCTCCCGAGAAGCCCGCGGTAGTCCTTGCGGTAACGCCAAGATCCACATCCTCCGCAAGCGGTTTGTTGCGTGAGTGTACCTTAAGTATGTCCTCTCTTCCCTTAACATCGGGTTTTCCTACAAACACCTTTCTGTCAAAACGCCCCGGTCTCAAAATAGCCGGATCCAGGATGTCCACCCTGTTCGTCGCTGCCATAACGATTATGCCCTCGTTAACGCCGAAGCCGTCCATTTCAACAAGGATCTGGTTAAGCGTCTGCTCTCTCTCATCGTGGCCGCCGCCAAGACCCGAGCCTCTTCTTCTTGCGACCGCATCTATCTCGTCAATGAAGATTATGCACGGGGTATTCTTCTTCGCGTCCGAAAAAAGATCCCTTACTCTGGACGCGCCGACGCCTACAAACATTTCCACAAAATCCGAGCCGGATATATGGAAGAACGGAACTCCCGCCTCGCCGGATACAGCCCTTGCAAGGAGCGTCTTTCCCGTTCCCGGAGGGCCCACGAGCAGTATGCCCTTGGGTATGCGCGCTCCGACACGGGTGTATTTCTGGGGCGCCTTCAGAAAATCGACAACCTCTTCCAACTCCGATCTTTCCTCGGTAAGACCCGCAACATCCTTGAAGGTGGTCGTGTTGCTGTTCTGCGCCATAACCTTCGCCTTATTCTTGCCAAACGACATGACGTTGCCTCCGGCACCTCCGGCTCTGCTTGAAAGAATGCTGAAGAAAATGATGAATATGATGAACATAACCACCATGGGCAGTATAGTTGTGACAAAATAGCTTGCCCTTGTAACATCCAGAAGCTTGTAGTTGAAGTTTCTGTTCTTGAGCAGGTCTGTTATGGTGTTAACATTTTCCACATAAAGCTGCTTTTTTGTTTTGTCCTTAAATTCCACGGTAAGGACACCTGTCGGGATCTCTGCATTCTGTTTAACTTCTATTGATGATATAGTCTGGTCGTTCAGGTCTTTTTGAAACTCGCTGAAGGTATAATCATCATTGATATTTCGCTGCGACGTCATAAAATAAATTATGCCGAATACCGCCGCGATAACGAGAACGTAGATCAATATTCCTCTAAACTGTTTTCCCATTACGTTTCCTCTTTGTTTTTATTCCCTGTTATTGCTTTAAAACTCCTATGTAAGGGAGGTCTCTGTATTTCTGGTCGTAGTCAAGCCCCCAGCCCACAACAAAGGCGTCAGGTATCTCAAAGCCCACATAGTCCGCGCGCATACCTACCTTTCTCCTGGCGGGTTTATCTAAAAGCACTGCCAGCTCCAGGCTCGCCGGATTCCTCTCGCTCAGCATCTCTGTTAAAAGATGAAGCGTTTGTCCCGTATCCACTATATCCTCAATAAGGACAACATGTACGCCATGTATCGAGCGTTCAAGGTCCTTTGTGACCAGGACTCTGCCCGAGCTTTCCGTTCCGTTTCCGTAACTGGATGCTGCCATAAAATCAATCTCCAGCGGCACACTCATCTGCTGAGCAAGCTCTGTGAGAAAAAATACCGAACCGTTAAGGATACCTACAAGCAGAACCTTCTCTCCCACATATTTTTCACTCAGGGTATCCGCCATTTCCTTTATGCGCGCCCTGACCTCTTCCTCAGTTATCAATACTTCTATATTATTGTCCATACGCACCTCCGCTGATCCTTGCAATCAGTGCCTTTTTTGTGGTATCACCGATCTTATGCGCTTCGCTTATCCTGTATCCGATGATCCAGACAATACTTTCTTCGTCTTTGAGCAAAAGAATATCATTCCGTTTGCCTGCAGGGATCTTCTCGTCAGTAAAAAATTTTTTCAGGGATTTACTCCCGTTTTTCAGAAAAATCCTGTCTCCCGGAGCCTTCGTCCCCAAAATAACAGTATTATTGATTTTATCATAGTCAAATGCTTTCGTATACAGTTTTTTTTGCATAAGTTCTTGTCTGTTGCCACTGTTTACTGCTGTTACGCTCAGGGTAAGGCGAGCGTCATCTTCAAGTTCTATTACGGTTTCCCTGTCTGACTCAAGTCCGCTTTTTTCTATTCTTATTTCCCCGGGCAAAACCCCTTCGCGCTCCTTTTGCCCTATGATCATCCTGCCATATTCCCTTACGGCACTGAAGCCCCTGAGCAGCGGCACCGACTGTCCCGATCTGCCGCCGGCCAGCTCCGCCACTCTTTTTATGTGAACAGAGCTGACATCCCTGCTTCCTTTCACAGCCTCCGTTACCGCTCTGTAGATAACCCTTTCTGCTATCAGCGGATCACACGCATTAAGTCTGTCTACATCGATGACCGGCCGGCCTTCGTTATCGTAAGTCAGTATCCTCTCACAGGCTGCACCGGTTTCTTTTTCCAGATAGCATTCAACTCTTGTTATATAGTCCGCTGTTCCGGCGATATGTTCAATGCTGTTTTTGTTCAGCCGGGTAAATCGGGGCAGCAACTCATGTCTTATGAAATTTCGCGAATAGCCTGTATCATCATTTGTGGCGTCCACACGGAAGCCGGCGCCCTCTTCTTCGAGATACGCTTCTATCTCCTGCCTTGTCGCAAAGATCAGCGGGCGGATAAGCCTGCAGCCATTCATTGAGCCTTCAGATTTTATGCCGCCTAATCCCTTAAGCCGTGTTCCCCTCACAAGATTCAGTACAAATGTCTCCACGCTATCATTCTTATGATGAGCCAGGGCAATAGCGGCGCCTTCTTTTTTTGCCAGAGCGCACATAAACTCATAGCGAGCCCTTCGCCCGGCTTCCTCAAGGCCTGTCCCTGTCCGTTTCGCAAGCTCCGGAACATCTTCTGTCTTTATAACACAATCCACATCAAGCTTTGCGCAGAGTTCCTCTACAAAATCCGCATCCGCCTTTGATGCGGCTCCTCTTATCATGTGATCCATGTGCGCGGCCTTAAGCCTTAAGTCAAGCTTATTTCTCAGCCTGCATAAAAGCAGCAACAGGCATACCGAATCCGCCCCTCCCGATACACCTATCACAATATCATCGCCATTACTTATCAGCTTACGCGATCTTACATATTCCTCAAAACGCAGGTAAAGCTCCGGGACCACTATTCTTCCTTTCTGAATATTATTTCATCCGGATAAACATAGCCGATGGCTTTTGCCTTTTCCTCTATATATTTCCAGGTCTGGATGTACGCCGCTTCGTTTTCAAGAAACTCCTTTCTCAACTCCTCCTCAGAGAGAAGCTCCTCCAGCCTCCCCTTCCTTGCTTTAAGCTCGTTGTTTTTCACACGCATACTGAATATCTGAACGGTGATCATCGCGGCGATGGCTACAGCTATCACTGCGGCAAGAGTAATGAATATCTTCTTTCTTTTATTATTGCCATTCCCGGTCTTTCTCATAGAAGCTCGTACATTTCCTTTGCGTCATCTTTTTTCGTGCTTTCGGCAAGCGAGATAACCTTTGCTTTTACCTCTCTGTTGCCGAAAGAGATATTTATCACGTCGCCTGTCTTAACATCATAAGATGCTTTTATGACTTTTCCGTTAACACTTACTCTGCCTGCCGAACAGGCTTCATTTGCAACGGTTCTTCTTTTTATCAGTCGTGAGACCTTAAGATATTTATCGATTCTCATTGTAATATTCTACTTGTTTTTTCTCCGTAAATCAATTTGCTGAAAATCAAAAAATGCGGACCGAAATGATCCGCATTTTTACAGGTATTTCTTTTTTAAATTATTTCTTTACTCCGTTTACCAGATCTTTGAAAGCTTTACCCGGTTTAAACTTAGGTGATTTTGAAGCCTTGATCTTGATCGTCTCATTGGTCTGCGGATTGCGACCCTTACGAGCTGCTCTCTTGGAAAGTTCGAAAGTACCAAAGCCAACTAACTGAACCTTGCGTCCTTTCTTAACTTCAAATTCAACAGTGTCGATGAATGCCTTTAAAGCGCCTTCAGCTTCCTTTTTTGAAAGGCCGCTTTTTTTTGCCATAGCTTCAACTAATTCAACCTTGTTCATTGTGTATCCTCCTCTTTATTATTAATTGATCACTTTCTTATACACATATCGAAAGTCCTACTATTTATACTGTAAAAATCCTTAATTGTCAAGGATTTTGGGCGTTTTGCACACCTCGCTCCATTGACTTTTTTATATTCGCATAATATACTTTTCTCGGTTGAATTTTATTTAGAAGGATCGTCATGCAATTTAGAAAACAGGATTTTTTCACTATCCCAAACATCCTTACATATGTAAGGATAATTCTCGTTCCGATCTTTGTCGTTGTCTATATCAACGCAAAAAGCTTTACAGACAATCTGTGGGCTATCGGCATTGTTATACTTTCCGCTCTCACCGATGTGGCGGACGGCATCATCGCGCGCAGATATAACCTCATCACGGACTGGGGAAAGATCATCGATCCTATCGCGGACAAGGCAATGCAGTTCGCAATGCTTTTCTGCGTTGTCTTTAAGTATCACTGGGTTGCCATACTTATCATCATCTACGCCGTAAAGGAGGTTGTTTCACTTTCCTTCAGCGGCTACCTTTTCACAAAAGGAAAGCATATCAACGGAGCAGTATGGGCCGGTAAGATCTGCACTGCCATACTCTATATCGTTATGATCATCCTGATCGCTGTTCCTAATGTTGATAAACGGGTGGTGAATTTAATGATAGGCTTTTCCGCCGCATTCATGTTGATAGCATTCTTCGTTTATATGCGTTTCTATATTCACCTTCTTCACGAATTAAAAGAAGAAGAGAACATCGGAAAATGATCTTTTATCTTTTTGTATATTCCTTCACTGTCAAGCCCGAATTCATGTATCAGCTGCTTTGCCGGGCCTGAGTGTCCAAAGACATCTTCTATTCCTATAGGCAATACCTGTACCGGCCTGGTCTTCGCAAGCACTCCTGAAACGGCGCTGAAGAGTCCGCCGATCGTTGAATGCTCCTCAACGGTCACAGCCCTTTTTGTTTTTGCTGTCGAACTGACTATTATCTCCTCATCAATGGGCTTTATCGTGTGGATGTTTATAACTTCGGCACTTATGCCGTCTTTTTCGAGCATTTCCGCGGCGATAAGACTTTCATATACCTCTATCCCTGTGGCGAAGATCGTTATATCACTGCCCTCTCTTAACAGAACACCCTTCCCCGGCTCATATACATAGGTCTCCTCGTCAAAGATCACGGGAACCGCAAGTCTTCCGAACCGGAGATACATCGGTCCCTCCTGCTCTGCGGCCGACTTTACTGCCGCCATGGCTTCAACATGATCACAGGGATTTACCACCATCATTCCCGGAATGCTGCACATAAGGGAAATGTCTTCACAGCACTGGTGTGTGGCTCCGTCTTCTCCCACGGATATACCGGCATGGCTTGCCGCCACCTTTACATTCACCCCGGAATGCGCCACTGTATTTCTTATCTGTTCATATGCTCTGCCTGTGGCGAACATAGCGAAGGAGGAAGCGAACACTGTTTTCCCGCATGTGGCGATACCTGCGGCAATACCCATCATGTTTGCTTCCGCGATACCGCAGTTTATATGCCTGTCCGGAAATTCCTTCCTGAACATCGCCGTCCGTGTTGTTTCGGCCAGGTCGGAATCCAAAACAATTATATCCTCTCTCTTGCGGCCAAGCTCAACAAGGGCAGTTCCGTAGCTGTCCCTGGTCGCCTTTCTTATCTCTCCTGATAAATCTGTCTTTACCGGCATAACTCGTTCTCTATCCTTTCCAGTTCCTCCATTGCCCTGGCGAATTCATCGTCATCAGGTCCCTTTCCGTGCCATGATGCCTCGTCCTCCATAAATGATACGCCCTTGCCCTTAACGCTCCTGGCGATCACCGCGGCGGGGGCGTTCTTTGTCGAAGCCGCCTCGTCGAAGGCCTGCTTTAAAGATGCGAAGTCATGCGCATCCGCATTGATAACATGAAAATTAAATGCCTTGAATTTCTCGTCGATGGGATAAGGAGAACAAACCTTTGAGATATCTCCGTCTATCTGAAGACCGTTGTTGTCAACTATGACCACCAGATTATCCAGCTTTCTGTCTCCGGCAAACATGCATGCCTCCCAGACCTGACCTTCCTGAAGCTCGCCGTCGCCCAGCAGCGCGTAGACGCGGTAATCTTTTTTATCAAGCCTTGCTGCTACTGCCATTCCGACAGCCGCGGATATTCCCTGGCCCAGTGATCCCGTGGACATATCTATTCCCGGCACAAGGTGCATATCCGGATGTCCCTGCAGCCTTGAATCTATATGCCTTAGTGTAAGCAGCTCATCCTTTTCAAGAAATCCCTTTTCCGCAAGAGTAGCGTAAAGTGCCGGAGCTGCATGTCCCTTGGAAAGCACAAACCTGTCCCTGTCCGGAAGATCCGGTCTTTCGGGGTCTATGTTCTTCATTTCCGCAAAATACAGGTACGTTAATATATCTGCTGATGAAAGAGATCCCCCAGGATGTCCTGACGACGCGGCATGCACCGCTTTGATTATTCCCTTTCTTATGCTGCAGGCGGTCTTTCTTAATTCTAATTCATTCATCCTCATTGATCCTGTTACATGAAATCTGCTTCTTCAAGCTCTGTTATATTATCTTTGTTCTTCTTATGGCGACGCCTTCCGCCGCCTTTTTTCCTTGCCTTCTCTATAGCCTCATCCACTATTCCCTGTACATCTTCCACGACCAGTCTTGTGGTTGGAAGGTTCAGTTCGTCTATCCTTGCATGAAGCGCCAGCAGCGCCATATCTCCAATGCTGTAGCCCTTCTCCTGCGCATATTCGCAGGCAAGGTCAGCCCACTGCGCAAGTGACAGTTCATCAAGGTCAAGCCTTGTATGGAAAAGTGTTTCCATCTCAGGATGTTTTACCATGATATTTTCGACACCCAGCGAATTTCCTTCGAGGATCACCATGGCTCTGTTGTTATCCTTCTTCATTGCGTTTATAAGACTTTCAACCGTATCATCATTAAGATATCCCGAATTTTCTATGACCAGGTCACTTCCCGAGAGCTTTGAAAATACCTTGTTCATATCCTTGCCGTTCAGCGCTTCAGCCTGAACCTTGGCCACCTTGCCGGCACTGCTTCCGGTTTCTTTACCTATAGCCTTGATTATCGCGATGATAAGATATGTTTTTCCGCTCTTCGGATCACCTGTAACGATAAGGTTTCCGCCTGACGCGTCTCCGCTCAGCTTTCTGTCCACGATATCCGCTATGGTCCTGCAGATGCGCTCCTCCATTCCGTCTATGATAAGAAATTCCGAGAACTCCTCCCTAAGCTCTTCCGGTATGGAATAGCCCGGCATTTCTTCAGCAAATTCTTCCTCTGCGATCACTCCCGCTACAGGCTCCGCAGCCGCATCTGCCCCGTCTTCAGGAATGAAATCCTCCACAGCAGGCTCTTCTATCACAGGCTCCGGCACGAATGTATCATCAAGAACAGGTTCTTCGATAACCGGTTCTTCAATAACAGGCTCTTCAACAGCAGCCTCTGCCTCAAACAGGTCATCCGTAAACATGTCCTCTGTAAACGGCTCCGGAACAAACGGTTCATCTGCTGCCGCAGGATACATATCATCCCCGTCAGCGTCAGTCATCTCCGGTAATATCTCCTCCGCAGGCTCCGGGACAAACAGCTCTGTATCAGCCTCTGCCGCTTCTATCATGGCCAGAAGTTTGTCCTTGGCTTTTTCCTCCTCGGCAATGATCTTTCCTTCCTCTCTCCGGCTGCGTCTGACCCTCTGCGTTACCTCTTTTTGCCGTTCCGGCTCTTCCCGCCGCCTGTCCTCTCCATTTTGTCTGCGTACCGGTCTTATCCTCTGGGTAACCTCTATCGGCGGAGCAAGAACAGGCTCCGGTTTTTTCTCCGGCTCTTTGCCCGCTCCGGTCAGCTCTGCCAGCTCATCATCAGAAATATCCCACGGGGTTTCTTCTTCCTCTTCAAGGCTTACGCTCTCAGGCTCAGGCGCCCCAAAGCCGAAGTTATCTGTATCAGGAAGACCGAATTCCGGCTCTTCCCATGGCTTATTGGCTTCTTCCACAACATCATTCAAAACAGCTTCAAGCTCACCCGGAACAGGTCCGGCAGTGCCTATCTGGCTGTTTTCAAATATCCGCATGGCTTTTTCAAACCCGTCGGGCTCCGGACCGTCATAGTCCTTTGCGCTCTCAGCGCTTTCCGTCTGCGTCGGAAAAACAAACAGCTGCGGTTCCTTCTCCGGCGCAGCTTCCTTCGGCTCCTCCTCAAAGAACAGTACCTCTGCTTCTTTTTCTTCCATGAAAAGACGCATCGCCCTGGCATTTGGCTCCCTGTCCAGGAACCTTTCTTCCTTCGCCGGCTCCTCTGCCGGTTCCTCTGCTGCAGGCTCTTCGATCACCTCTGCCACAGATTCCGGCTCTGCCATCTGCTCCGGTTCCGCTATCGGTTCCGCCCCTTCTGATACAGGCTCCGGCTTGTCCGGCTCCGGTTCAAAATGCTTCGCAAATACAGATGCATCCGGCACGGTTTTTTTACTTTCCTCCCTTGCCCTTGCTTCCTCGTATCTGACGCTTTCAGGAACCTTCTCTTCCAGCGGCTGATTTGGCATGACATGAAGCAGGAAAGGCTTGTCTTCTTCCACAGGCTCCGGCTCTGCCGCAAACTCCTCTGCAGGAGGTTCCGGCTCTGTCACCGGCTCTGATGCAGGCTCATCTTTTATGAGCTCCTGTTCTGCTTCTATTTCTTCATACTTGTGCTGGCCCGCTTCCGGCTTCATTTCAGCTCCGTCTTCATCCGGCTCCGCGCCTTCAGCTTCGCTGATATCCGCTGCGGTGTAGATATCCGCTCCGAAAGCAGCATTTCCTGCGGCTGTTTTGATCGTGGAAATGCGGCCTGTTATTCCATTATCCGTCTTTGGATGCTCGATCTTGATCGGTTCCGGCTCTATTTCTTCTATTGTAAACTCTTCCGAAATAGTTTCTTCTTCTCCCGCAGGTATTTCTTCTTCCTGCAGACCTTCCGCGTCCCCGTCCTGAGCGTCATCTGCGTTTTTCGCAAAACGATGCGCTCCATATACAGGCTCTTCAAACTCAGGCTCGTCAGATTTTTCCTCAAACCAGCGGTGTGAGCCGAATACCGGCTCATCCGGATCTCCTTCTTTTTCCTCAAGTGAAAGCTCATCCGGCATTTTCCAGAAGTCGCCCTCTTCTTTAGGGGGCGCAGTCCTTGCAGAGTTCATTGCGATGATGTTTGAAAATGGTTTTCCGTTTTCAGTGACAGCTCTAAAAAGCTGGTCATCGCTGCGAACCTCGCTTTCGCTGTCTGTCTCGTTATCCGCCTCTGCCCCGGGCCCATCTTCCTCTTCTGTTAAAGCCTGCGGCTGCAGGGCTTCCGTCTGCGCTTCCCCGGTTATCTCTTCAATATCATCTTCCTCTATACCCGGCATATTCTCAGCGGAATACGCGAATTTGCCGGCCTGGGCTTCCGGGGTTGCCGGTTCCAGTGCCACGTGCTTTCTTATTTCGTCTACCGGTATAACCTTGGTTTTTTCCATCTCAGACGGCTGCGGCTCCGTGGTCGCATCCTCTAAGGTGATGTATTCTTCAAGTATGGAATCAAGCTCAGCGTCAGCAAGCTCAGCCTCTGGCGCCTGCGGCCTCAGATCTCTTACCTCATCAACAGCCTCCCCGGCTTTTTCTTCGGACATGGCCTTCGGCACGGCTGCGGTTACCGGATCTTTTGCTCCGCCTGTTTTATCCTGCAGCGCAGCGGCTTTTTCGATGTATTCTCCGCCTGCGAACCAAAGGATTATATCATTGCAAATCTCAGCGCTCTTTTCCTTTTCCCCCATCTCATCATAGAGAAGCGCGAGCTCATACATCCACCGGTCATCCATTTCCTTGGAACAGTAGGCGTCAAGCACCCTTGCAAGGTCCTTTTTATCTACATTCCCTGCTTTTCCTATCTTATATTTAAGAAGGAGTCTGCTGTTATCATTCGGCGCCATGCGGCTGAATTCCTCATAATACTCGACAGCCTTGTCAAGATCGCCCTGCTTAACGGCCAATTCTCCAAGCTTATAGGCCATCTTCCTGCCCATTGGCGTTTTTTCGTACGCGCGTGTGAGTATCTGCACAGCCTCGTCCGTCTGTCCGGTTGCTTCATAGGCATCCGCTATCATCTCCAGAACGCGCGCATCGGAAATCCTGCGTATTTCAAGCTCATCTGCATACATCAGCAGTTTTTCATACTCCTGAGTCTCATGTGTGCGTTTGATATCTGCTACGATCTCACGATATTCCTGTTTGTCCATTTTAAATCTCCACTCTCCCTTCGAGTGCCCTGAAAAGCGTCATCTCATCGATACATTCCAGGTCTCCGCCTACCGGCACCCCGCTTGCAATGCGGCTTACCCTGACCCCCGCGGGTTTAATAAGTTTACTTATATATACAGCCGTCGTCTCCCCCTCAAGGGTGGAGTTCGTGGCCACTATAACCTCTTTTATGTCTCCTCTCAGCCTTTCCACCAGCTCCTTGAGCCGGATGTCGGAAGGCCCTATGCCAAGCATCGGATCTATAACTCCGTGAAGCACATGGTATACGCCCTCATACTTTCCTGTTTTTTCATACGCCGCAAGATCCCTTGTGCTTTCCACGACCATTATTGTGGAGTGGTCTCTTTTAGCGCTCCTGCAGATGGGGCACTCGTCCTCGTCTGTGATAGTATAACAGGTTCTGCAATACTTTACATTCCGCTTTGCCTCCGTTATCGCTTTGGCCAGCTCATCAATATCCTCCTGCGGCATATTTATCATGTGAAAAGCCAGTCTCAGCGCGGATTTTTCTCCTATTCCCGGAAGCTTAGCCAGCTCACCTATCAGCTTCGATATGTGCTCGCTAAAATAGTCCACCTGCACCACCTATGCCGCCGGTTATCTTTGACATTCTTTCGTTTGAAAGCTCTTCCATTTTCCTGAGGGCTTCATTTGCTGCTGCCATTATAAGATCCTCCAGCATTTCCACATCATCGGGATCCACCACCTCTTTATCTATCTTTACAGCAGTGATCTCCTTTTTGCCGGAAACTGTTACCTCAACAGCTCCTCCGCCGGCAGAAGCGCTTATAACCTCTTCCTCCAGTCGTGCCGTTTCCTCTTCCATTTCCTGCTGCATCTTCATGGCCTGCTTCTGGAGCTGCGCGAGCTGCTTCATGTTCATCCCGCCGCCGAAGCCCGAATAGCCTCCTCTTCCTTTACCCAATTATGTTTCCTCCGTTCCTATCTCTATGTTTATGTTTCCCAAAAGAGACGAGATATCTGTCTGTTCCGCTATCTCGGGTCTGTCCTTTACGGCTCTTACATACACCGGTGCCGTTATCCCGGCTATATCCGCTATCAGACCCTTTATCTTTTCAACAGTCTCCTTTTCAGCAAGCTGCTTCAGCGCTACTTCTCCGTTTGCGTATATAGTCACCCCGTCCCCGCTGCAGTCCACAATGCTCTTTGAAAGGTATATTTTAATGAATCTGTCATCACACGCATTTGTTATATCGTCCCATTTCGCAAGAACGGCACTTGTATCTATGGATGCTTCTGCATCACTCCCTGACCCCTCTGCTTCAATATCTGCAGCCGGGTATACATCCGCCGCATATATTTCCGGGCCGGTAATAAGCTCATCACCCTCGTCCGGAGCTGTCTGCTTCTGCATCGCTACTTCCTGTTTCGGGGTTGCAACAGGGGCTGAAGCCGTTTTTTCCGGTGCGGCCGGAGCTGTCCTGATATTTTCCTCCAGCGCGCGTATCCTCTCCAGCACTGATGTGTCATCCGTTTCCATCTGCGGCTTCGCAAGCTTTATTACCGCTATTTCCGCAAGAACCCTTTTAACAGACGAGGATCTCAGCTGATTCAGCAGTTCTGATAACACCCTTATATATCTTGTGAGCGTATTTATGTCTGCGTTTTTCGCGTCCTCTGCAAGAAGACCTATATTCTCCTCCGCCACTCCGGTGATATCTGCCGCTTCCGCGCCTCCGGCATTGAGGATCAGAAGGTTTCTGAGATATACGATGAAGTCTGTGATGAACGGCGTAAGATCCTTCCCCGCCTCAACGGCATCATCAAGAACCTTCAGCGCTCCCTTTGCGTCTCCTTCGCTCAGCGCCCTGAACATCGCGGAAAAGCTTTCCGCATCAGCAGTACCTAAAAGCTCCAGCACATTTTCATAGCTTATCTTTCCGTCTGTGCTGAATGATATGCATCTGTCCAGAAGACTCAAGGCATCTCTCATTGAACCGTCTGCCGTTGACGCAATGTATCTCAGCGCCTTTTCATCCGCCCGGACCCCTTCTTCCTCAAGAAGACCTTCCATATTATCTTTTATCGTGTCCATGCTTATGCGCTTAAAATCATACCTCTGACACCTTGATAAAATAGTGGCGGGAAGCTTATGCGGCTCAGTAGTCGCAAGTATAAAAACAACATAAGCCGGCGGTTCCTCCAGAGTTTTAAGAAAAGCATTGAAGGCATTCACGCTCAGCATATGGACCTCGTCTATGATATAGACCTTATATCTGCCCTTTGCAGGTGTGTATTGAACTTCATCTATGACCCTGCGGATGTCATCCACCCCCGTGTTTGACGCCGCGTCTATCTCAACGATATCGATGAAAGCCCCCCGCTCCTGCGCAAGACAATTTTCGCATTTTCCGCATGGCTCGCCATCCTGCGGCGACAGACAGTTCAGCGCTTTCGCGAAGATCTTCGCCACACTGGTCTTCCCCGTGCCTCTTGTGCCTGTGAATAAATATGCGTGTCCCGTCCGTCCGCTTTTTATCTGATTTTTAATCGTGCGCACGATATGATCCTGACCCTTCACCCGGTCAAAGTTTTGCGGTCTGAATTTTCTGTAAAGAGCCACATAAGACATTAAGCTTACTCCAAAACACAATTATCCATACTGAAAATGATCGCTACAAATGATACCATATAGACTTTATAATTTCAAACACAAGGGGCTTCGCCTTTGTTATTCCGATTCTGTAAAGTGTTAGTTGGCAACTTTTCTGGAAAACCTGATCCTTTCGCTCTGGAAAAGGAAGCTCGGGCTTACTTTTGGGCGGGTACTGTATCGGCGGCATTGTTTGATTGCTATGTCGGGCTATACGAACACTATAACGAATATACGAGGGCTATACAATGAAACTGAAAGACAAGAAAATTGAAATATTGCGGCAGATAACGACCCGCGACGAACATGGGTTCGGCACGACAACGCTTGAACCCATTTCTGCCCCGGTATGGGCGTATTTCCGGCAGTTATCCGGCAAGGAAGTATTCGCGGCGGCAACGACCAACTACAAGGAAGAAGTGCTGTTCACCGTCAATTATAACCCCGAAATAACGAATACCCACGTTATACGGTACAACGGCGTATTGTACGATATAACGCGGGTAGATACGTTTGAGGGGTACAAGGAAGATATTACCCTGTATTGCTGCCGACGGGCAAGGCAGTAACGCGAAAAATATGTAAAAAATGGCTTGAAAAAAAGCAGCGTATGTGCTATTATATATTTTGTATTATAGGCGAAATCTATCAGAAAGGGCTTGACAAGTATGCAGAAATCGGCGACAATCTTTAAGCAAGCAAGCAAGCAAGCAAGCAAGCAAGCAAGCAAGCAAGCAAGCAAGCGTAGCGGAGCTGCGCTCTTTTGTCAACCCTTTTTTCACAAATTTTATAAAATTTTTTGACCGTGGTATTCCCGGACGCAGGAGCATTGCGCCCGTGAGTGTCGCGGTCTTTTTGCATTCCAAAAGGAACGGAGGGAAGAGCATGACAAAGCGCAAA
>JAZRZO010000004.1:0-1323 GCA_045601405.1 Lachnospiraceae bacterium | reverse complement strand
AAAAGCCGGAGAAAGGTATTAGAACCACAGGCGAAGGAAGCACGCGCCCGAAAATATATATGAAGCGAGCCGGTATTGATGCTGATACTTCTACAATCCCGCCTCAATGCATATATATCTCTGTGTGACGAGTGCCGGGTTAGTCACACTTCGATATATATGCATCTTCGGCGGGATAGCAGACTTTATCACTACATGAAAAAAGGCGGTTCCTTCCGGAGCCGCCCCTTGCAATTACTTATCAACAACTCAGAATAAAGAGTAGATGTGCGAATTGAACCAGGAGTATCCCAGATCCATCTCCGGAAGTATACCGAGGTTTACAAGCAGTCCGGCAAGGAACCACAGGAGAATGATTATAAGGATAACATTAAGCACAACACAGAAGATGAAAAGGCCTTTATTACGCGGTTTTGCGTCAGATGCGTCATCAAGGTTGTCATATTCGTCTTCTTCGTCAAGGTCATATACGTCAACATCAGCCGCTTTAACCCTGCCGTTCCTGACAGGAACCTCTTCGTATTCAATATCATCTATATCGTCATCAATATCTTCGGCGTATTCTTCCTGATACTCGTCATCGTAAGTATCATCAGCAGCGGCAGCGAATGCAGCTCCTGCCTTCATTGTGTCATAGTCCTTAGGCTTGTAGATCCCGTCCTCCTGCTGAACATTTTTACGCTTCGGAGGAACAAAGTCATCATCTTCTTCCTCGTATGGCTCGTCATACTCTTCTTCGATATCATCATCAACAGGAGCAGCCTCTCTGCGTTTGAACATAGGCTCGGCATATACAGTCTCATTTTCCGGTTGTGCGGCCGGAGCAGGCTCCGCTTCAGCGGGAGCTGCAAGGGCGTAAGCCTCGTCATAAGCGATCTTTAATGCCGCAGTCCTTAGGTTATCAGGCTCCTCGCCATTTTGAATATTGTTAAAGAGCTTGACAAAGGTCTTTTTAGTGGCAGCAAGGGCGCTGTCATGGTCGCCTGTGATAGACTTCGCAAAATTATAAACGTCTTTGGCGTATTGCTGATAAACGTTCTTTACTGCCTCTTTGCTTCCTGATCTGATTTCCTGAATAATATCGTTCATTATCTGCACCTCTGATAACATAAATCTTTATGGATTTTCATTCTAACAAAAAAACTTTTTTATTTCAACAATATACTTTTATCGACCATTTCATGTATGAACCATTTTTGATAATGTCCTAATATACCACAAGGGAAAATGTCCCAAAGTGGTATTATACTTCCATCAAGAGATGGAGGTGACTATTATCAGAAAGGTAGAACTATCAATGGATGAACAAAAGAAATATGAAGT
>JAZRZO010000003.1:0-38746 GCA_045601405.1 Lachnospiraceae bacterium | reverse complement strand
AACAACTTCTTTCCCTGCCTTCCCGACGAGGGACGGGTG
The DNA here is from genome assembly GCA_045601405.1 of Lachnospiraceae bacterium. Lineage (GTDB taxonomy): Bacteria > Bacillota > Clostridia > Lachnospirales > Lachnospiraceae > RGIG5612. The sequence continues at coordinate 38,707 of JAZRZO010000003.1, read as the reverse complement.
TGGGCAGAGCCCACAAAATAAAACTGGCCCCAGCAAAATAGCCGGGGCTAATGTTTCAATTTTTTCGGGACATTTTCCAAAATGCTTGACACAGGATTTTTTTGTTTTTTTGTTTTTCTTTAGCAATTATTATTTAGTAAATTCCCAAATTAAATCCCACAGTAGAATTTAAAGTTGGATTAACTCTGGAAAATTTTTCAAACTTAAACAGGATCTGTCTGATGCCGGTTTTCTTTTGCCTCTCTGATGCCGGTCCTGCTGGCTGACAACGGCGGTGAATTCGCCGATGTCTTTTCTTTCGAAAACAATCAGAATGGCGAACAGGAATCGAAAATGTTTTTCTGTGATCCTATGTACTCCTGGCAAAAACCGCATATTGAAAAAAACCATACTCTTTTCCGCGATATCGTTCCCAAGGGGCATTCATTTAACAGCTTTTCTCAAAAGAATGTCGACCTGATATTTTCACATGTCAACGCGGTTTCACGTAAACAGTTCCATGGAAAATCCGCCTATGACATGTTTACCTTTTCATTATCAGAAAAACTTGCAGGTGTTCTTGGCATCAGCAGGGTCGCTCCTGAAGATGTTATTCAATCGCCGCTTCTTTTGAAAAAGATGGGACTTTAACCACTGGTTCAATTCCCATACTAAATCCATCTGTAGCTGAATTTACTCTGGGAAATCCATGTTTCCGGTTTATTTCGCATGCAAAAAATCCTTTGTTTTTACTTGTTTTCTCCTAATCTCACTCCTTTTCCCACACTAACTTCAGCAATTTCTCATACTAATTTCAGGCGTGTTTCTATTGTGGGATTTACTTTGGGAATTTACGTTTTTCTTTAGCAATTATTATTTCAGTATCTAAAATGCCTTCATCCCGGGATAAACAGCAGCTTTTCCAAGCTCTTCCTCTATCCTAAGAAGCTGGTTATACTTAGCTACTCTTTCGCTTCTTGAAGGAGCTCCGGTTTTGATCTGCCCCGTATTAAGAGCAACTGCCAGATCTGCGATGGTCGTATCCTCCGTCTCGCCGGACCTGTGCGATGTGACAGCAGTATATCCCGCTTTATGCGCCATTTTTATCGCCTCAAGTGTTTCAGATACCGTTCCTATCTGATTGAGTTTGATAAGGATTGAGTTGGCGCATCCATTCTTGATCCCTTTTTCAAGTCTCTTGGTATTAGTTACGAAAAAGTCGTCGCCCACAAGCTGAACCTTTCCGCCTAATCTTTCCGTCATCTCTTTCCAACCCTTCCAGTCCTCTTCATCAAGGCCGTCTTCGATAGATATTATCGGATATTTATCTACGAGTTTTTCCCAGTGATCTATCAGCTCTTTTGAAGTGAAATCCTTTCCGGACTTTGGCTGGTGATAGTGTCCCTTTCCCTTTTTACTCTTCCATTCGGAAGCCGCGGCATCTATTGCAAGCATAAAATCCTTCCCCGGCTTATAGCCTGCATCTTTGATCGCCTTAATTATGTGATCGATGGTTTCCTCATCGCTTCCGAAGTTCGGTGCAAAGCCTCCTTCATCACCCACTGCGGTCGTCTGTCCCTCATTCTTTAAAAGTTTCTGAAGAGAGTGGAAAACCTCGGCACACCACCTCAGCCCCTCACTGAAAGAGGAAGCGCCTACAGGCATTATCATAAATTCCTGGGTATCAACAGAGTTTGTTGCGTGCGCTCCGCCGTTAAGGATATTCATCATAGGAACCGGAAGCCTGTTCGCATTCGCGCCTCCCAGAAACTTATACAGAGGTATGCCAAGCGATTCAGCTGCCGCCTTTGCGCTGGCTATGGAAACTGCAAGTATCGCGTTTGCGCCGAGCTTTGATTTGTCTTTTGTTCCGTCAGTCTTCAGCATAGCAGCGTCTACAGCATAAAGATCGCTTGCGTCAAGACCCGTTACTGCTTTTGCTATTTTTGTGTTTACGTTATTGACTGCCTTTAAGACACCCTTGCCGCCGTATTTGTCTTTATCACCATCCCTGAGTTCAAGCGCTTCAAACTCTCCGGTAGATGCTCCGCTTGGCGATGCGCCTCTTCCCACTGTTCCGTCGGCAAGAATTACCTCTGCCTCTACTGTCGGATTTCCCCGGGAATCCACTATCTGTCTGGCAACAACCTTCTCGATCAATAAATTATTTCCCATTATTTCTTCCTCCATATAATCAGGTATCAGTATACTTTAACAGTATATCATCATAAAAAAAAACATACACCTCTTTTCCGCCTATTTTTAAATTATTTTCACACATCTGCTTCCGGGTCAGGCGGTCGCTCTTTCGAGTTTAGTACTGATCGCCATTTTTCCGGTTTTATCCACCTCAATGTTTATCTGCCCCTGCTTTGCGGTAACATACAGCTTTGAACCGGACTTCTTTAACCGTTCCACCACTTCCGGAGACGGATGTCCGTATATATTATTTTCCCCTGCCGATACCACTGACACAGAGGGAGACACCTCGCCGATAAAGGCCTCTCCGGAAGATGACTTTGAGCCGTGATGAGCCACCTTTAAAAGGTCATAGTCTCCGCTAAGCCTGTGTCCGTCGAGCAGCAGCCTCTCTCCGTCCGTCTCCATGTCCCCCGTAAAGATCGCTTTAAAAGCTCCGTACTCAAGTTCTATCACTGCGGAATACCCGTTAACATCTTCCGTCCGGAAATCCGTGTCCGGATGAAGACATTTCAGGCGCAGCTCTTTCTCATTGAGCTCATGCCCTGTATGCAAGTCGATCACATTGATATTTTTTTCTTTTGCTTTGTTCACTAAGACCGCATGGTTTGTGTTGTTTTCTATATCAGGTACCAATATATTTTTTATCCTTATACTCCCGGCCCCTCTGTCATCGAGCATTTCGAGCACTCCCGACATATGGTCCATATCGGTATGAGTTATGATCGCATAGTCTATTATTTTTACGGCATTATATTTCAACGCGCTTTCAAGCTTATATCTGTAGAGTTCATCTGTTGACGAGGAGCCTCCGTCGATCATATAGGTGACTCCGCTTCCAGATCTAATAAGTATTCCGTCCCCCTGCCCGACGTCCATAAACATTATCTTCAGCTTTCCGTCCGGAAGCCTGAAAGCAAGAATAAGAACAAGGACTGCGACGGATGCGGCTGACAGCGCAGCCCTCTTAAGTCTTTGCCTTCCATATACGCTCCCCGCCTTCCGGCAGATGCCAAGTGCTGCCAGCAGCACAGCATAGTAAACCGTCCCTCTGATCACTGGAACGTTACCTGTTATGACGACCGCAAACGGGATTGAGTTTATAAGAGTGCAGAGCACCTCTATAAAGAGAAGGCAAAACGCCCCGGCTCCCGCAGCGATCCTTGCTGCTGCCGTTCCTATAAAACCGGCTGCGGCCATAGCCAGTCCGCTTCCAAGCACAATACTCATCAAAGGGATAACAGCCATATTTATAAAGACCGCAAGAAGCGGAACCTGAAAGAATGTTGCGGCAATAAAGGGAAGTGTGAACAGCGTTGCGCCAAGACTTGCCGCAAACGCCTCTCCAAGTCTGCTGCCTTCTTTTATACAAAGGAAGCTTTTGATCGTATCGGTGCAAACAGCTATACCCAGAACCGCGCCAAAGGATAAAAGAAATCCCGAGTTATATATAGCTGCAGGGTTTTCTGCCAGTATGATAACAGCCATAAAAGACAGCGCCGTTAAGATGTCAAACCTTCTTCCTGTCCGCAACGCCGCTATCCTCAGGATAAACATCCCGCCTGCCCTTATAGCCGAGATATTAGAGCCTGTCAGAATACAATACGCGATCATCACTCCTGCCGAAACAATACACGCGGTTTTAAATCCAGCCCTTTTTTTCAGAAATGAAAAGGTCGTAAGTCCTATCAGGGAGATATGAAGTCCGGAAATGGCCAGAACATGCGCTATCCCGCTGTCCTGATAAAGTTCCTTCTGCTCAGGCGATATCCCGCTTCTGTCCCCGGAGACAAGAGATGCCATTATCCCCGTAAATCTGTCTTTGCCGTCTTCGCCCTGCGCGTCCTTAAATATACGTATTATTTTCCGCCTCAGTCTGAACAGAATGTTTCTCAGCAGATCACAGGCGGCGCTTTTCTCCTCAAAACCAGAACGATATTCCAGCTTTTCTTTAAGCCCCAGGGAATTATAATATTGTTTTTCATCAAAGTTGCCGTAATTACGCGCCCTGTCAAAACGAACACAGCTGCACTCCGCCTTTACGCGCCTTCCAATACCCGCGGCGATCCACTTATCCGCATCCTTTTTATCAATGACAAGTATTCCGGAATATCTGTACTTCCTGCCTTTGCCGTCTGTTATCTTTACCCCCTCAAGCCTGATATCGCATCGTTTTTCTTTTTCTTCGATCCACGATACCTTGCCTTCCACCACGCAGACCGCATCCTTTTCTATTTTTTCGGGAAAGATATCTTTATCAGACACCTTGCATACAAAAAAACATGCAAGTGCCATGAAAACAGCTACCAGGGCCAATGGCCTTGTTTTTATCATTTACAGATCGTGCATGGAAAGATCAGGACTCATCCTCTATATAGGTTCTGTCCCTTACAAGCGGCTCTGAAAGATCCATGTTTCCGTGAAGCAATATATTGCTGTCGCCTTCAACCATGAAATTCACCGAATGAACATATGTAAGTTCGCAAAGAGAATCAACTATTGAATAGATCATTATCTCGTCATTAACAGGCTGATTCTGTTCTATGAAGCTCTTGCTGAAATTAACGTGGCATACTCCCTCTGTTGTAACAACAGAGTTCACGGCTACATCCGCTGCTATTGTCCTGTTGTGCGCCGGATCTTCCGGTCCTGCTATGAGTTTGGCAAGAATATATTCTTCGATCGACGAGCTGCTGTTATCTATTGTAAATACATAATTTTCGGAAACCAGTCTTGTGCCGTCTTCGTTGGCAAAATAAACCTTTGCATCTATCTCCTGCTTGAGCATGCCCTCTTCATTTAAAAGGACATTTACAAATGAGTCCTTTGTCATATTTCCTATGGCTTCACCTGTCGAATCGGTGATCGGGCTGCCTTCCACTGAAAAGCTCACTCCTAAAACGCCAGGCACCTGTATGAGTGTTAATACGACTGATGCCTTTAAGATAATCTCTTTAACATTAGTCATACGGAGATAGTTCTTATTAAAGTCAAGGTTTATCAGGCCGTCCTTGATATTTATCCCGTCTACATCAACATCCTCCGGCTTTGCGGAATAAAACTCGCCGCTCGCGTCAGCTTGTTTAAACATGAGATCGAGCAGCGCCTCAACAACCTCTATCTGCTCCATCTTGTCAGCATCCGGAACCACCTGTTCTTTATATATGATATCGTTTGCGCTCTGATCGGTATAACAGACCATGAAGGTGTTTTTGTCTTTTTTTGAGCTGCTGCCCTGGCATGCTGTCATAACGATGATCAGACTGAACATCATAAACGCTGCTGCTATTTTCTTTGCTGCTTTAATATATACAGACTTCTTCATCATTCTTTCACATAAGTAAGCGGTATCTGCATGATAAAGGTGCTCCCCTTATCAACATCACTATATACCTTTATGGTTCCGTTATGCAACACAACTATCCTCTTGGTTATCGCAAGTCCAAGTCCGCTGCCTCCGGCGGCTCTGTCCCTTGCTTTGTCAACACGATAGAACCTGTCAAATATATGCTCCTGTGCCTCTTCCGGGATACCGTAGCCGTTATCCTGGACCTTTACATAGAAAAATGTCTTGTCCGAGTTAAGCGATACGTGAACCCATCCGTCTATATTGTTATATTTGATCGCATTAACAACAAGGTTGGATATACAGATGGAAAACTTTGTTTCATCTATCTCTGCTATAACAGGGTTCAAACTTTCAAGCACAAGCTCTATATTCTTTTCTCTGGCGATCGGTCTTAGCAGCTTTAGCTGCGCCTCTATCAGCTCATTTATATTTACAGCGCAGATGCTCATTTCCTGTGAAGCGCTGTCCATCTTTACCAGCGTAAGAAGATCTGTGATGATATCGTTTTCTCTGTCGAGCTCACTGACGATATCGCTAAGAAATTCCTGATAAAGCTCCTCCGGCATGCCCTCCTGACCTACCAGCGATTCCGCGAGCACCTTCATTGATGTGATCGGGGTTTTCAGCTCATGTGAAACATTTGAAACGAACTCCTGCCTTGATGCTTCGAGCTGGTCTATACGGTTTATCATGGTATTAAACGAATCCGATATAGCCCTTACCTCGCTGCAGCCATCCATACTGATCTTTTCGGCAGTACCCTGAGCGCTGATGTTTTCTATAGTCTTTTCGATATTCTTAAACGGTTTTACAAGCTGATATGAGCCTGTGATGGCAAGCGCGATCACCATGAGCACCAGTATGATGCTTACGCTGATCAGCGTTATCCGCGCCGACTCCAGAGCCGAATAAATATCAGAGACAGATGCTGTCCCGAACAGGACAAGGCTGATATCATTTTGCCCCGGCGCCCTTATTGACTGAGTCAGAACTATGCACTGGTTCTTTTTATCGGTATACACCTTGTTTACGCCGTTAAAGCACTCATTTATATCCGCCGAGATACACAACTTGCCCTGATTCATGTGATAGGAATCACTTATGATGTTAAAATCCCTGTTCACCACCTGAATACGGCTCAAGAAAACCGCTGAAATGTCTTCCGTCAGGGCTGCGTATTCATTCAAAGCATCACCATCTGCAGTATTATATTTATAAATGAAGTTTGTAAGCATAGAGAACTGGGCGCTGACATTTTTGGTCCGGGTCTCAATATATTTGTTTTCCATTACTCTGATCGCCACAATAGAAATAGTTGCAAGCGCTGCTATGCCTACAACAAGAATAATACTTATTATCCTGAATCTGAGACTTCCGAGAAATTCCCTGCTACGACTTAAAATAGTATCCCACTCCCCACTTTGTATTTACATATCTGGGTTCCTTCGGGTTATCCTCTATCTTTTCCCTCAGACGTCTTACATGCACGTCAACCGTGCGCACATCTCCGGGATACTCGTAACCCCACACGATACTAAGGAGCTGCTCCCTGCTATAGACTTTATTCGGATTATTCACAAGGAGCTCAAGCAGATCAAACTCCTTTGCCGTGAGATTAACTTCTTCATCACGTATAAAAACACGTCTTGCTTCCAGATCCATCCGCAAGTCATTCTTTACTATTTCATGACCCGGTGAAGGCTCATTTCTTTTTGCCCTCCTGAACATGGCTTTTATCCTGGCTTTTACTTCTAAAATGTTAAAAGGCTTGGTTATATAATCATCTGCTCCGTATTCAAGTCCCAATATCTTATCCATATCGCCGCCTTTAGCCGTAAGCATGATGATAGGCATATTGGAGAACTCTCTGATAGCTTTGCACACCTCAAATCCGTCCATCTTCGGAAGCATGATATCAAGCAGCACCACATCATATTCTGTACGTTCCGCCATTGCAAGCGCTTCTTCGCCGTCATACGCGCACTCAACATCCATGCCATCTTGTTCGAGTGAAAATTTAATACCCTTTACGATCAGCTTTTCATCATCTACAACTAAGACCTTGCTCATTTTTTCCTACACCTTTATCTTGTCTTTGATTTTGTCATACGCACTTTGCTTGATCCCGGAGACATTCATTATTTCCTCGGGTCCCTGAAACGACCCTGCGCTTTCCCGGTATTCGACTATCGCCCGTGCCTTCACATCGCCTATTCCCGGCAAAGTCTTCAGCTGTTCCTGATCGGCTGTATTGATGTTTACAAGTCCGTCATCGACTGCTGCCGCTGTGCGGCTGATCTCTTCATCAACACCCGGTATGTATATCTGCTGCCCGTCTGATATTTCTTCCGCAAGGTTAACCGAATTATACGATGCATTTTCCGAAAGACCGCCTGCCAGACCAACTGCTTCATGTATCCGCGAGCCGGATTTAAGATAGTATACACCCGGCTGTTTTACGCATCCGCACACGTATACACACAACATCGAAGCGCTTTCTTTTTCTTTAAGGGCAGAACTTTCCTTTTTTGTCTCTTCTGATACCTTTTCTCCGTCGTTTTTTTCAGCCGACGGCTTTGCCATTGTGCAGCTGTATATAACCCCTGCGGTCACAAATATCAGGATTATAAGCAATGCTTTTATTATATTTTTGTTTTTATTTTTCATGTTCTCCTCCGAAAGATCACTTTTCAGGAAAAGAACCTCTGACCAGACTCATTCTACAAAACTTGCAGGGTTTCTGCAATACATTTGTAACATTTTTGTTATTATTTTTTAGTAATTTAACCGAAACGGAATAAGAAGTGATCTATTCTTCGCTGCTTCTTGTTTCGAAATGCACTTTTACAGCGGTTTCAAATCTTTGAACGGCTTCGTCTATATCTACGCCTACCGCAACATCATTAAGCATTCTTTTGATATCCTTCCAAATATCCTCTGTTTCAATAAACTTAGGCAGTGATGCTGTTTCATCATAGAGATCGTATACTTCCCTGAAACCTTTTTCCTTTTCTTCCGCCCTCTTACAACTTAGGTATCCTGTAGACTCATAGATAATGCCGGTATTTTCATAGGTCATAAATCTTGCCAGCTTCTCTGCTTTTCCCGTGTTGTCTGATATCGGGTTTACACAGACGCAAAGCGTTGACGAGAGCGGCTTAGACTCGATAGTGTCACTCACATTAGGCATTTTAACTATTTTATATGGTGTATTTTCTCTGTTGAGCAGGCTCAAAGAGCTGCAATCCAGTATAGCTGACATGCTTCTTCCGTACGCGAAGCTGTTCTCAACTAATTCGTAATCTGTGGTTTTTGTGCTTATCTTAACCTTGTCAAGGAAGTTTTTATACACCGAAAGAGCAGCCTTGAGCTTTTCAGTGTCGATATTGATATCGTTTATATCATCATTTCTGTCTCCACCGATGTTGATAGCATCTCCTATGAAGTGGTAGTTATATAGCAGTTTCACAGTATCGTATAATATGACCATATCCACGCCGGATTCAGCGCTTTTCGTAAACTCTGATGACATATCTCCTATCTTATCAAAACTAGATGGAGCCTTTGACATAAGCTCATGATCGTACACAAAAAATTCCATGTCAAATGCCAGCGGGTATGCTGCCAGCTTACCGTCAAACATAACTGATGTGAGCGACTTCAGGCTGTAATTTTTCAGATTATAGATATCGGAATATGTGTTCTGTTTGGAAAGTGCCCCGAGATATGCCTGTTCAAGTCTTGATGTGTCCGTAATGAACAGATCCGGAGCGCCGTCTTTTTCCACATTCATTTTATTGATGTTTTCAAAAAATCCTACAACCGAGACTTCCTCCATTTTTACATTAAGTCCCTCTTTTCTGAAAAAATCCTCCTTCAGCTTTGACAGATAATCAGTAAGATCGCTGTCGTAATACCACAGCGTAAGATCGTATTTTTGCTCTATCTCCCGGTTTGCACGCTGTTCCGCGGACTCAGCCCAGCTCGGTCTGAACGCGTTGGCAAGAAGAACAACTGCTGCCGCAACGACCACCATGATAGCAATTCTTATGATATGATTTCTTGTGCCCCTGTTCATGTTTATATCACTTTTGCTCCGCACTTACCGCTGCTGCTGTTTTAGCGTCATCTTCGGCCGGCTTGTTCCAGGACATGAAATTACATTCAGGATAACCTTCACAGCCGTAATATCTCCGGCCTTTTTTTGTTTTTCTTATTATCAGGTCTTTCCCGCATTCAGGACACTTTACCCCTGCCTTTTCAACTATTGACTGAGTGTTCCTGCATTCAGGAAAACCCGGACATGCCAGGAATTTTCCGTGAGGCCCGAATTTTATCACCATGTTTCTTCCGCACTTTTCACAGATCACATCGGTTTCTTCATCTTTGATCTTGATCTTTTCCAGCTTTTTACGCGCGTCGCTTATAGAACTTTCAAGTCCGGGATAGAAATCTCTCAGGACCTCCTTCCATTCGACGTTTCCTTCTTCTATCTTATCAAGCTTCTCTTCGATATTTGCCGTAAATCCGGCGTCAACAATATCAGGAAACGCAGTAACCATGATGTCATTTACTACCTTTCCAAGCTCAGTTACGATCAGGTTCTTTTTTTCCTTTCTTACATAGCGGCGCGCGAGGATCGTGGTTATCGTTGGCGCATATGTACTGGGCCTTCCTATCCCCATCTCTTCCATTGCCTTTACCAGCGACGCTTCCGTAAAATGTGCAGGCGGTTGTGTAAAATGCTGGCTGCCTTCATATTCCGCCGCTCTGATCACTGCATCCATGGTCAGCTTTGAAACTGTAGAGTTCTTTTCTTCTTTTTTATCGTCTCCGGAAACATAAACCGACATGAAGCCGTCAAAAATCTGTTTTGACGCGGTCGCCTTAAAAATATATCCGTTTACAGTAAAAGCCACTGATGTGGTCTCAAATCTGGCATTAGTCATTCTGCTGGCAACAAAACGCTTCCATATCAACTGATAAAGCCTGAACGCGTCTCTGTCAAGCCTGGTTTTTACTTTTTCCGGGACAACATTGATATCTGATGGCCTTATAGCCTCATGCGCATCCTGCACCTTTCCTTTGCTTTTGGACACCGGCTTAACATGGCTTACATAGTCGGCTCCGTATTCTTCATTGATAAAGCCCTTTGCGCTTGCTAAAGCTTCATCCGATATCCTTACAGAATCTGTACGCAGGTAGGTTATATATCCCTCTTCGTACAGTGTCTGCGCAACTCTCATAGTTTTCAGGGTGGAAAAGTTTAAGACTTTTGATGCCTCCTGCTGAAGAGATGATGTTACGAACGCGGAAGGAGCTTTTTTGACTCTTTCGCTTCTCTTTATCTCCGCCACTTTCATCTCTTTTCCCTCAATATCAGAGAGTATCTTGTCAAGCTCTTCTTTTGTATGGATCTCAATCTTTGCGTCAGCAGATCCATAGAATTTTGCTTTTATCGTTTTTCTTTCACCCTGAATAGATATTTCCGCTTCAAGATTCCAGTATTCCTCCGGCTTAAAAGACTCAATTTCAGCATCCCGCTCGCATATCATCCTGAGAGCTACCGACTGAACCCTGCCTGCTGACAGACCTCCCTTGACTTTTTCCCACAGGATGGGGCTTATCCCATAGCCAACCAGTCTGTCCAGCGCGCGCCTGGCCTGCTGCGCATCAACCAGGCCCATATCTATCTCTCTTGAGTTTTTAAGTGAATTGGCCACGGCGCTTTTTGTTATCTCGTTAAAAGCTATCCTTCTCTGTTTTTTCTCGTCAAGATTAAGCGCATTTGCAAGATGCCAGCTTATAGCCTCGCCTTCCCGGTCGGGGTCGGTGGCAAGATATACTTTACCGGCTTCCTTAGACAGTTTCTTGAGTTCAGAGAGGGTTCCCCCCTTACCCCTGATAGTGATATATTTAGGTTCAAAATCATTTTCGACATCTATTCCGAGTGTGCTTTTCGGAAGGTCTCTTACATGACCTTTAGACGCGACCACCTCATAATTCTTACCGAGATATTTTTTTACGGTTTTAACCTTTGCAGGCGACTCAACTATTACAAGATTTTTTGCCATTATGATAATTCCTCTTTACTCGTTTTCTTACAAGTTTAATTAGATACCATTATTTCACATGATCTGTCAATACAATTTTGCCAAAACACGATCAATACACATTTTCATGGCTGGGCTGCTATCTGTTTATGACATAGTGATTTTGCGACACCTCTTTTATTAGTCCGGACAGCTTCAGCATCGTAAGCTCCGTCTGTACCTCTTCGGGCTTTTTTTGTGACAGGTCTGTCAGCTCCTGTAATGACATATATCCCTTTTTTATCAAATTATACAACCCGCCGCCGGTACCTTCAGACATCTGCTCCTTCTTTTCAGGCTTCATCCTGCAGGAGCCGGATATCTCCTCTATCAGAGCTTCCGGGGAAGTAAGAACGCCCGCGCCATCTGCTATCATCATGTTGCAGCCTTCGCTCAACGGATCTGTCACCCTTCCCGGAAGCGCGTATACATCCCGCCCCTGTTCCAAAGCATACTTTACCGTAATGGAAGTGCCGCTCCTCTTTTTTGCCTCTATTACAAGCAGACGGTCTCCGAGCGCGCTTATTATCCTGTTTCTGGCGGGAAAATTTTTGGGATAGCCGTATGTTCCCGGAGGATATTCTGATATGATGCCTCCTTTGTTTTCCAGAATATCGTAGTACAGTCCGATATTATCGGCCGGATATATCACATCTGCGCCGCTCCCTAAAACAGCGAAGGTCCTTCCGCCTTTTTCTATTGCTGCCTTCTGACTGATGCCGTCTATCCCAAGCGCCATCCCGCTGATGATCTGCACGCCGCATCCCGCAAGGGCGCCTGCAAATATCTGCGCCATCTCTTTTCCATACAAACTTGCTTTCCTCGCGCCTACCATTCCGCACGAAGGTATGTCGTTGTCCGGAAGGCATCCTCTATAGAAAAGTCCGTATGGCCGCTCCGGTATCTGCATCATTCTCTCCGGAAACTCCTTATCCTCAAGACAGACAAATCTGATATCTTTACCCTTCATACGTTTCATCAGAGATGCGAAGCTGCCCTTCTCCCGGGAATCCATTATGTCCCGGATAAGAGAAGCGTTCATCTTCCCTGTTCTTCCAAGTTCTTCCGGAGTTCTTTTATATATCTCCTCAGGATCCTCATATTTTTCCAGCAATCTGTCAATATCATGTACAGTGATCCCCTGTACACTGCATAACCATATCCAATATTCCTTCCTTGTCATAGCATCCCCCCCCGTATTACTTCCGCGCCGCTGATCACACCGGCATACTCGTTATATTATCAGGTTATTACGATAGCCGAGGGCTTCAAGTAAATGCTTTTTTTCTATTATCTCCGCGCCGTCTATATCAGCTATCGTCCGTGCGACTTTCAGCACCTTGTAGTAGCCTCTGGCAGACATATTGTATTTATCGTAGGCTTTATCGAGCAGGGCTTTAACCTCCGGTTCCAAAACACAGTACATTTCTATCTGTTTATTTTTCATCTCCGAGTTAAAATTAATTCCCGTTCCCTCGAAGCGTTCCGCCTGCTTGCAATGCGCCCTGCGTATCCCCTCTTTGATATATTTTGAACTTATGGACGGAGCACTTCCTTCTATGTCTCCGATCGTTATCTTCGGGACGGAAATACAGATATCAATGCGGTCAAGAACAGGCCCCTTTATCTTCTCCACATATTTTCTCACGTCGCTTTCCTTGCACATACAGTACTTTCTGTCCGGATAATAACCGCACTTGCACGGGTTCATTGCCATCACCAGCATGAAATCCGCCGGAAAGCGCGCCCTGTAATTGACGCGGTTGATCATTATCTCTTTATTTTCGAGCGGCTGCCTCAGCGTTTCGATGGTCCGGTTCTGAAACTCCGGGGCCTCATCAAGGAAGAGTACTCCTCTGTGAGCAAGGGTCACCTCTCCGGGTCTCGGATTAGATGAACCGCCCACAAGGGCCTGCGGGGTAATAGTATGATGTGGAGCCCTGAACGGTCTGTCAAAAATCAGCGTATCATGCTTCAGATATCCCGCTGCAGAATATATCTTCGATACTTCCAGGCACTCATCCACCGACATTGGATTCAGAACAGTGGGTATCCTGGATGCCATAAGACTTTTCCCCGAGCCCGGCGGGCCTATATAAAGCAGATTGTGAAAACCCGCCACTGCTATCATTGTTGCCCGTTTTGCCGCATCCTGTCCCTTCACGTCGTCAAAATCAGGTCCTCCCTTTGATATATGTTCCTTCAACATGGAAGCGACATCTGTTTTATCGATAAATCTTAATGAATTGGCGGCTATACCATCCACCAGTCCGGCTAAAGAGTCAGCTCCGTATATTGTTATCCCGGAGACATATCTTCCCTCAAAAGCATTATCTGATGGAATTATCAGTTTCTTGAGATTATTGTCCCTGGCAGCCATCGCCATCGGAAGCACACCCCTTACATAGCCGATGCTTCCGTCCAGACCCAGCTCACCTATAAACATCGTATCCTCAACCTTTTCCTTATCCAGACGTTCCATGGCGCCAAGCATCGCCATAGCTATTGGCAGATCAAGACCTGCCCCGCTTTTTCTTATATATGCCGGAGAAAGATTGATGACTATCTTTTTAGGAGGTATCTCTATCCCAGAATTGACGATCGCCCTGCATACTCTTTCCTTTGCTTCTTTTACCTCTGACGAGGGAAGCCCCACCATGTTAAAGGCCGGCAGGCCGTCTGAAATATCTGCCTCAACACTGATGATACGCGGCTCTATGCCGCAAAGATCAGCGCCAAAAACTCTGCAAAACATTATTCTTATATTATGTGCTTATTGGAAAACTGCCGGATCAAGCATCGAACCAAAATACGATTGAAGCATATCATCCGCAGAGATATGCGTCAATCGTATACATTAAAGTTCATATTTTTTTAATTTTTAGCCGGCCGGAGCTTTTATTTATATGTGCACTCTATGATGTACCAGTCTTTTCCATCATTCTGTGTGATGAAAGTCCATGTGGCGTCAAGCTGCTGGTTGTCATCACTCATACGGTTATCGTTAAAGTCGATCCTCATCTTGTATTTAACATCAACAGTGAAGCAGTCATCTGTATATCTGATAAAATTGGAGATCGTTTTTTCCGTAAACTCATAATTATCTATGCTCTCGTATTCATAAAATGAGGTCATGATAGGATCCATCTCGTCGCTGCCGAAGATAAATCCGTACCATTCCGAGCCTTCAAGCATATATGCGCTCAAGTTTCCGCCCATGTTGATAAAATGTCTGCCCCATGCGTCTAAGGCCTTATCCACAAGCGGATATACCGAGTCTGTAAACTCCGTGTCGGTAGAGGCTCCTGCAACGTATTTATTGCCTGCGGCAGTTATACTCAGCTCATTTCCGGACCTGTCCTTTGCGGATATCTGAGGATCCTGCGCAACCCCCGCCACCTTATAGGTTACAAATTTCGGGATATTAACATATTGGGACGCATTCCGCAGTGTTTCAGGTATCTGGGCATCGCTTATCCTGAACCTGTCTCCCACCTCTTCTCCGTTTATCGTTATAACAGTTCCTTCCGGAACTTCAATTTCATATGCCCCGGTTTCAAGGTAGTCTGCTATGTCAAGACTCTTTATCTTCCACTTATCAAGACCGAAGCCGGCCTTCCCGTTCTTGCCGAGAGTAGCCTTGCATACTGTTTTGCCATCCACGGTTATATTATATGATGGCTCATCAGCGCGAAAGTCCTTGTTTTCGATATATGAAGCCTGACCTTTTCCTGAAAGACTTTCCGCGCATTCACTGATCAATGGCGCCGGATCACCGAAGCTGTTAAGTTCATCCTTATGTTTTTCAAGATAACCGGTGACCCTGCTTTCTGTGAAATTTTCCGCAATCTCTGAAGCTATCCGGGACGGCTGGTTTTTCTCAAGCGATTTAAGGAATGAGCCGAATATGATCATTCCTGCTATAAGGATCACAAGAAGAATGGCTGAATAGATCAAAAGGAATTTTTTGAAACCGCTTTTACGTCTTTTCCTGCCTGTTCTGACGCTGCCCTTACGGTTAACGCTGCTTCTTGCGTTGCTTCTGCGTGCATATTCGGCGCGTGCCCCTCTTCCCTCCGGCGCATTCGCGCGGGAAGGCGACTGCGCCCGCCTTCTCTGTGACGGATCTGAAGCTGAACCGGATACTCTGCGGGCTCCGGGCTGTGATCTTCTTGCCTGAGAGGGAGCGTTCTGCGGTCTTGGTCTTTGACGTCTTACGCCTTCTTCAGCAGACGGCTCTCTTCTCCGGACTGCCCCGCCGGCCTCCGTCATTTCAGGATTTCCGTTCGGATAGACACGTTTTTTCCCGTTCCCCGGCTGAGCGACTCTTTCGCGGCTTATCTCAGACTCAATGATAGCGTCTATCTCATCTTCACCAAATAAATAATTCATATTTTGAACTTTGTTCTCTCTGTTATCATTACTCATTTTTTACCTCACAAGCCATGCAGTGGGACACTTTCGCGGTCCGGTGGGCGAATACGGGTGATTGATCACCTCTCCGTAATATATCATCTGTGATGACGTGCCTCCGTCCATCGCACACGCGTTAACAGCTCCGTATTCAAGCATTGCATACGCTAAATCCTTAAAGGTTGCTCCAAGCGAATCAGCTTGTCTTCCGTCCACTACAAGGAGCAGCACGGCTCCGTCCGCTCTCTGACCGATAGCGGTCCTGGGGTTCTTTCCACCTCCGTATGTGGCGGAATCGGGCACCTCATTTATCATTGCCTCTCCGTTGATAACAAGGAAGGGTCCTGTCTCATGAACCGTGTATACGGCATCTCTCACACCCATTTCTATGGCTTCATTTAAAGTTATATTTCCCATTATGAATTTATTTTCGTTCGTAAAGCCGGAAATGTGATAAGCTGTATCATAACCGGCATCCTCAAATACGACCTGTCCGTTTGAGATTACGCATCCAAGCGGCAGGGCTGTATAAGAGTAGCTTCCCGCATCTAAAAAGTCGCCTCCGTTTACGCCTCCAATCACGTTTTCATATCTGGCAGCTATGCCCTGAACCACATCCCCCTGGAATTCCCCGAAGGTCTCCACAGTACCCAGGAATACTCTTGACGGGTCGTAGATCGTCATCAGCTTTCCCTTAAATGAGCCGCCTGTAACATCGATAACTTCAATGTCCTGCGAAACATCATCCGATACATCAATAAGTGATGCGTCACTGGTCTGTCCCTCTTCCATCTCAGCCATTCTCGTGCTGTTTATGATCTCGTCATATTCCTTCTGGGATATGAACATCTTGGGAAGCCATTTCATCGCGCTTGTCTCATAGCATGTTGTAGTAAATATGGTCTTAGCCGTTTTTGACGGCCCCTTCAGCAACAGAAATATCGTTGCTACCAGGGCAAGGACAACAAACAGCAAAGTTACCCCTATTACCGCGAAAACTTTTCCTATAGTGGATAAAACCCTGCTTCCCCTTTTTTTGTTTCTGGTAGTCCTGCTCAAATTTTCACTCCTTTACAACAGTAAATGTAACTAAAGTATTTTACATTATAATACATACTAAGTCTATGAATCCTTTGTTAATTTTTTATGGATCCCCCCTTTAAAAAATTATAAAAAAATAATTTTTTTACTATATATGTTACTGACTCTCTGATAGAATATACGTACAATAAAAAATACAAATATGTATCAGGAGGAAAAAAAATGGCAGAAGTTGTAAAGGGTGCTGATGTAAAAGCAAAACTTATCGATCAGATGAAGGCAAAGATCGAGGAAACCGGCGTTAAGCCGTGCCTGGGTATCATCAGAGTTGGTGCCAAGGACAGCGACCTTTCATACGAAAAAGGCGTTAAGAAGACTTGCGGTGACGTAGGCATAGAAGTAAAGGTATTTGAGCTTGCAGAAGATATCTCACAGGCAGACCTGGAGGCAGAATTCAAAAAGGTAAACGATGACCCGTCAGTAAACGGTATCCTCATGTTCCGTCCGCTGCCGGAACACTTAAGCGACGCTCCGCTTGTTGACATGATAGACCCTGAAAAAGATATGGACTGTATGAGTCCCTTAAACTGGGCTAAACTCGCAATGGGTGATGAAAGCGGATACTTCCCGTGCACAGCTGAGGCTGTTATTAAAATATGTGATTTTATGGGCGTTAAATATGAAGGCGCTAATGCGGTAGTTATCGGTCACAGCCTTGTAGTCGGCCGTCCTGTTGGATATATGCTCATCGCCCGCAACGCATCAGTTTCATGGTGCCATGTATTCACAAAGGATACTATCAGCCGCTGCAAAGAAGCTGATATACTGGTATGTGCATGCGGTGTTCCCGGTCTTGTTAAGGAAGCCCATGTGGAAAACGCGAATCCCGACTGCGTTGCTATCGATGTGGGTATCAACTTTGTTGACGGAAAGATGTGCGGTGACTTTGCGTTCGACGAGGTTGAGAAGCATGTTTCCAAGATCACCCCGGTTCCGGGCGGTGTTGGCGCTGTTACAAATACAGTTATGGCATCACATGTTGTCCGCGCTGCTGTTAAACAGGCTACAGGAGAAGTATTCAACTTCTGATCTGTATTTAAATTCAGAAAAAGGCCGGGCAGTGCCCGGCTTTTTTTATCATGTGCTGTGCGAAGATATCAGTTTTTTCTTTTCTTCCCGCGTAAGATTTTTTATCTCGGCTTCACGCATCATTGCCTCAGACCTGGTTTCAAAGCTCTCATAATATACCATCTCCACCGGTCTGCGGGAACGCGTGTATTTAGCCCCGGCTCCCGCATTGTGCGCTGCCAGCCTCTTTTTCAGATCGGTAGTCCAACCCGTATAAAAACTGCCATCCGAGCATTTTAAGATATATGTGAAATTCTTATCCGATCCCATAAAAAGAAAGGCTCCGGGTCAGCCCTTATAATGCTTGGCGTTAAGACGCGCCATAGCTCTTGAAAGAGCGGCCTGAGTCTGCCTGTATTCAAACATGCTCTGCTTGTGAAGAAGCTCCTCTTTGGCGATCTGTACCGCGCGCTTTGCCCTGTTCTCATCTATTTCTGAAGGGAATTCCACAGAATCAACAAGCACCGTGACATTACCGCCCTCAACCTTCACAAGGCCTCCGCCTACAACAACGACAACTTTTCCGTCTTCATCGCGCTCAAAGCTTCCGCCTTCATCAATGCTCAGCTTCGCCTCACCCGGAACAACAGCCCCGATCATATTTGTATGCCCTGCGTATATGCCTATCTTCCCGTCAGAAAGCGGAAGAACAAGTCCGCTGCACGGACCCTTGTAAAAATCTTTATCAGCAGCTAAAAAATCCAGATGAAACTCACTCATATCTATCTAAGTTTTTGTGCCTTTTTCTTTACGTCATCAATAGTCCCGGCATTATAGAAAGCCGCTTCGGGGCAATCATCCATCTCGCCTCTGACAATGGCGGCAAAGCCTTTAACCGTTTCTTCCAGCGGCACGTAAA
The DNA here is from genome assembly GCA_045601405.1 of Lachnospiraceae bacterium. Taxonomy (GTDB): domain Bacteria; phylum Bacillota; class Clostridia; order Lachnospirales; family Lachnospiraceae; genus RGIG5612. Next base: position 19,647 of record JAZRZO010000003.1, on the reverse strand, counting down.
CACCCGGAAGGCCGGAGAATTTCTCCGCTACATGGAACGGCTGTGAAAGGAAACGCTGTATCCTTCTTGCCCTGGCAACAATCTGCTTGTCATCATCACCCAGTTCGTCCAACCCGAGAATAGCGATGATATCCTGAAGTTCCGCATACTTCTGAAGTATCTCCTGAACCTCCCTTGCCACGCTGTAATGCTCCTCGCCTACCACGTTTGCCTCAAGTATCCTTGAAGATGACTCCAGCGGATCAACAGCCGGATATATACCCTGCTCCGCTATCTTTCGTGAGAGAACAGTGGTGGCATCCAGGTGAGAGAATGTTGTCGCAGGAGCAGGATCAGTAAGGTCGTCCGCAGGCACATAAACCGCCTGTACAGATGTAATGGACCCATCCTTCGTGGATGTGATTCGCTCCTGAAGAGAACCCATCTCTCCAGCCAGAGTCGGCTGATAGCCGACAGCAGACGGCATCCTGCCAAGAAGCGTTGATACCTCGGAACCTGCCTGAACAAAACGGAATATATTATCTATAAAGAGCAGAATGTCCTTGTGCTGACTGTCACGGAAATACTCCGCCATAGTAAGGCCGGTAAGACCCACTCGCATCCTTACGCCCGGCGCCTCGTTCATCTGTCCGAAAACAAGCGCGGTTTTTTCAAGTATGCCGCTCCCTTTCATTTCATTCCAGAGGTCGTTTCCTTCACGGCTTCGCTCTCCCACTCCCGTAAATACCGAATATCCTCCGTGCTCCATAGCGATATTATGGATGAGCTCCTGAATGAGCACCGTCTTGCCGACTCCCGCACCGCCGAACAGTCCTATCTTTCCGCCCTTCGGGTACGGCTCCAGCAGGTCAACTACCTTTATACCTGTTTCAAGTATCTCTACAGATGGTTTCTGATCCTTAAAATCAGGCGCCTTTCTGTGAATACTCCATTTCTCTACATCCTCAGGGATCTGCTCTCCTCCGTCTATTGTTTGTCCGAGAACATTAAAAAGCCTTCCCAGAGTTTTCTCCCCTACAGGAACCTTGATCGGTTCTCCCGTTGCTTCAACCTCAAGCCCACGGAAGATGCCTTCACCTTCGGAAAGCATGATGCATCTGACCCGGCCCCAGCCTATATGCTGGGCAACCTCCATCACATGCGTCTCTTCACCCTGATCTATTATCAGCGCTTCTCTTATCTTTGGCAGCACTCCCTCGGGAAATTCAACATCCACAACAGATCCATATGCTGCAACGACTGTGCCTTTCATCGTCTTTCTCCTCTGCTAATATCACGCTTTATAGACTTTGCGCCGGATGATACCTCAGTTATCTCTTGTGTTATCTTATCCTGGCGCGCGTGATTATAATCTAATTTCAACTGATCAAGCAGCTCCTGCGCATTCCGGTTATCATTGTCCATCGCTATCATCCTTGCATTCTGCTCCGAGCAGTAGCTTTCCAAAAGTGCCGAATAGATATAACCTGTGAAATAGTTGGGTATGATGTTATCCAGCACTTCATCTATGGAAGGAACAAACTCAAACCTTGTATCGCTTGAACCTGCGTCGCTCGCGAACTCCGACCTATGGAAAGGCAGAAGTCTGAACGAACGGCAATCCGACTCTCTTCCGTTATTGTAATCTGTATAAATGATATATATCTTACTTATCTCACCATTTACATATTTGTCCAGAACAATATCACTTATAGCTCTTGCCCTGTCCATACTCGGATTTGCGGCCGTATACATAAAACTTTTTTCAATTTCATATCCGTGCGTCATAAAATAATGCCGCCCGTGCTCCCCTATCACGAAAAGCTCATTATCCTCATGAAGAGAAAATCTTCTTTCGGCTTCTTTTAAGACCTTTTGATTGTACTCACCCGCAAGTCCTTTATCCGCGGTGATTATGATATAGCCATATTTCCCCGGGATAGGCTTGTCCTTGTCATCCACCTCACCCTCCGGCAGGAAATATCTGCTTTCCACATGCTCTATATGGTCGAAGATATTGATTATCTCATCCCTTATCGCGTCAAAGTACGGCTCTGTCCGCATCATTGCCTGCTTTGCCTTTTTCAGCTTCGCAGACGAGACCAGATACATGGCGTTCGTTATCTTTTGTGTTTCCCTGACACCCTCTATTCTGTTTTTGATCTCCTTGATGCCGGCCATTTATCTTTCGCCTGTCTCATCCACGGGAATATATTTTACGGCAACCTTTTCGGCAAACTCGGTTATAAGCCTTTTTTCTTCATCATCAAGCTCGCCGTTCCTGTCTATCTGCGTGCAAAGATCCATAAACTCTGCTTCAAAGCTGTCTATCAGCTCTTCAAGATATGCCGACACATCATCCTCATCAAATTTTTCCATGCAGTGAGCCATGGCTGCGACAAGTATGATGACCTGACGGTGAAGTGAATACGGCTTGTACTGGTCCTGACGCAGCATTCTCATAAGACCCCTGCCGTACGAGAGCTGATCTCTTGTGGACTCGTCCATATCACTTGAGAACTTGGTGAACACCTCCATATCCCTGTATTGGGCAAGATCAAACCTGAGACCGGAAACAGCCTTTTTGATCGCCTGTGTCTGCGCGTCGCCGCCGACTCTGGAAACTGATAGACCTACGTTAACCGCAGGACGCTGGCCTGAGAAAAACAGATTTGTCTCTAAGTATATCTGACCGTCTGTGATAGAAATAACATTAGTTGGTATATATGCGGATACATCTCCGTCCTGTGTTTCTATTATAGGGAGCGCAGTCATAGAGCCGCCTCCTTTTTCCTCGCTTAAATGAGCGCTGCGCTCCAAAAGCCTTGAATGAAGATAGAAGATATCCCCCGGATAAGCTTCCCTACCCGGAGATCTCTCAAGCAGCAGCGATATCGCCCTGTACGCCACGGCATGCTTTGACAGATCATCATATACGATAAGCACATCCCTGCCCCTGTCCATAAAGTATTCCGCAAGAGCGCATCCCGCGTAAGGCGCTATATACTGCATCGGATCCGAATCGCTGGCATTCGCCGCAAGTATAACGGTATAGTCCATCGCGCCGTAATCCTTAAGAACCTTGGCATAGTTTGCTACCGTTCCCGCTTTTTGTCCGATAGCTACATATATGCAGATACAGTCTTTCCCTTTCTGGTTGATGATGGTATCAAGAGCAATAGCTGTTTTACCGGTCTGGCGGTCTCCGATTATAAGTTCCCTCTGTCCTCTTCCTATGGGGAACATTGAATCTATGGCAAGTATACCCGTATACAGGGGCTGCGTTACCGGCTGCCTGTCAATGATGCCGGGCGCTTTTGCCTCTATCGGGTAATAGTCCTCTTCCTTGATCTTTCCCTTGCCGTCGATAGGTACGCCCAGGGCATTGATGACACGCCCGAGGAATTCTTCACCCGCCGGGATGCTTGCCCGCTTGCCTGTTCTCCGGACAACGCCCCCGGCTCTTACCTCTTCATTATCATCAAAAAGTATGCAGCCTACACGGTCGTCCCTCAAGTTCTGCACCATGCCTCTTACGCCGCCTTCGAAAACAACTATCTCTCCGAAGGTAACGTTCTGCAGCCCTTCAAGCTCCGCGATCCCGTCACCGACGGTAATCACAATGCCGGTCTCCTCAGGCATTGCGCTAAGCTCAAACTCATTCAGCGTATCCTTTATCAGCGGGATTGTATCCTTGCCGATATATTTTTTGGAATCTATAGCGTCACTGAACTGTTTGAAAAGCCCTTTTTTGCTCCAGTCAAAAACCTCTGTTCCTATCTTGAGCTTGAACCCTCCCTTTATCTTCGGGTCCATTATCCACTCAACAGAAACATCAACATTATATTTATTTTTTATAAACTGTTTAAACCGCTGCTCCTGCTCATGTGTCGGCGGGATATCGGAATAAAGCTGCACTTTTAAGTGTGACATTTATTTATCCTCTAAGTTCTCAAAAAACTGATCGAAAGCATCCAGCGTATCCTTGTACATAGTCCGTTCAGGCATATCCTTTGCAGAATCAAGGAATAAATCATAAGCGTCCGATGTATTTCCAAAGATAGCTTTCCCTGCTGTTTTTTTGGCAAGATCCGACACCTCGTCTCCGGCCTGCGCAAGTATCTGTTCTTTTTCAGCCTCTGCCTTGGTCCTGGCCTCCTCGATCAGTTCATCCGCACGGCGTCCGGCATCGTCCAGCACTTCCTGAGCATGCTGCTCGGAAATATGAAGGGCTTCCCGTTTCATCTCCGTTATCTCATCTTCCGCTTTATTCATCTTATCCTCATATTGGGTCTTCAGCCTGTTGGCCTCTTCAAGCATTGTGTCGGCCTGCTGATCCATCTCTTTATATGTTGTTCTGCGCTTTTCAATGAAGCTCTTCACAGGTTTATAAAGGAGGAAATAAAGGATAGCAAAAAGAACCGCAAAATTCAGGAGATGCAGCAGTATCTGTTGCCAGTCTAAATTGAGAGGTAATCCGCTCATCTGATATTACCACCTTTACAATACGAAAATGATCAGTATCGCGACAACAAGCGCATAAATTATGGCCGTTTCTATAAAGACAAGACCCAGCATCAATGTAGTCCTTATCTTTCCTTCCGCCTCCGGCTGTCTGGATATCCCTTCAGAAGATTTGCTGATAGCCATTCCCATGCCGATAGCACCGCCGAGCGCGCCAAGCCCGATCGCCACACCGGCTGCGATAGCCTTGCTGCCGAGCGCAGAGCTCTCCTGAGCGCTCTCAGCCTCTTCGACCAGCTGAGTACCCTCTGTCGCTGATACTTCATCAGCTTTGCCCTTGATGGCAAGAAATGTCATGCTCGCTCCAAGCAGCAGGATTACCATACCAAGTATCGCGATCACTCTTTTACCTTTGTTCGTCATTCTATTCTCCTCCCTGATCAACTGCCTTGATCTTCTTTTCAGTTACTTCTCCAAAATATGTTGACGCAAGTGTCGTTAGGACATATGCCTGAATAAGCGCATGAAGGACTGTGAACAGCACACCCACAAGAACGGGCAGACCGTATCTGGTTGCCGTGAAATAATAAACCAGTTCCGTTACCAATGCTCCCGAAAGCAGCGCTCCAAAGAGCCTGAAGCTCATGGATATCGGAAGTGAAAATTCTTTTAATGCTTTTCCGAATCCTCTGATCCCGTTTTTTATGATCCCGCCGATAACGATCAGCAGATAGGTAAGACACCCCATACAGACAGCCCCGTTGATATCTGAAAGCGGAGCCGAAAGTGTGATGGATGTCCCCTCTGTTGTTATGACCTGTATCCCGAACAGTTCAAGAAGCGTTCCCACACATATATAAGCGCCGGCGACAAAGATATATGCGCTGATAAACCTGTGCGCATGCGGGGAATTGTTTTTACCCATATTAACGAAGAGCTCAACCATCTGCTCAAGGAAGAGCTGGAACTTTCCGGGCACAAGCTTAAAGCGCGGTATTACAAATATCCTTACAATAAGAGAGAAAATAAGAAAGATGCCGGTTACTACTATGCCTGATATCAGTGCGGGGTTTACATCAATAAGTCCGAAAAGACTTATCTTATAGGTATCGTGCAGGACCACATCCCTCATCACGACCTGTACGTCCTCTCCGCCGTCACTCTTAAGTGATGCTGTAAGAATAACCCCGGCGATCAACGCCAGAAAAACACATGCAAAAATTATTATCGCTTTTGTTCTATGCTTTTTATCCATAAATAATTTATCCAATGTATATCAGGATCAACCGTTATTATACTCCTTTATAAAATAAATACCACCCTTATTTAATAAATGCCGATCATCGGTTTTTCTTTCGGATACAATAGTCTTGAACAGACCGGAGTAAAAAAAAGACCGGGCATCTGCCCGGTCTTTTTGAACTTTATTTTTTTAGCTTACCGGCGACACTTTCGAATATGGCGTCCGCCTTTTTGCCATATTCATCGAGCATCTTTTCCGTCTTCGCGTTCAGCTCATCCGCAACATCCCTGTTCTCCATCCCTTTAGTGTTGATGAAGATATTCAGGCTTGCCGCAAACAATGCTCCCTTTACCGTGACCGCGCCGCAGCCGGCGTCCGATACCGCAAGAGCTGAACCCTTCTGTGCGAACTCTTCGATGATATCGATCGCCTCACAGCACCTTTCCATTATCTCCAGAGGAACCTTGCATGCAGTCACTGAGCACTCCTCAAGCACAAGCTTTTTATGCGCCTTTTCCTCATCTGTTTCCGCCGGCAGGCCGTATGCTTTTGAAAGCGGCTCAAAGCCTGCAGCATCTTCGTCTATGAGCTCAAGGAATCTTGTCTGAAGCGCATCCGAATGTGCCTTGAGTGTGACTATGCGGTCCTCAACATCGGCATATTTTTTCTTTCCGACAGTGAGTGAACCTACCATATTTCCAAGTGCCGTGCCTACTGCCGCACAAAGAGCTGCCGCTCCTCCGCCGCCCGGCACCGGCTCCCTGGATGCAAGAACCTGAACGAATTCCGGTAATGTTTTCTGACTTATCATTAGAACAACCCTGAAATCTTTCCTGTGTTATCAACATCGATCTTCTCGGCTGACGGAACCTTCGGAAGACCCGGCATCTTCATGATCTCGCCCGTAAGAGCAACCACAAAGCCAGCACCTGCGGAAACCGTTACCTGGCGGATAGTGATCCTGAAGCCTGTAGGACGGCCGAGTACAGTCTGATCATCAGTAAGTGAGTACTGGGTTTTGGCCATGCATACAGGAATCTTGCCATATCCGAATTTCTCGAGCTCGTCGATCTCCTTGGCTGCCTTAGGCGCGAAGTCAACACCATCAGCACCATATATCTTGGTAGCGATAGCTTCAATCTTTTCACGGATTGAAAGGTTCTCGTCATAAGTGAAGCTGAAGTTGTTCTCCTGCTCGCACAGACGGATAACTTCTTCCGCAACTTCTTTTCCGCCTTCGCCGCCTTTAGCCCAAACTTCACTCATCTTAACGTTAACGCCAAGTTCTGCGCACTTCCTTGTTACAAGCTCGATCTCTGCGTCTGTATCGTTAGCGAATCTGTTAAGGGCAACAACTGCCGGAAGACCGAATACCTTTGTTACATTCTCAACATGCTTTAAGAGATTCGGAAGACCTGCCTCAAGAGCCTCAAGGTTTTCCTTGCCAACATCTGCCTTCGGAACGCCGCCGTTGTACTTAAGAGCTTTTATAGTGGCAACAATGATAACAGCATCCGGACGAAGACCTGTTAAGCGGCACTTGATATCGATGAACTTCTCAGCGCCGAGGTCAGCACCGAAGCCTGCCTCTGTAACAACATAGTCGCCAAAATGCATAGCCATCTGTGTAGCCATAACTGAGTTACATCCATGAGCGATGTTCGCAAACGGTCCGCCGTGGATAAACGCCGGTGTTCCTTCAAGAGTCTGAACCAGGTTAGGCTTAAGAGCATCTTTAAGAAGCGCTGTCATAGCGCCCTGCGCGTTTATCTGACCTGCGGTTACAGGCTCACCGCCTCTTGTGTATGCAACAACGATCTTCGAGAAGCGTTCCTTAAGATCATCAAGGCCTGTAGCTAGGCAGAATGCAGCCATAACCTCAGAAGCAACTGTTATGTCGAAGCCGTCTTCCCTTGTGTAGCCGTTAGTCTTTCCGCCGAGGCCGTCAACAACATTACGGAGCTGGCGGTCGTTCATATCAACGCAGCGTCTCCAAACAACGCGGCGGGGATCGATATCAAGGGCATTTCCCTGATAAATATGGTTATCGATCATTGCGGCAAGAAGGTTATTAGCCGCGCCGATAGCGTGGAAGTCACCTGTAAAGTGAAGGTTTATGTCCTCCATCGGAACTACCTGAGCATAACCGCCGCCTGCAGCACCGCCCTTAACGCCGAATACCGGTCCTAAAGACGGCTCACGAAGAGCGATAACTGTTCTTTTTCCAAGAAGGGAAAGAGCGTCACCAACACCTACTGTAGTAGTTGTTTTTCCCTCGCCTGCGGGTGTGGGGTTGATAGCTGTGCAAAGGATGAGCTTTGCTTTCTTCCCGTCTTCCCTCGGCTTAGCAAGAAGATTATAGTCTACTTTGGCTTTATATTTGCCATAGTATTCGATGTCATCTTCCGTAAGACCGATCTTTGCAGCGATATCCCTGATATGCTGCGGTGTAGCTTCCTGAGCTATTTCGATATCTGTTTTGAATTCTGCCATTTTACGTTCTCCTTTTTTATTTTAAATTTTATTGTCAACTTATTTGATGCCGTATTTCTTTCTGGCATAGCCCTTAAGCTCACCTATCATATAAAGTGAGCCAAGCGCCACAGCCCCGGCACAGCTTCTTCCCTTTTTAACAGCCGCATCCACTGCATCCGCAACCGTTTCAAACGCAGTTGCATCAACACCTTTATCATGTATCATCCCGGCAAGCTCCTCCGCCGGGAGCGCTCTGGGATTGGCAGGGGTTACGCAGAGGACTTCCTTTGCAAGAGGAAGTATCTGCGCGAGCATGTCATTGTAATCCTTATCTGCCATTACACCGTATATGAAGACAAGCTTTTCATCTCTGAAAAATGTTCTGAGAGCTGCTGCTGTAGCCCTGATGCCGTGAGGGTTGTGCGCCCCGTCAACTATAAAAACGGGATCTTTCATTATAACTTCAAATCTGCCCGGCCACTTTGTCTTTGCAAAGCCTGTTTTTATATTATCTTCTGATATCTTCCAGCCCTTAGCCTTCAATACATCTATAGTTTTTATCGCAAGGGCCGCGTTGTCAAGCTGGTAGTCTCCTATCAGCGGAATGCTGATCTCGCCCAGCCCTTCATATGAAAACCGCTGCCTGTCGATGGTCTTGTCGATGAATGTTATCTTTTCAGGCTCTGATTCAGTGTAAGATGCTCCGACTTCCCCGCACCTTGCTTTAATCACATCTTCTATTGATCCATCCTGTTTGTAGATAACAACAGATGTCCCTTCTTTTATTATTCCCGACTTTGTTGCGGCTATCTCTTCCGGAGTGTTCCCGAGCTCTGCAGTGTGGTCAAGACCTATCGCTGTTATCAGCGCAGCCTCCGGGCTGTCTATTACATTAGTGCTGTCTAAGGCGCCGCCCATTCCGACTTCAAATACTACGATGTCGCAACCGTTATTTTTGTAATAAAGTATGGAAATAGCGGTATTGAGCTCAAATTCCGTGGGCCTATCCTCCATGGATTCCGCGAATGGTCTTATGTATGTGGTTATCTCAGCGAGTTCATCATTGGAAATGCTGACTCCGTTTATCTGCATTCTTTCGTTGAATTTCTCTATAAAAGGAGATGTGAAGAGACCTGTTTTATATCCGGCCTCTGTAAGAATAGATGAAAGAAAAGCGGCTGTTGAACCCTTGCCGTTCGTTCCGGCAATATGGATGAATTTAAGGTCTTTCTGGGGATCCCCCAGCTTTCCCATAAGTTCGGTTATCCTTTCAAGACCCAGCTGCGAGCCTTTCCAGTTTATACTGCCGATATAATCTAATGTCTCCTGATAGTTCATAATATCGATTTCTCTCCACGATAAAAATATACCCGAAAAAACTTATACTTTCTATGAACATATTATCTTTTTTGGTAATTTTATGTTTTGATGATTATACCACTACTTCATCCATCTTGACCACCCCGTAATTACGTGATCCGACAATTAAAAAAGCACCCCCTGCGGAGTGCTTTTTTATTCAGATTGTTTTTGCTTATACGAGAGTCTTTGCTGCCTCTGCTGCTGCAGCTGCATCCTCTGTGTAGCAATCTGCACCGATCTCGTCAGCGAATTCCTGGTTTACCGGAGCGCCGCCGACCATGACCTTAAACTGTGCTCTGTTAGGAGCTTTGTTGAGTGCTTCGACAGTGTCACGAAGAGCCGGCATTGTTGTTGTAAGAAGTGCTGAGCATCCAACGATCTTAACATCGGGATCCTGAGCTGCTTCAACAAACTTTTCAACCGGAACGTCTACGCCGAGGTCAACTACTTCGAATCCTGCGGACTCGATCATCATGATAACGAGGTTCTTGCCGATATCATGAAGGTCGCCTGCAACTGTGCCCATTACCATTTTGCCGACAGTTGCGCTGTCATCGCCTGCCAGGTGCGGTTTAACCACCTCAACACCCTTCTTCATGGCACGTGCTGCAACAAGCATTTCGGGAACGAAGATCCCGTTGTTTTTAAACTTCTCGCCTACAATCCCCATTGCGTCGATCATACCCTGGTTAAGGATGACCATAGGTTCGATCCCCTCGTCCAGAGCCTCCTGAACCAGTCCGGGAACGATCTTTGCTTTTCCGGCCTCGACTGCCTGAGCAATCTCATCAATCTTTGACATTTTGCTTCCTCCTATTAAGATAAAATTTTATATATAAGGCTTATGCCTTACGGACGAAATAAAAATGCCAGCTTACAGGAAATACCTGTTCAGAGTGGAGAGTTAGCTCTGTACCGGGCCAAACAGCCCTTCTCTGAATGCTGTAATGTATTCCATGCAGAAATCATCCATACCCAGAAGAGCCTCGGTTGCGAAAACCGAACCCATGAGGTCTCTGTTTGTAGGATCAAGGATAGCGCTGTCAAGACCTGCCTGCATAGCAAGGACCATAAAGCAGAGGTTGACTATCTTTCTGTATGGAAGGTTAAATGAAATATTTGAAACCGCGCCTGTTATGTGAATGGTCGGGTATTTCTCCCTTATCTCTCTCATAACAACGCCGAGGTTTGCCATAGCGTCATCCGTTGTGCAGAGCATTTCCACCAGCGGATCGATATGAAGACGACTTGGATCGATATTGAATTTCTCGGCTTCAGCCATGATGTCGTAGAAAACGCGAAGCCTGTCCTCAGGTGTTTTCGGGATACCTGTATCGTCGCAGCAAAGAGCAACGATCTCCCAGTCTGTATCAGCTACAACGGGGAAAATCTTGGCGATCTTATCACCTTCTCCGGATACGGAGTTTACAAGACCCGGCTTATTACAGAATTCCAGGGCGCCAAGTATGGAGTCCGGGCTCGGGCTGTCAACAGCGATAGGAAGGTCTGTAACTTCCTGAACCTGATCTATAAGCCATTTGAGTGTTTCCACCTCGATATCTTCGTCAACAGATGCGCAGACATCGATATATGTAGAGCCTGCTTCAGTCTGCCTGATCGCAAGATCCTTGATCCAGTCCGCGTTTCTTTCTTCTATCGCCTTTGCTACTGATGGGATAGAGCCATTGATTTTCTCACCGATAATTATCATTTTTACTTCTCCTTTTTAATTCAAAATTACGCCTCTTGGCTCAGATTGATTTTATTATAGGAATTATACCATTTCTATAAAAAAAATGTAAAAAAATGTAAAAAAAATACTAATTCATTTATAAGTCAAAAATGTATGAATGAGCGGCGGTGTATAGGCGTTATCCCATGCTCCTTTATAGCCTCGATATGTGCCTTTGTGCCGTACCCCTTGTGTGACGCAAAGCCATACTGCGGATATGTTTTATCATATTCCGCCATCATCCGGTCCCTTGTTACCTTCGCAAGTATGCTCGCGGCTGCTATATTCACGCTTTTGGCATCTCCTTTAACTATGGCCTCCTGCGGAATGTCAATGCCCGGAATCGTAACTGCGTCAGCAAGAATATATTCCGGTTTTACGCTCAATGCTTCTATTGCCTTTTGCATGGCAAGGTATGTGGCCTGAAGGATATTTATCTCATCGATCACATCACTTTCAACAATTCCGACGGCCCAGCACACGGCCTTCTCCTTTATCTCTTCAAAAAGAGCGTCTCTCTTTTTCTCTGACAGCTTTTTGCTGTCATTCAGATATAATATCTCTTTTTGCGGATCATTTATATCCAGTATGCACGCGCCCGCTGCCACAGGTCCGGCGAACGGGCCGCGTCCCACTTCATCCACCCCGCATATCAGAACGGCTTCAGGGTGAGCGCGTTCAAATGTTTTCATCAGCTCAAGACGCTCTCTTTCCTTCTGAAGCTTTTCCAGCTTTTTTTGTTCTCTTTCCTGCTTTGTCATCTGTGCTCCATATCTGCTATTCTGTTTTTTACGCTATGTCCTCCTTGATGTCTGTGAGATCAACAGATATCAGAGTAGAAACGCCCTTCTCCTGCATAGTTATTCCATAAAGACGGTCGGCAGCCTCCATGGTTCCCCTTCTGTGCGTTATAACGATAAACTGAACATCTTTTGAAAGCTTGTGCAGATAATCCGCAAACCTTGTGATATTGGCATCATCAAGTGCCGCCTCGATCTCGTCCAGCAGGCAGAATGGTGACGGTTTAAGATTCTGGATCGCAAAGAGTACAGCGATGGCGGTGAGCGCCTTCTCTCCACCGGACAGTTGCAGCATATTCTGAAGCTTCTTTCCGGGCGGCTGCGCGATGATGCTTATCCCGGCATCCAGTACATCCGCGTCTTCCTCAAGCTCTATGCGTCCGTATCCTCCTCCGAACATCTCCTTAAATACACGGCCGAACTCCTCACGGATCTTCTTAAACTCGACATTGAACTGCTCCTTCATCTGTTTATCGAGTTCTCTGATTATCTTTACAAGATCAGCCTCGGCTTTAAGCAGGTCCTCATACTGGGCGGTAAGGAATTCATGTCTTTCGCTTACCTCTTTGTATTCTTCTATAGCACCGACATTGATAACGCCAAGCCTTCTGATCTGTGTTTTGAGATCGCTTATCTTTTCCCGCATTTCAGCGACGTCATTCAGTTCTTCGTTCCTCAGTGGCAGTGCGCTGTTATACGTGAGTTCATATTCCTCCCATATATAATTCGACCTGTTCTCAAACCTCTCCTCAAGCTTCTCCCTTGCCGAACTGAGCCTTATCACTTCTTTATCAAGATCTGCCACCATCTGTGCGAGTTCTTCCCTCTTGTCTATGAAGCCTGCGTGCGAACCGGCCTGTTCCTCTTTTTCGCGCTCAAGCTTTTCGAGTCTTTCCCTGAGTTCTTCGGCCTGTGCGGAAGCCTCCCCGATAGACTTTTTGATATCTTCTATCTCCGCGGACTTTGTCTCTATGCTCCTGGTCGAATTTTCGCTGCTCTTCTTCAGTTCCAGCATATCAGCATTAAGTTGCTCCAGGTCGTTTTCCGCCCTGATCAGGGCATTTGTCAGATGAGAGCTCTGTTCTGTAAGCCTGGAATTTTCCACCTTCATGCTCTGGGCAAGAATGAGCTCTTTCGCCTCCTCTTCCCGCTTTGAGGCAAGCTGCTCTTCAAGTTCGGTTATCTTCTTTTTAACCGCTTCGTTTTCATTACTGTTGCTCTCCAGCTCGTCATTAAGACCTGTGTTTTCGGTATTTATGCTGGCGGTGCGTGTTTCTATATCCTCGTTCTCTTTATTTATGCTCTCTGCGCCAACAAGTATATCCTTATGTTTTTCTTTTTCCTGCTCAAGGTTCACCCTGACTGTATTCATATATATAAGGTTTTCCTGCAGCTCCGCGGATCTGTCGGAGATTTCTTTTTTGAGCAGCTCCATCCTTCCGGAAATAAGTTCGATATCCTTTTCAAATGAATCCTGCTTTCCTGCGGATTTCTTAAGGAACGTTTCTATTTCTTCTATCTCCCTGCGCCTTCCCAGAAGATTGGATTTGTTCTTGAATGCTCCTCCCGAAAGCGCGCCTCCGCGATTGAGAAGCTCTCCCTCAAGCGTAACTATCATCAGGGAATAATTATATTTACGCGCTATCCTTATGGCATTATCTATATGATCTGCAACCACTATCCTCCCAAGCAGGTACTTTGCAACGCCTTCATATTTTTCTTCTGTTTCCACAAGGCTGCTTGCAAGACCCAGGACTCCATCTTCCTCCAGTACCTCCTGGTTCTTGAATTCTCCGCGCCCTTTAACAGCTTTTAACGGCAGGAAGGTCGCCCTTCCCAGCTTATTGGCCTTGAGATATTCTATTGCCTCCTTTGCGGTTCCTTCCGTATCTGTTACGATGTTCTGGATATTTCCGCCGAGCGCGGTCTCGATAGCTATTTCATATTTTTTATCAACCTTGATTATATCTGCGACAACTCCGTGGATACCCTGATCTTTCTCCTTAAGCTTCATCACCTCTTTGATGCTGTTTCCATAGCCCTCGTATCTTTCCGTGATGTTCTTAAGGGTCTCAAGCTTTGCCTGATTCTCCACATATTCCTGCTTCGCAAGGCCCAGCTCAAGATTCAGCTTAGCAAGAGCAGCATCAGATCCTGCCAGCTCTTTTTTGTTTGTCTCTATCTCATCCTCGATGCTCTTTACATTCTTCTGCGCGGATTCAAACTCGGCATTAAGTCCGGCCACTTTTTCCTCCTGCGCGCTTGTCTGCGTTTCTATTCTTTCAAGGCTGGCACTGAGTTCCTCTTTCCTCCTTGCTATCTGTTCAAGAACAGCATCCAGACGTTCTTTCCTTGCGTTGATGTCACCTTTTTCATTGACCAGCTCGATCAGGCGTTCCTTGGCTTTTTCTATCTCCTGTCTGAGTTCCTCATTTTCATTCTGTATTTCAAGCACTTTGCTGTCCTGATCATTTGATCTGGAAACCGATTCCGTGAGAGTCTTCTGATTTTCCTGCTTTTCAGCCTCGATACGGGCCTTCTCTTCTTCAGCCGTATGGATATCGTCCATCAAACGTCCGCGCCTTGCGGAAAAACTCTTTTCAGCCTCTGTTGCGGAATTTATCTGTTCCTCCAAAAGCCGGATGTTTCCCGTCATGTTTTCTTTTATGATGTCACTCTGCGATATGCGGTTTTTCACATCATTTATCTCATTATCAAGGCGCACTATGTCCCCGCTGAGCTTTTCAAATTCCTCCTTGGCAGCCTCAAATTCGGCTTTCCCTGTTTCAAGATCTCTTGCCGCTATCTCTTCTTTTTCATGGTATTCCTTTATCTTTTCTCTTGCCGCCCCGTTTTCAAACAGGAAGAGATTTATATCATATTTTTTAAGCTCATCGCGCAGCTCAACATATTTGTTGGCTGCTTCGCTCTGACGGCGCAGAGGACCTATCTGCCTGTTAAGCTCGCCTAATATGTCCTTTACCCTCGCAAGATTAAGCCTTTCATTTTCAAGCTTCCTGAGAGCAATGGTCTTTCTTTTTTTATACTTAACGATACCTACGGCCTCGTCAAAAAGTTCCCTGCGCTCTTCCGGCTTTCCCTGAAGTATCTTATCTATCTGACCCTGTCCTATTATTGAATACCCTTCTTTTCCGATACCGGTATCATAAAACAGTTCCTGGATATCCTTAAGCCGACAGACCGACCCGTTTATCATATACTCGCTTTCGCCGGAGCGGTAAACCCTTCTTGATACTGTTATCTCCTCAAAATCCAGCTTCAGCTTATGGTCTGAATTATCAAGCGTTATCGCAACAAAAGCAAAACCGAGAGGCTTCCTCTCTGCGGTTCCCGCAAAGATAACATCCTCCATCCGGCTTCCTCTCAGCTGTTTTATCTTCTGCTCTCCCAGAACCCATCTTACCGCGTCCGCTACATTACTCTTGCCGGAGCCGTTAGGGCCTACTATACCTGTTATCCCGTCAGGAAAATCGAAAACTATCTTTTTAGCAAAGCTTTTAAAGCCCTGTATCTCGATACTTTTTAAATACATCTGTCTATCTCTCCGTTCCTTCGATCCTTGCTATTGCCGCCTCCGCAGCCTGCTGATGGGCAGCCTTCTTGGAATGTCCCTTTCCTCTGCCGGCTTCCTCCCCGCCTATAACAACTGCCACCTCGAACATCTTGTTATGCGCCGGACCGGTTTCAGACAGTATCTCATATGAGATATCCGCATTTCCGTCCTGCTGAACGATTTCCTGCAGTTTTGTCTTGGCGTCAAAAAACAAGGTCTTATCCTTAAGTCCTTTTATCAGATGCTCATAGATAAATTTTCTTACTTTATCTGTCCCTTTTGAATCCAGGTAGATGGCGGCCACCAGTGCCTCAAAGGCATCGGATGTAACCGAAGCCCTCTCTCTTCCACCTGTCCGCTCCTCACCTTTTCCCATACGCATAAAAGCTCCCAGCTTTATCTGTCTGGCGCATTCAGCCAGACTCTGTTCACAGACCATTGAAGCCCTGAGCTTTGTCATATCACCTTCGGGAAAGGTTTCGTACTTGTTAAAAAGATATTCGCTGACATAGAATTCGATTATAGCGTCACCAAAGAATTCAAATCTTTCGTTATCCTCGAGCGTGCGGTCTTTTGATCTGTTCTCATTCACATATGAACTGTGGGTCAGAGCCGTTTCCAAAAGTGATACATTGGTGAAGCTATAGCCGATTATATCTTCAAACTCGCTTATGTTTTTCATTATTTAATTTATTCTCTTGATCTCTTCTACCGCGTCTCCCACTGTAGAAATATTTTCAGCATCATTGTCATTTATGGTGATCCTAAACTCTTCCTCCAGAGACATTATTATCTGGAAAATATCCAGAGAATCCGCACCCAGATCCTCGATAAATCTTGTTTCCGGCGTCACTGTTTCCGGATCGACATTCAAAACATCCGCAATGATCTGCCTGACTTTTTCAAATTCCATAGTTCAAATCCTCGCTCTTTTTATATGCTGTTTCTGATCTTATCACTGATACCGGCGTTGATAAAAGTTCTGCATTGAAGTATGGCATTTTTTATCTCTGCCGCTTTTGAATTGCCATGAGTCTTTACCACCAGGTTTTGAAGGCCCAGCATGGGCGCGCCTCCGTACTCGTCAGCGGAAAACTCTTTCAGCATATTCTTAAGGTCGCTCTTTATCAAAGCCGCCCCGATCTTTGTTTTAAAGCTTTTCGTAAGGGTTTCCTTCAGCTTTTTTATCACAGCGGCTGACACACCCTCATACATCTTCAATATAGTGTTTCCCACAAAAGCATCACAGACCGCAATATCCACGAGCCCCGCAGGTATTCCCCTGCTCTCAACGCTTCCCGTGAAGTTGATCGAAGCCTCATTCTTCAGGAGGGGAAATGTTTCCTTGACCAGGGCATTTCCCTTTTCCTCCTCCTCGCCTATATTTACGAGACCCACCTTGGGATTTTGTATCCCCAACGCGTTTTCCAGATATATAGAGCCCATTTTAGCGAACTGGAGAAGCATCTCGGGCCTGGCGTCCGCATTAGCGCCGACATCTATGAGCATACACGCGCCCTTTAAGGTTGGGACCATAAAGCCCAGAGCCGCACGTTCTATGCCTTTGATCCTGCCTATGATAAGCTGGCCTCCCACTAAGATGGCCCCGGTATTTCCACACGAAATAAAGGCATCCGCGCCGTTATCCTTAACGGCCTTTAATGCCAGTACCATAGATGAATCTTTTTTAGTCCTTATGGCTTTTACCGGGGGATCTGTGTTTTCAATAACATCAGGCGCATGGCAGATGCCTATCCTTTTTTCGTCATACTGATAACCTGAAAGCTCCGCTGCAATGTCGTCTTCTCTTCCGTACAGCAGAACAGATATATTCTCATCCTCGTCCAAAGCCAGCACAGCGCCCTTGACAGTCTCTTTCGGGGCAAAATCACCGCCCATGGCATCAAGAGCAACCGTTATCCTTTTAAGCTCTTTCAATCGTAACTCCTCATGTTCTGTTCCCAAGTAATATTACTAAAATCATATGTAATAATCAACAATAAAATAGGCCCCGGGACCACTTGAATCACTCTTTACATTGTTATATAATCGCAATGCTTATATCAACTGATTAACTTGTTAAAGTGTTAAAAATCAAAACACGAAAGGGGAATTAAAAATGGCACTTAATAATGCATATCTGAAAAGGGTTTATGACGGTCTCGCTGAGAGATGCGCAAACGAACAGGAATTTCTTCAGGCTGTGGACGAAGTCCTTGAGTCTTTAGAGCCGGTTATTGAAAAGCATCCCGAATATGAAGAGAACGGCATAATCGAGCGCCTCGTTGAGCCGGAACGTGTTGTTATATTCCGTGTACCATGGATAGATGATAACGGAAAGGTGCAGGTAAACCGGGGATACCGCGTACAGTTCAACTCAGCTATCGGTCCGTACAAGGGAGGCTTAAGATTCCATCCAAGCGTAAATCTCTCCGTGCTTAAATTCCTGGGTTTCGAGCAGATATTCAAGAACAGCCTCACCACCCTTCCGATGGGCGGCAGCAAGGGCGGATCCGACTTCGACCCCAAGGGCAAGTCAGACAACGAAGTGATGAAATTCTGCCAGAGCTTCATGACAGAGCTCTTTCGTCATATCGGTGCGGACACTGATGTTCCGGCAGGCGATATAGGAGTAGGCGGACGCGAGGTCGGATATCTATTTGGCCAGTACAAGCGTCTTGCAAATGAATTCACCGGAGTCATCACCGGCAAAAAAGTAGGCGCCGGCGGCTCTCTCATAAGAACAGAAGCAACGGGTTTTGGACTTTGCTATTTCACAAACGAGGTATTGAAGGCAAACGGAACATCCTTTGAAGGAAAAACTGTTGTTATCTCCGGAAGCGGAAACGTTGCTATATATGCTGCTCAGAAGGCTGCAGAACTTGGCGGAAAGGTTGTCGCAATGTGCGATTCGTCAGGCTATATCCATGATCCTGACGGGATCGACCTTGCTGCCATAAAGGATATTAAGGAAGTAAGGCGTGCCCGCATCAAAGAATACGCCGATACTCATCCGAATTCAACTTACACGGACGGATGCAGAGGCATCTGGACTATCAAGTGCGACATCGCTCTTCCCTGCGCAACACAGAACGATATCGATGAGGAAAGCGCTAAAACACTTGTTGCAAACGGTCTTACATGTATCTGCGAGGGCGCGAACATGCCTTCAACGCCTGAAGCTATCGCTGTTTTCCAGGAGGCAGGAGTTCTCTTCGGTCCCGCAAAGGCAGCCAACGCCGGCGGCGTTGCAACCAGCGGACTTGAGATGACTCAGAACAGTGAGCGCATATACTGGTCTGCCGAGGAAGTGGATGAAAAACTCAAGGTTATCATGAGTAATATCTACAAATCATGCGAGGAAGCTGCAGAGGAAGCCGGAAAACCGGGCAACCTGGCAGTCGGAGCAAACGTCGCAGGCTTTATGAAGGTTGCAGACGCTATGTTATGGCAGGGTGTAACCTACTGATATAATACAATGCCAACGGATATTGCTGCTTTTGTCGCGGCATCAATCCGATATAAGGATCAAAAAAACCGGCTCATACGAGCCGGTTTTTTAAACATTCTTAGATATGATCATGCTTCTTCCTGAGCAATAATCGTACGTTTGTTATAGGAACCGCATGCTTTGCATACCCTGTGCGGCATTACAAGCGCACCGCATGTAGGACATGTGGCAAGATTCGGAGCAGTCATCTTCCAATTAGCTCTTCTCTTGTCTCTTCTAGCCTTTGAAGTTTTATTTTTTGGGCATATAGACATCTATATCCACCTCCTGATCTTTCATAGCTTATATGGCTCACTTGAGTCGTACCTTGCAATTATATTGATGCTGCACTTCTTTGTCAACATTTTTCTTCTGCAATTTATAGTGTGTATGAACCATTTTTGATAATGTCCTAATATACCACAAGGGAAAATGTCCCAAAGTGGTATTATACTTCCATCAAGAGATGGAGGTGACTATTATCAGAAAGGTAGAACTATCAATGGATGAACAAAAGAAATATGAAGT
>JAZRZO010000002.1:0-1914 GCA_045601405.1 Lachnospiraceae bacterium | reverse complement strand
GTATGGGATAAATGGAAAAGCTCTGCATCTGTCAGAACACAGCGACAAGTGCAGAGCTTTTATTCAATTCCTTCATTAGCGAAGCGTCTTCATTCCTTCATTAGCCCGCAAGGGCGACTTCATTCCAAAAAGAAACAGGCTCTTGTCAAAAGACAAAAGCCTGTTTTGGAAATGTCAAGAAAAGTGCAGTCGGAGAATCCCCTAAATCTGTCAATCACGCAGCAGAGATAAGGCTGCCGGTCCATTCTCTGTACTTTACCGGAGCAAGCCCCATAGGATTGCCGGTATAGATACGGACACGGTTGTAATAGACAAAGATATATCGGAAAATGATCGTCTTTACATCTTCTCTTGTCAGCTTATATGCTGCTGTTTTGTAAATCTTTTCCTTCTTGAGCGTAGCAAAGAAGCTTTCCATCCGCGCATTGTCAAAGCAATGGCCGGTTCCGCTGAGACTCTGTATCATCCCGTTTTCGCGAAGCTCCTGCCGAAACGCCTCGCTTGTGTACTGACTGCCGCGATCTGAGTGCAAAATCACACCCTGCAGCTTTGGATACTGCTGCCTGAGCTGCCTGACTGTATCAATGCAAAGCTCCTTCTTCATATTGTCCCGCATTGTGAGAGCAACGATCTCTCCGTTGAAGCAATCCAGAATGGGCGATACGTACAGCTTGCCGTCTTCACACTGTATCTCGGTTATATCCGTCAGCAGCTTCTTCATGGGTGCATCCGCTGTAAAATCGCGCTTGATCAGGTTTTCTTTTTCCTGTATCTCAGTCGTCGCCTTCGTGATCCCGTGTGGAATATGCTTTCTATGCAGCCATCCGTTTTCTTTCATTGCTCTGTAAACCGTTCTTCGACTGACCTCAATGCCTCTTTGCAGCAAGGCTATGCGCATACGATCTACTCCGTAATTGTCGTTATCCGGGTGCTCATTGCGTATTTCTTTCATCTCGACCGCAAGAAGCTGCCGTTTCGTCGGCTTGCTGCTGTTCCTGAGCCAACGGTAATATCCGGACTCGCTGACCTTTAATACCCGGCACATTTCCTTGACAGTGTACCTGTCCTTCCTCTCCCGGATGAATATGTGCCGCTCTGAGGTCTTTACTTCTTCCGGTCTTTTGCGAAAAAACCCAATGCATCCTTCAATATCTCATTTGCCTGCCGAAGCTCGGCGTTTTCCCTCTCCAGCTCCCGTATGCGAATCTCCGGCTCTGTAAGGGCCTTTACATTGCCCGCGCTTCGGCCCTCGATATCGTCCCGCGTCCGGTTCCGCCAGTCTGCCAGCGTATAATACGGCAGTCCCAGCTGCGCTGCCGCCTTCTTTACGCCGATCTCATCTGACAGCTTCAAGGCCTCCGCCTTGAATTCATTGCTGTATATCGTTTTCTTTCCCATTCTATCCCTCCATCTGTTTTTTCTTATTCTAACAGATTTTGGGGGATTTCGCGACTCTACTTATAAGGTACTACTCCAGTACTACTCCAGTGAGACGCTCGCCGTACCGATCCCCCTGCCGTCTGGGGAATTGTTAAGGGGGATATCTGCGGCAGATATCCCCCTTAACGTCTTAAACAGAGTATCAAGTTAGAGCATAGACCGACCTCGCGCAAGCGACGGAGAGTACGGATTGCCGCGCCAGTTTGCGGGATGGTTCGCAATCCCTATGAAAAAGAATTCACCACGATAAACGAAAATGCGGTATGCTATACCTACGGCACAAGTTCGCTGTCATTTGGCCATATAGGTCGCTTCGCAATCTGAATAAAGCCCCCGTGCAGAACCACATATCGTCCAAAGCTATAGAGCGTAAAGGACGTACAGCAATGTTGCTTATCATGCGGGGGCGACGCCGATGAAATGTGAGGTATAGCAAAATGGAAACTATTTATCAGCGTTGTTGTGGGATAGATG
>JAZRZO010000001.1:0-7234 GCA_045601405.1 Lachnospiraceae bacterium | reverse complement strand
ACACACGGTGAATTTCCGTACCTATAGAAAGTCTTTCAAGTGCAAAAAGAAAATGGAAAACGATCCATCCGAATGGGTAATATTTGAAAACACCCACGAAGCCATCATCGACCAGGAGACTTTCGATATCGTTCAGAGAATTCGTGATGGCAGACGCAGGCTTACACCTATGGGTGAGATGCCGGTTCTTTCCGGAATGCTTTACTGTGTCGACTGCGGAGCAAAGCTTTATCAGGTCAGGGCAAGAGGATGGACACATGAGCAGGAGCATTTCGTCTGCGCGACTTACCGCAAAATCAAAGGCGGCTGCACTTCGCATCAGATCCACAATGTGCAGGTTGAAGAGATTCTTTTAAGGCACCTTCGGGAAATAACATCCTATGCCCGTGAACATGAAGATGAGTTCGTACAGCTTGTTACAAAGCAGAACGAGAAAGAACTTGACCGCAGGCTCCGTGACAGCCATAAGGAACTGGAACAGGCAAAAGCCCGGATTGCAAAGCTTGATACCATTGTTCAAAGGCTTTACGAGGATAACATTGACGGAAAGATTTCTGATGAGAGGTTCAGCCGGATGTCAGCCACCTATGAAGAAGAACAGAAACAGCTTGAAAGCCGCTCCGAAGAACTGCAGAAATTTATTGACGCTTCTAAAGAGCAGCGGTTAAATGTGGATTCGTTCCTAAAGCTGGTACATAAGTACACGGATATCACGGAGCTTACTGCAGAGATCATCCGAACCTTTGTGGAGAGAATCGAAGTATTCCAGCCTGAAAAGGTTCCCGGAACAAGAACGAAAAAGCAGACGATTGCTATCATCTGGAATTTTATCGGGGCAGTCAATATCCCCGAAGAAGCAAGAAAAACGGCATAGCCTACATCGTTGTAAGTTATGCCGTATTCTTACGAGATAAAAAATCCCTTAGTGAGTCCACCATTGGTGGGGGAGTCTTTTTGTTGCCTTTTTGTCAGAAATGACAGCTTGATGCTAAGCCAATAGGACAAAAAGGGAGACCAAAAGGAGACCAAATAGGTTTAGGGAGACCAAAAGGAGACCATTTTTACCCCCAAAACATACTAAATTGTACGAAGTTGAACGAAGCGATAAAATAAGCGAAAACCAGTAATATCAAGGCTTTCCGCTGTTTTTCAGGCTCTCGGGGTGACAGGACTTGAACCTGCGGCCTCTTGATCCCAAATCAAGCACTCTAGCCAAACTGAGCTACACCCCGATCAATAAAAACAATACGCGTCCGAATTCAGACGCGAGAGTGATTATATAATATGATTTTTTTTATGTCAAATGTATTGACTAATGAAAAATATTTGACACAATTCAATTGAACTCAATCGAATAATAATGTTATATAAATTATTCGGAGAGGAGCAAAACAATGAGTATCTATGATTTAAAGCAGAAAAAACAGGACGGAAGCGAAGTTTCACTTGAAGAGTATAAGGGAAAGGTTCTTGTTATCGTTAATACCGCAACGGGTTGCGGCTTCACACCTCAGTATAATGACCTTCAGACTCTTTATGTGAAGCACCAGGCGGACGGTCTTGAGATCCTCGTTTTTCCCTGCAATCAGTTCAGGGATCAGGCGCCGGGTTCAGACGAGGAAATACATGAGTTCTGCACGATGAGATATAAGATAACATTCCCTCAGTTCTCGAAGATTGAGGTGCTTGGCGAAAACGCAAGCCCGCTCTTTAAGTATCTCTCGGAAAACACCAGATTCGAGGGCTTCGGAAAGGGCGTTAAGTCAATTGCAATGAACAAGGTTGTAAAATCCATGAATAAGGATTATAAAAACAACGGTAACATAAAGTGGAACTTCACAAAATTTAACATAGACAGAGACGGCAATATTGCGGCTCGTATGGAGCCTACGGAATCCATGGATAATCTTAAGGCAAAGGTGGAAGAACTTTAATAATGAAAGAGATAAATCCATTAAAGCTTGAAAATCAGTTATGTTTTCCCCTTTATGCGGCATCCAGGGAAGTGGTGAAAAATTATTCCCCTATTTTATCGGAGATAGGCCTCACATATCCTCAGTACATAACAATGATGGTTGTGATGAAAGAGTAGTAATGGTAAAGATAACAAAAGAGGGAAAAGCGCTAAGAACAAAGGCAAGAAATATCCCGGCTAAGGCCGCGTCATGTCTGAACCTGAATGCAGAGGATGCAGCTCAGTTGTATCAGCTCCTGCAAAAGATCCTTGAGGGTAAAAAAACAGGAGATAAGTAAGCCTTTTTCGGAAGGGGATATAGATTTTATCATATTATTAAGACTGCAGAATGAAATCTGCAGTCTTTTTATTGGTAGAAAAAACTTGCGTGTTCACTAAAAGATCTGTAATGCCAAAAAAACGATAATATGATATAAAGTACTTAAAACAAGATAAAAGGGAGCAAAGATGCAGCACATAGATCTTATGAACATAAAGATCAATCAGATACAGATATTTCTCACAGCTGTTGACTGCGGCAGCTTTTCCGGCGCGGCCGAGGCGCTGCATGTTACCCAGCCGATGGTAAGCAAGACTATCCAAACCCTGGAAAAAGAGCTGGGGATAATATTATTTATAAGGTCAAAGGGGAAGCTGAGGCTTACACCTGCGGGCAGGGAATGTTATAACAGGTGGTCTGCTGTCCTGAAAGATCTTGAGGCATCAATAGGATACGCTCACTCCGTACAAGAGGGAAGCAGCAAAAGGCTGCATATCGGAGCGGGGATTGTCGGGATGAGTTCCGATGATTTTCTGGATAAGCTAAAGGCGTTCAAAGATAAAGATTCTGTAAATATAGTGATGGAGTGCCATCCCATGACACAGCTTATAGCCGGGCTGATGGATGAAGCCTATGACGCTGTACTGGCATCGCATCATCTGATAGACAATATAGAGAGCAAAGGGCTTAAATACAGAACGATAACTAAGTCCAATCTTGCAGTGTTCATACCATGGGAAAATCCACTGAGCAGTAAAGAGAGTATCAGTTTTTCAGATTTGAAAAAGGAAGCTTTTATAGTCTTTTCGGCAGAGATTGATCCCCATTACATGGAGCTTATAAATAAGCTGTCAAAAGAAGCCGGATTCAAACCCAAGATTGCCTGCTATATTCCCGATGAGGGCTCTTTTGAGGTTAATCTCAAGCTAAACAATGGAATTGCTCTGATAGACAGTCAGGTGATGTTAAATGACAATGTCGCAAGGAAGTATGACCTTGATAATATGCGCAATGATCTGCTTTTGGTCTGGAAGGAGACGAATGTGAGCTTAAGTCTTGAGAACCTGCTGAAATTTCTGGATAAAGAAGTCTGAAAAGTATATTCCAAAACGTTATACCTTAATGAAATCCCTTCATTTCACAGGGATTTTTTTAATTGCTACAATCGGGTAAACGAGACGGAAATATTATTTTATTTTCATACAGGAGGAGATATTATGAATTCATTTGAAAAATACGGTAAGATGCTGAGCATGACACCGTATGAGGACAGAAGAGAAATGCCCATAATGCCGATGCTGCTGGCTACATACGGAACGCTTGGGGGAAAGACACAGAAGGAAATACTGGATCCAGATCCGGCAAACTGGCTGGAGGCCATGCAAAAGACATGGGAGCTTATAGGAAAGCCGGATGTATCAATGGCTATGGAGCCGTTAGATACGACGTTTGTAATGGGACTGCCGGTCAGGCTTCCCGGTCGTGAGATAGGAGATAATGAACTCTATCAGTTTATTGAGACTCCGTATTTTGACGATACAGATGAATATGATAAGATAATGCAGGCAGGATACCAAAACTGGAAATTCGGATATCTGATGGATATCAACGGATTCAAGAGTCCTGATGAGCTCGGTGCACGATTTGCGCGGCTGGGGCAGAATATCGGACAAACTGTAGGTTTTCTGATCCGGAACGGCGTTGTTCCGTGCTTTGAGCTTGCGATGGCTCCGATATTCGATGATATATCAATGATACGCTCCATGCAGGAATTCACCTATGATATGTACGATTGTCCGGAAAAGATAATGGACATAATAAGGAATAACCAGGAAGCGGCGGATATAGGAACCATACAGCAGGCAAAACAGACGGGTGTGCAGAAGATAGGCATATTTGCCATGAGGTCCTGCGCAACATTTATTTCTCCGGATATGTTTGAGGAATATGTATGGCCCGAACTTAAGAAAACCATTACCAGATTCCATGAGGCCGGTTTTATCAGCGTTCTTCATGCTGACGGAAACTGGCTGCCTATGGTAAAATATTTTACAGAGCTTCCGAAAGGATGCTTGCACATCGAGCTTGACGGAGATACGGATATTCATGAGGCTTATGATACTCTGAAGGGTTATCAGACTATCAGAGGGGATGTCCCGGCAACGCTTTTCGCGTTCGGAACGATTGATGAGATAGTGGAATACAGTGAAGATCTTGTGCAGATGGGTATGGGAGGAGGCTTTATGCTTTCTTCCGGTTGTGAGGTGCCGCTTAACGCAAAAACAGAAAATGTGAAGGCGTTTATGGATGTGCTGAGGTAGTAAAGCGGTTCCGCGCAAAAAGGAAATATGGTATAAAGTAAGAAACTGTTGGCATTAGAGGGCTTCGCTTAGGGATTTTCAGAAAAACATGTTTTGAGTGAAGTCTTCAAGCGGAAGTGAAGAAACAGACCACATCATAGGTTGATGCCTATGGTGTGGTCTTCCTCATTTAAGATTCAAGATCAATTTTTCTGTATATCCCCACTGATTTTTGTGTTGAAACGCTCAGAAAAACCGAGTACAATAAATTAATCGTTTGAAAGATATTCGTATCTTCAGAACTAATCCCGTTAGGCGTTGGTAGCACCTGACGGGATTTTTTTATCCGTATTACGGTAAAAGCAGACAGACTTGAATTTTTGCAAAAGATATCCTTTTATCTGTCTTTCACGTTTTTCAATAAAGGCTTTCATTATAGGGTTTTCATTTTCAATATGATAATCCATATTAATTGCAATATCATCGGAATCGTAAAATGATTCGAGAATTCTTGCAAGATCATCTTTTGTGGAAGCTTTTAGGAGAGTGCTTAATGATACCATTTCCGCCGGAGTATGTTGTACACAATTGTCAATTACCAGCTGTCCGGGATCTTCTATGCCGTCCCATACCGTTCCAAATAATTTGTAAGTCGATTTCATAAGTCAATATATACCCCCGTATTAAGTTCTATGGCTTGCTTACAATAATCTCTCAAAACCTCAAGCATTTCCCGGTATCTTGGAACGGCAGGCTTCTGAAGCCTTTCATCGATCCATGCTTTGAGAATGGAGCATTTTTCGGAATTAAAATAATCTACATCTCCATAGCCGATTAAGGAATCACATCTACGTGCAATTTCATCAATGGCGTGGTCATTAAAGAATAAGTCAACATCATCCCAACCATTTTCCAGTTGATAATACTTAACCCTCTTGTCTGTTTCTGGATTATCTACAAAAGGTCCCATTATTCCAAATTCAACACCGTCAAATGTTAAATACAATTCAAAATGCATAATTACATTTCCTCCCTTTTCTTGATTTTATAGTGTCCTTCTGCATTACTGGAAACTGGTGTCCCATCAAGTTTAACCCATTTTCCGGTATTGCGATCCTTTATTCGTAAATACCCTCCTGCCATATCAGCAGTAACCTCGTAGCGGTCTCCTTTAAAGATGTATTTCGTTCCGGTTTCTTTCACTGTGAAATTCGGAGCGAATTCGTCAACAATCTCATTGATATTGACCTTCTGTTTGGACCAGTTTTCATTATACTTTGCTTCACGAAGTTTGCTTCTGTCAAATCGCTCCTTATCCAATGCCGACTCCGTGACTTTTACTTCAACATAATGTTTTGATGCTTCCGAATATGCGCTCTTCTGATCTGCCATTATGCCACCTCCTTTGAAAGACGGTGAAAATCTGTATAAGTCCTGTACGGTATACCCATGACGGATAGCTGACCTTCCGCGATATTATCATGCTTTCCATATATGAGTAACTTTGACGGAAGCAATCCCAGCATTTTCGATATGAAGCTGAAATCGGTCTCTGTGGTAAGCTTATCACAGCCGAGGAAACTCGTAGCCCATAATATGTTTTTAGGGAATTTCATAAGGTTTTTAACTGATTCGGAGCCACCGATGCGGGCATTCATTACAATCTTTATGCCATTTGTGGCAAGTACAGCCAGAAATAACTGATTCAGAAGCATTATGGCATCCTGCCATTCAACATCCATATCTGCGGTTACGGTTATATCCAACCCGATTACTCCCTGAAAAAGCCTATATTCTTCCATATCATCAAATACATTTTCAAGACGCCTGTACAAGGACTCATCGCTCCCGAAAAAGCAGATAACAGTTTTACCCGGATTTTTTACAACTTTATGATGACGGTTGTAATATGGAACTATCAGGTCCGGTTCTTCGTTCAAAAACATCTCCTGTGTAAAAACAGGGAATCCATCTTCTGAAAATTCAATCTTCCCATCCAAATATGACAGGAGCTTGTCTGTGGTATTCACGATATCTATTAAATTATTAATCATGTCATTGCGCCTCCTGCGCTAAAAATCTTTGCTCCGGAAACACACTGTGTTTGAAAGATATTCGTATCTCCGGAAGTTAATAAGGTTACTTTTATATTTTGTGGCATACACAACCGTTGGTAGCAGTCATATATACCGTTTATTCAATCATATGCATCACCATCCTTTTAATATTTAAGGCGTTTCTTTGCTGCCGCCTGTGAAACTCCATACACTTGCATGATTTCTTTTTCGGTCATACCTTCCGTATACTCATATGGCATCATAACTTCTCCTGCAATAGCCATAACCGCCCATTCAAGTCTTCTGAAAGGAGGAACATCCTTTGACAACCTGCGCGTGTATATAGGTCTATATCCGAGCTTATCCAGAAACGGATGCATGATTTCATGGATGATATGCATTCGATGTCCTCCGACTTTTCTTTCTGAAGCTCCGATATACACGCTTTCTTTGATCTGAATCAAATACCCATCTTCTACCCGGGTGCATTGTGCCGGGACATTTCCGGGAAGAGCATCATTGTATACCACTTCATACCTTACATCCTCGAATCCTTCCAAGTCCGGTAATCTGTCAAGCAGTACAACAGGATCAATAGGTTCATCCGGAGAGCATCCACAGATAGATCGAAACAATTTTGAAT